>PNBO01000041.1 GCA_003136095.1 Myxococcales bacterium
CCACCGCCACCGCCACCGCCACCTCCGCCACCGCCGCCGCCGCCGCCCCCGCCTATTCTTTAGGTAGTCTCAACGAGACGGCGTTCATCCCGCATGTCCGATCATCGACGGTCATGTCAACTCACCCCCATGCCCGGGGGAAGACAAGCCCGAATCCGGGCGACTGCAAAAGGGCAGGGGCAGCCCCATCCGCCTGCCCCTCGGGATACCAGTCGGAACAGGGTGGGTCGGGATGGGGGGATGAGCGGAATCAGCTTCTCGATCAACTCATGTGGCGTGAAGACGACGCGACTCGATGGGAAGGGTGGGCACCCGGACCCTGATCACCGGCCGTAGCTCTTGTCGTGCCTGGCGATGGCCTTGCAGTCGTCGGTCTTGCAGTAGCTGGCCTCGCCGCTCGCGACGCCACGGGAGTCGTCACCGCCCCAGTCGGTCAAGTCGGCGTGCGCGACAGCGAGCCCGGCGACAGCGAAGCAACCGACGGCGGCCAACGCTACTTTCCCCTTGCGCATGGGATCCTCTTCTAGTCGAGGCCCTCGACACAGGCGGCGGCCTCGGCCACCGACCAGTCGCGCTGGTTGATGAAAGCGTAGCGGACCTTCCCACCCGCATCGATGAGGAACGACTCGGGGAACTTGGACGTGCCGAAGCTGGTAGGAACCTTGCGGCTCTCGTCGCGCACCACCGTCGTCGCCGTGCCCTTGGCATAAAACTTCTTGAGCGCGTCCACATCCTCGTCCACGCTGACGATGAGCACCGTCGCCTTGTCCCGAACCCGGCGGGCCAATTCCTCCAGGGACGGAGCTTCCTCGACGCAGGGGGGGCACCAGGTCGCGAAGAAGCTGACCAGCACCGGCCGGCCGCGCAGCTTGCGCAGGGACACCGGGTTCCCGCCGAGATCGGGCAAGGTGAAATCGGCATCGAGCGCGCGCAGGCTGGACGAGAGCGGAGTGGGGCGAAGCGCGCTGCACGCGCCGTCGGCGGCGGACTTCACCGTCGATGCGGCGCCGGTCATGAGGAACCCGATCGCGACGATCGCCGCGCCGACGGCGGCCACGGCCGCCAGCGCCTTCCGCTTGCTCCTAGTTGGCCTTGATCTTGGCTTTTCCGCCACCCTTCAGCTCCGCCTCGACGATCTTCTTGAAGGCGTCGACGGGCTGCGCGCCGGAAACCAACTGGCCGTTGACGAAGGCGGCCGGCGTGCCCGAGACACCCAGCTCCGAACCCTGCTTCATGTCCGCCTCGATGGCCGCGGCGAACTTGTGGCTCTCGATGGCAGCCTTGAACTTGGGCATGTTGAGTCCGATCTCCTGCGCGTACTTCTCGAGGTCAGCGGGGGTGAGCGCCTGCTGGTTCTTGAAGAGGATCTCGTGCATCTGCCAGAACTTGCCCTGCTCGTGCGCCGCGAGCGCGGCCTCGGCGGCACCCTTGGCCTTGTCGTGGAACGAGAGCGGGAAGTTCTTCCACGCCACGCGCACCTTGCCCGGGTAGAGCTTCTCGAGCTCGGTGATGGACGGCTCGACGCGGCCGCAGAACGGGCACTGGAAGTCCGAGAAGAGCACCACCGTGATGGGCGCGTTCTTGGGACCACGCGCCGGGGCGCCGCCGACCTCGACCTTCTTGGCCGGTCCCGGCGCGGGCTCGCCGCCCGCCGACGGCGGGGCTCCCCCGCCCACATCGGCCTTGGCCGTCTTCATGATGGCGTCGTAGACCTTGGCCTTGCCGCCCGCNNTTCTTGGCCAGCTCCTCGGCCTTCTTCAGCTCTTCGTCGATGGTCGCCTTGAACCGCTCGAACGGCTGCGCCCCCGACAAGAAATGGCCGTTGATGAAGAAGGCCGGCGTGCCGCGGGCGCCGATCTTGCCGCCCATGGCCGAGTCGGCCTCGATGTCGGCGGCGATCTTCTTGTCCTCGAGGGCGGCCTTGAACTTGCCCATGTTGAGTCCGATCTCCTGCGCGTACTTCGCGAGATCGTCGGCGGACAGGGCCGACTGGTTCTTGAAGAGGATGTCGTGCATCTGCCAGAACTTGCCCTGCTGGTTGGCGGCCATCGCGGCGATGGCGGCGGGCTTGGCGTTGTTGTGGAAGGGCAGCGGCAGGTTGCGCCACGCGACGCGGACCTTGCCGGCGTACTCCTTCATGACCTGGTCGATGGTGGGCTCGACGCGCGAGCAGAAGGGGCACTGGAAGTCCGAGAACTGCACGATGGTGACCAGGGCGTCCTTGGCGCCCTTGATCGGCGCGCCCTTGACCTCGGCCTTGTAGACCTCACTGGGCTGCGGCTCGCCGGGACGCGCCTCTTCCTTCTTGGGGGTGGCCTTCTCGAGCCCGTCCTTGATGATTGCGGCGTAGACGCCGGCGCGCGGCGTGCCGGAGGCGATCTTCGCGTCGACCCGCTTGATCTCCTCGTCGATGGCGTTCTTGAAACTTTCGAGCGGATAGGCGCCAGAGAAGGCGTGGCCGTTGATGAAGAACGCGGGCGTGCCGCCCACGCCGAAGTTGGTGCCCATCTTGGTGTCGGCCTCGACCGCGGCCTTGGTCTTGGGATTGTCGACCGCGGCCTTGAACTTGGCCATGTCGAGGCCAATCTCACCGGCGTACTTGTCGAAGTCGGCCGGCGAGAGGGCATTCTGGTTGGCGAAGAGCTTGTCATGCATCTCCCAGAACTTGCCTTGCTCGGCGGCGGCGACGGCCGCGATGGCGGCCGGCATGGCGTTGTTGTGGAAGGGCAGCGGATAGTGGTGGAAGGTGATCTGCAGATCGTCCTTGTACTGCTTCTTCAGCTCATCCAGGGTGCCCTTGGCGCGCGCGCAGTACGGGCACTGGAAGTCCGAGAACTCGATGAGCGTGATCTTCGGTTCCTTGCCGCCGATCTGCGGCGCTGTCCCAGGCTCGATCTTGTACACCTCGGGGCCAATGGGGATCCTGGGCGGCGGGGCCGGCGGCGTCGGCGTGCCGAGTCCCTTGCCCTCGCCCTTCATCAACGCCGCGAACACCTTGCCCGAGGAAACCCCCTTCTCCACGAGCTTCTTGCCGCGCGCGAGCTCGTCGTCGATCGCCGACTTGAACTGTTCGTAGGGCACGGCGCCACGGATGGGACGGCCGTTGATGAAGAAGTTCGGGGTGCCCTGCACGCCCAGCTTCTTGCCGAGCTCGAGGTCGTCGTCGACCCGCTTCTTGGTCGCGGGCGAGTCGATGTCCTGCTTGAACTTCGCCACGTCGAGGCCGATCTCCGCGGCGTATTTCTCGAGGTCCGGCCGCTTGATGTTCGCCTGGTTCTTGAAGAGGATGTCGTGCATCTGCCAGAACTTGCCTTGGGCCTCGGCGGCCACCGCGGCCTGCGCCGCCAGCGGGGCATCGCTGTGGAAGGGCAAGGGGTTGTGCTTGAAGAAGATCCGGACCTTGTCCGGGTACTCCTTGACGAGCTTGTCCATGGTCGGCAGCACGCGGCTGCAGTACGGGCACTGGAAGTCCGAGAACGCCACGATGGTGACCTGTGCCTTGCTCGAGCCCCGGGCCTTGCCCTCGAAGGGCACGCACTTGCGCTCGACGTCATCCCCGGCCACGGCGGCCCCTGGGGTCGTGCAGGTAAACTTGGCCGCGGCGCCGCTGCCGATGTTCCAGTTGCCGCGCCCCAAGAAATACCCGCCGGTGACTGCACCGATTGCCAAGACGAGGATGATGACCTTGCGAACCATGGAATGTCTCCTTCGACGCTCTCCGGAAGTGTTCCGCGTGGGAAGTAGGGAGTCTGCCAGTGCCCAGGGACAGAGTCGAACTGTCTACACACGGATTTTCAGTCCGTTGCTCTACCAGTTGAGCTACCTGGGCATGGGCCGCTCGTCTAACACGGGCGGCCCATTCCCGCAAGACGCACTCCTCGCCGAGGCTGAGGCATTCTCCGCCCAGCTGTGTGCGAAGACATTCCGCACAAACCTGTACGCAAGTGCGGCTCCCCTAATATCGTTGAAGTTTTCGGCAGCAGCTGGGGCGCGAGGATCGATGATGTCCGTGATGACGATGCGCGCGATCGGTCAGTTTCAGGGCCTAGCGACGCACCGCACC
This sequence comes from Myxococcales bacterium, assembly GCA_003136095.1. Taxonomy (GTDB): domain Bacteria; phylum Myxococcota_A; class Polyangia; order Fen-1088; family Fen-1088; genus Fen-1118. Next base: position 4,064 of record PNBO01000041.1, read on the forward strand.
CGCCACCCAAACATTGGGATGGCTCTATGCGCCTAGATTTCGATTGGCTCAAGCCGGATACGTCGACATTGATGAACAGAAGGAGATCGGGATCGAGGCTGGCCAGCGAGACGAACATTTTAGTGCGACCAGGAAAGGCTGGTCCGAAACGAGTGAATGATGCGATGAGTTCATAAAATTCGGAGCTTCTGTCCAGCGGCTGCGAATCCCGCGGCTCTCTCTGGCGTTGGGGACAGCTATTCCATCGTGAGCCCAACGGTCCTGAATATCTTCCCCCAGACCCACCAGTACACCATGCACATCGTTCCGCCGACGAGCGGGTAGCCTCTTCTAGCGTCCACTCGCATCCGCGGGCTCCCTCCGTCGAAGTGAAGGATGGGGTACGTCATCCTGATGGGACAAGCCTATCCCGTGAGGCTGCGTGTCGCGCAAGTGCCTGAATTTGCCCGCGGCGCATGGGTGGCGCGGACGCTGCAATAGGAGCCGCTTGCGCTGCAGGGCGACCCGCCGACGGGCGCGCTGCGGAATCCTCGCCCGGCGGTCACAGCAAGGGAGCCACGATCATGCTGAATTCAAAGTCCTATCCTCTTATGGCAGGAACCACCTTGCTGCTGCTCTCGTTAGCCGCCTGCGGCGATTCCGGCAGCGGGGTCTCGCCGGACGCCCAGGTCTCGACGGACAGCGGAGTTACGCTCGTCGGCGGGAGCTCGACGCTTCCCGTGAATCTCGGAACGGCCGGCGGCTTCGTCATCCTCGCAAAAAGCGGGATCTCGACCGTGCCGACCTCCGCCGTCACGGGAAACCTTGGAATCAGCCCCGCTGCCGCCACGTTCATCACGGGATTTTCGTTGACCGCGGATGCGACAAATGTGTTTTCGACCTCGCCGCAGGTGACCGGGATGGTTTACGCCGCCGACTACTCGCCGCCCACCTCGTCCAACCTGACCACCGCCGTCGGCGACATGGAGCTTGCGTTCACCGATGCCGCGGGGCGCGCTGCCAGCGTTACCGAGCTCGGTGGCGGAAACATCGGCGGGATGACCCTGGCACCGGGAGTCTACAAGTGGAGTACCGGTCTCCTGATCCCGACGGATGTAGCCCTCAACGGCGGGGCGACAGACGTTTGGATCTTCCAGATCGCCCAGGATCTCACCCTCAGCAGCGCCGCCAAGATCCTGCTGGCCGGTGGGGCCCTGCCCAAGAACGTCTTCTGGCAGGTGGCCGGCCTTGTGGAACTCGGCACGACCGCGCACGGCGAAGGCGTCGTTCTGGCCCAGACGTCGGTCACGCTGCGAACGGGCGCATCGATCAACGGCAGGTTACTGGCGCAGACGGCGGTCAACATCGACGGCAGCACCGTGGTCGAACCCGCCCGGTAGACGAGCACGCGTGGAGGCCAGCCTTGCGCGCGCCCGATGGTCCGCGCTTCGTGTTCCGCAATAGCCCCTGGCGGTCTCGCCCGTAGGGAGGCTCTCGACACTGGCGTGAAGCTACCCAACCTGGATTTCATCGCCCGCGCGGATGAACGCTGTGAGCTGCGCCAGCGTCACGTAGTGGCTGTCCTGGGTGTCGTACAGCTTCCTGTTCGCGTAGCGTCGGATGGATCGCATGAGCGGAGAAATCGCATAGACCTGGCCAAGGGGGTAGCGTTGTGCTCAACACCCATAGGGCGGACCCCTAGTTCGTGGCCGAGGCTAAGGTCGAAATACAGAGGCCATACGCCGGCATGCCAGCGGTCCCGCCGTCGGTTGGAGGAGGCGTTTCCGGTGTGCACGTGCTAGGGCCGGGAGTGACGCAGGCGATGGCTGGGCAAGCGGTGAGGACCGCGCAGCCCTGGTTGGTCCATTGCGTGCGAATCCTGGTCAGGGTCGTGCTGTCGTTGACGTATACGTCGCAGCCAGGACACGAGCTGAGCATGTCCGAGACGAGTTTCTGGCACTGGTTTACCCCGCCCGGCATGCACTGCTTCGCCGCCACGAGAGCGTTTGCGTAGTCGTTGACGAGCTGGCTACACGTCTCGCCGCCATCGATCCCTTGCTCACCGTCGGGGATGCCCTGGCCGCCGTCCCGGCCGGCGGCGCCACCCGTCCCGCCCACGCCGCCCTTTCCCGTAAGCCCGCCGCTGCCCTTCACTCCGCCGGTGCTCGTTGCGCCGCCCGCCGCCAGCACGCCGCCCATACCTACCGCGCCGCCCGAGCCAAGCGTCCCGCCTTGCTGGGAGCTCGCGCCACCGACGCCGCCACCTTGTCCAGTCACCCCGCCGCTGGCTATCGAGCCGCCAGCCCCGACATTTCCGCCTACACCGACGGCGCCACCGGATCCGACCGAGCCGCCCGAGGCGAGGGCTCCGCCCGTGTTCGAGCCGCCGGCGCCACCGCTGCCGGCGAGATTTGTCAGCCCCTCCTTCTGGCAACCGACCAGCAGGAAGAGGAATATCATTTTGCACAACGTCGCAGGCTTACGCATGTCTTCTCCTCGCTCCGTCGGAGAACAGCAAACTCCGTTCCAACTTCGACGGGCACCACGTCGAGAAAATTGCCGAACAAACCAGGCTGAGCGCCACCCCGGTCCTCAGAAACCTGAGACTGACGCTCCGATCTTGCCAGGGCCGAGCAGTCGGGGTTGCCGTGCTCTCACAGGACTGCAGAGGTCTTGATGCCATGGGCGGTAGTGGGTCAGTTTGGATGAAACCAGCCGGACACACGGGTGAGGGGATGGCGAGGGATGGTGGGTCTTTGTCCTCGCCATGGACTCCGCCGAGCTTTAAGCCGAGGTGCTCGCCCTCCGTCGGCGAGTCCGGTTCCTCCTCGCTATCATCCGACTTGCCTTTCTCCTCGTTCGTCTGTCCGGCTTCCGCCTCGACTTTCAGCGCGTGCCGGACGGCCTGACGAAACGGTCGATTTTGGCCGCCGTAGCCTCCGCCCAGAAGGCCATCTGTAAGCAATCTTCGAAGAGCGCGGGTCGGCGATCCTGCTGAGCGCGGCAGCATCTTCGCCGAAGTTCTCGATGTCGTTGCGCCTGTCGTGGGGCGACGACCGCGCTGAGCGCGATCGAAAGACCGCGCAAATGCGTGATCGCTTCCACCTATGGCGGGGCATCGATCTTGGCTCGCGACGGCTCCCGTCGAGTCTTGACGGAAACCTTGTGGCGGGACTTCTCGGAACTTCTGTCGATCCCAGGATTTGCCATGCGACTGAGCAGCCCCACCAGTTTGGGCGCCTTACGAAGCGCACGGCCCAGCAGGGGAAGATCGTGTGCATCGACGATAAGGGCGGCACCGCCCTGGCCGGCGAGGTCACCACTGCTCGTCTGCCGGTTTCGGGCGTGGCATCGGGTTTTCGCGGAGTACGGTGAGGGTCACGTTGGATTTGACCGTGGCCACGGGGTTGACGACGATGAAGTACTTCCCCGACGGCGCCTTCCGCCAGCACGCCAGAAGCGGCGAGGGAACGGAGATGCCCAGGTCCGCCGGGTTGATGTCACCCTGCAGGACGGGCGCCAGAGAGTTGATGACGGCATCCTGCTTGGTTATTTCCTTGGCCACGTCGTCCGGCGTGCCGTCCCAGTCCACCCAATTGCCCGAAGAGTCAAATTTATCGGTCCAGCTTGAGGCCGCGCAGGTAGTGCTCGAAAATGTCGGCGCGACCATGCTCGTCAGGGAGCCCCATCCAGACTATTGGGTCGAAACGCCCTGGACGGCGTAGTGCTGCATCCACGTCGCGCCTCGGTGGAATGCTGAACTTCTACGTCCGCGAGGCCGCCTGAGCCGTGACGATGAATAGTTGGACAGCACGGGTGCGATCGAGTTTTGGTCCCGGACGGCATTGCGGCTAGGCATCCTCGGTGCCGCGCTCGGCGCGCAGCAGCATGGGCGCGAGCACGCGCGCGAGGGTGGTACTGTGCGGCGGGCGAACCAGGGCGAGGTGGCTCGAGGGCACACGGTGGGCCGAGACCAGGGGCGCCTGCCCCAACCAACCGAGACCGGGCGCGATGCGGACCCACTTTGGCCATTGATCGCCCAGACCTTGGAAGACGAGCAGGCGGCCGCCCCTGAGCGGCTGCATGCCGTTTTCGTACTTGCGCACCTCGGTCTCGAGGTCCGGCCCGTCGACGCGGACCTCGCGCATCTCGGCCGTGGGGTGAAGACGCGTGGCCAGGCGTCCCAAGAAGGGCTCGAGCTCGGCCTTCGCGTACTCGGCAACCGATCGACCGATAGCGCGGAGGTTGCCCGAGGAAGCGCCCAGCTTGGTCGTGGCCTCGGCCAGTCGCCCCCGCCAGTTCACCGCATGCGCTCTCGGCAGCAGGGAATCGAGCACGGTCACCGTGGCGACGCGCTCGCCGCTGGCCTCGAGTTGGCGCGCCACTTCGAAAGCCACGATGCCGCCGAAGCAGAATCCGAGCAGGTGATAGGGACCGTGCGGCTGGAGCTCGCGAATGGGCAGAAGATAGCGGCGCGCTAGCTCGGCTACGCCGGGGACCTGCTCGCGGCCGGGACGGTAGCGGACGGGCACGTGGATGCCGACCACGGTGCGATCGGCGGGCAAGGCGCGCGCCAGATCTTGGTAAAGCTCGATGCCGAACAGGCAGTGGAGCGGCGGCAACTCGTCCAGGCCGCGCCGCAAGCGTACGACGATGGGCTCGTCGGAGGTGTCCTGGCCTAGGTGGCCGACCAGGTTCTCGATGGTCGGGTTCTCGAACAGGGCGCGGAGGGGCAGAGGCTTGGCGAAGGCCTTCTCGATGCGCGCGCGCACCTCGACGGCTTTGAGGGACGTGCCGCCCAAGGCGAAGAAGTCCTGATCGACGCCGACAGGCGAGACCCCCAAGACCTCGCTCCAGATGGCGGCGATGCGTTCCTCGGCGTCGTTGCGCGGGCCGGTGCCGGTGGCCACGGCCAGGGCGGCAGCATCCGGCTTGGGCAGGGCCTTGCGGTCGATCTTGCCGTTGGTGTTGAGGGGAAAGGCGTCGACGTGCAGGAAGGCCGTCGGCAGCATGTACACGGGCAGCTTGGCGCGGGCGGCCTGAAAGAGGAGGTCGCGCGAGGCCTCGCCCGTCCAGTAGGCGCACAGCACGGGATCGGCACCGGCTTGCGGCCAAGCGATAGCTAGCGCCTCGCGCACCGACGGGACCGCGCGCAGCACGGATTCGATCTCACCCAGCTCGATGCGGAAGCCGCGGATCTTCACCTGATGATCCAACCGGCCCAGACATTCGAAGCGGCCGTCGTCGAGCAGCCGGCCGAGATCGCCGGTGCGGTACAGGCGAGCGGGTGGCTCAGCGTAGGGATCGGGCACGAAGCGCTCGGCGGTGAGCTCGGGGCGGCCGCGGTAACCGCGCGCCAGGCCGCGGCCGCCGATGGCGATCTCGCCCACCACGAGAGGCGGCACGATCTTGCCGCCGCCGTCGACGACGTAGATCTGCGTGTGGTCGATGGGCCGGCCGATGGTGATGGGCAGCGACGCCGGCTCGATGCGTTCGACCGTCGACCAGACCGTGGTTTCGGTGGGGCCGTAGAGGTTCCACAGCTCGCCGCCGCCGGCGAGCAGGCGCTGCGCCAGCTCGGGGCTCAAGGCCTCGCCGCCGCAGAACATGCGCAGGCCGGGCGTGGACACGAACCCGGCTTCGAGCAACAGCCGCCAGGCGGCGGGCGTGGCTTGCAGCACCGTGATGGCCTGTTCGCGCAGGCGCCCGCGCAGCAGGCGCGCGTCCGCGGCCGTTTCCCGATCCGCGATGACCACGGTGCCGCCCACCCACAGTGGCAGGAACAGCTCCAGTCCGGCGATGTCGAAGGTCGTGGTGGTGATGGCCAGGATGCGATCGGTGGCTCCCAGGCCCGGCACCTGCTCCATCGCGCGCAAGAAGTTGGCGAAGGCGCCGCGCGTGATCTCGACTCCCTTGGGACGGCCCGTCGAGCCGGAGGTGAACAGGATGTACGCGAGCTGGCTCTTGACAGGCCGCATGGTCGCCGGCTCGGGCGGCTTTGCGCCGTCGTCCGCGAGGGGCAGCTCATCGAGGGCGAGCAGCTTGGCGCCCGCGGGCAGGGCGGACACGAGCGGCGAGCCGGTGACGGACACCAGCACTTGCGGCGCGGCGTCTTCGAGGATCACGGCCACTCGCTCGATGGGATGGCCGAGGTCTACCGGCACGTAGCCGCCGCCCGCCTTGAGAGTGGCAAGCAGCGCTGAGAGCTCGCGCAGCCCGCGCGGCAGGGCGACGGCAACCCGCGCCTCCGGGCCGACACCCAGCTCTGCGAGCCGGGCGGCCAGTCTGTCGGTCAGGCCGTCGAGCTCGCGATAGGTGAGCGATCCTTCAGGACCGATGGCGGCAGTGGCGTCGGGCTGCTCCGCCGCGCGGGCGCGGAACCTGGCGACGAGGTCGGGCGCCCAGCCAGCAGGCTCCGGGCCACGGGCCGCCGCGAGCACCTGTTGCCGCTCTTGCTCGTCCAACAGATCGACCTGCTCGATGAGCGCGGCGGGATCGCGGGCCAGGGCATCCAGCACTGCCACGAAATGCCGCCGGCAACGTTCGGCCACGGCCGGCGCAAAGGTGGCCGTGTGCAGATCCCAGGCGACCCGCAACGGGTTCTGGCCGAAATCGACCAGCCGCAGCCCGAGGGTGTCGCGCAGATCCGCCTCGCCCGGGAGCTGCGCGCCGGGATAAGCCACCGTCGGATACAGGCCAAAGCTCGCCGGCATGCCGGCAAAGTCCGTGGGCGGGGGCGGCAGCATGTTGAGCGAGGTGTGGCCGAGGTCGCGCGTGCTCACGCAGGCGCGCCCGTGGCGCAGGCCGTCCAGCAGCTCGCGCCGGACCTTGTCAGCCAGGCTGGTGAAGGTCTCGCCGGGCTCCACCTCGAGACGCAGGAAGATCTGCTCCATGAACACGCCGCAGGTGCGGGCGAAGCGGCCGCTGCGGTTGGCGACGGGAGTGCCGATGACCAGCTCCGGTTGGCCGCTGGCACGATAGAGGAATGCGGCAAGCGCGGTGGCCATGATCCCCAGCCGCGAGACCGCCGGGGTCAACGAACGGAACGCGGGATCGCTCGCGAGCGCGCGGAGTCGCTCCGTGGTCTGCGCGGAGACGTCCGTCCACGCCGAGGCCTGGGCCAGTGAGCGCTCGGTGCGCGCCTTCCCGTAGAGGCGGACGGGGGGCGGCGGTGCGGCGAGCTTTTCTGCCCAGTAAGCCTGGCTGGCCTGCCCGGCGGCGCTGCGGTGGAACTCGGCTTCGGCTGCGACGTACTCGGCGAAGCCCGGCGCAAGCGCGGGCACCTGGCCCTGGTAGCGGGCGGCTAGGTTCTCGAAGATCAAGAAGATGGACTGGCCATCGGCGATGATGTGGTGCTGGCAGAGATAGAAGATGTGCCGGGTCGGCGACAGGCGAAGCAGAGCGGCTTCCCACGGCCTTTCGCCGCGCAAGGGCTGCACGCAGCGTTCGGCAATCCAGGCGGAGGCCGCCTCCGGGCTTGGCAGGTCGACGCGGGGGAGCTCGACCGGGGCCGAGGCGAGCGTCTGCACAGGCTCCTGCGCGTCGATGCTGAGCCGGAGGGCATCCCGATCCGCGACGGTCTGCACCCAAGCCGAGGCCAGGCGATCGGGCGTGATGGGGCCGGCGATGTCCAGGGTGGCGACCGTGTTGTGCAGGGGCGCGTCCGGATAGAGGCGCCCATCCAGCCACATCAACGTCTGGCGGCGGGTCAGGGGCAGGCTCACGCCGTGAAACCTCCGTCGACGACGATGGTCTGTCCGGTCAGGTACGACGGGGCGTCGAGGGCCAGGTAGGCGACGAGCCCGGCGATCTCGTCGGGTTGGGCGAAGCGCCGCATGGGTACGCTGGCCATGGCGGCCTGGCGCTGCGCCGGCGAGAAACCGGCGAGCATCTCGGTGTCGACGAAGCCCGGCGCGACGGCGTTGACGCAGACGCCGAACGGCGCCAGCTCGACGGCGAGCGAGCGGGTGAAACCGACGATGCCGGCCTTTGCCGTCGCGTAGTTGGTCTGCCCAGGCATGCCGCTCACTCCCGAGACCGAGCTCAGGTTGAGGATGCGGCCCCGGCGCTGGCGCATCATCTGCTTGGCCGCGGGCTGGGTGGTGCCGAACAGGCCGTGCAGGCTGGTGTCCACCACCTTGTCCCATTCCGCGAGGGTCATGGCGGCCAAGAGCTTGTCGGCGATCACGGCGGCGTTGTTGACCAGTACGTCGAGCCGGCCGCGCTCGGCAATCACGGACTCGACCATGGCTTTGCCCGCGGCCGCGTCGCGGGCGTCCACGCAACGGGCGCGCGCCGAAAAGCCCGCGTCCGAGAGCCCCCGCACGACCTCCTTCGCCTTGGCCTCGTTCGCGAGGTAGGTGAAGGTGACGTCGAGGCCGGCCCGAGCGAGCCGTTCGACCACGGCGCGGCCGATGCCGCGCGAGCCGCCGGTGACGATGGCGACGTTGGCAGTAGCTGTCGGGTCAGCTGGCATGAGCATTCCTCGCGAGCACCAGAGCCGAGCAGGCCCCGGTCTGGGACGTGGCGGTGACGAGCGCCGGCCCGCCGCCGACGGGCTCGGGCCGCGTGAGGTAGCGCAGGCCGGGCAGCGCAGGTCGCTCCAGACCCGCGATGGGCGGCGCCGGACTGCCGCCCATCGTGGCGAGCGCACAGGCCGCGGCCAAGAGGCCGCTCGCGTCGATGGTCTCGCCCAGCGCGGACTTGACCGCGGTGATGGCTGGCTTCTGGGCTGCCGCGCCCAGCACCGCGAGCAGGGCGCGCGCCTCGGCTCCATCCGTCGACGGCAAGCCGTTGGCACCGCTCGCCACCAGGCCGAGGTCCGCTGGCTCGGTCGCCGCCTGGGCGAGGGCTTGCCTGCACGCACGCGCAAGCGACGTTTCCATCCCGTCGGTGCCTGCGGCGAAGGTGGAGGCCTGTCCGGCGACGAAGGCCAGGGGCTGCCGGCCGCGCGCGGTGGCGTGGGCCGGGCTTTCCAGCACGAAGGCTACCGCGGCCTCGCCCAGCGCCATGCCTTGGCTGCGCTCGTCGAAGATGCGGAAGCCGTCGGCGGGCGCGAGCTGCCCTTGGCGCGACAGGGAAAGGACCAACTCGTCGAACAGCCCAAACGCCGCGACCACCACCACCGCCGCGGCCCGGCCGTCGCGCACCAGGCGCGCTCCCAGGCCGAGACCGTCGAGTGAGCTGGCGCCGCCCTCGGCCAGGGTGATGGAGCAGGCCTTGGCGGAAAACGACAGCGCGATGACCGCGCCGGGCGCGCTGGGGATGGCCAGCGGCATGAGCGCGGGGTTGGTGCGCGAGGGACCGTTGGTCACCAGGCTGCGGTCGTATTCGATGAGCGTGTCGAGGTGCCCGAAGCTTCCGGCCATGACCACGCCGAGCTGCTCGGGCGGCAGCCCCGCATCGATGAGACCGGCGTCGGCGAGGGCCAGGCGCGTGGCGCAGATCCCGAGGCGCGTGGTGCGATTGTAGATGCGCATGCCGCGCACGTTGGCGTAGCGGGTGGCATCGAAGTCGGCGAAGCGCGCGGCGGCGCAGGGCACGGGCGTGGCCAGGGGCGCGACGGCCGAACGGCCCGCGGCCAAGGCTTCGGCCACCAAGGCGAGGTTGTCGCCGAGCGGGGTCAGGATCCCCACGCCGGTCACGGCCGCAGTCGCAGTCGCAGTCGCAGTCGCAGTGGGTTGTCCGCTCATGGGGCCCTCGCGAGCAACAGGCAAGCATTGGCGCCGCCGAACCCCGCCGACATGTTGAGACACGCGGAGAGCTCGACCGGGCGGCCCGCGTTCATGACAAAGTCCATGCCGAACTCCGGGTCGGGCTCGGCCAGATTGGCGGTGGGGGGCACCGTCTGGTGGAGCAGGGCCAGCACGCAGGCGATGGCGCCGATGGCGGCCGCGGCGCCGTTGGTGTGGCCGATGGCCGACTTGATCGAGCTGGTGGGAATGGTGATGGCGCGCTCGCCGAAGACCGTCTTCAAGGCGCGGACCTCGCCCTGATCGTTGTACTGGGTGCCGGTGCCGTGCGCGCACACGTAGCCGATGGTGTCAGGCGATGCTCCGGTGGTGGCCAGGGCTTGCTCGATGGCGCGGACGAAGCCGGCGCCGTTGGGCTCGGGCGCGGTGACGTGGTAGGCGTCGTTGGACAGGCCGTAGCCAACGACCTCGGCCAGGATGCGCGCCCCCCGCCGTCGCGCGTGCGCGAGCTCCTCCAGTACGAGGATGCCGGCGCCTTCGCCGAAGGAGACACCGTCGCGGTTCTTGTCGAAGGGCTTGCACACGCTCTTGGAGAGGGCCGACATGCGGGCGAAACCGCAGAACAGCGCGCGCGTGAAGGTGTCGGCCCCGCCGGCCAGCATGAGGTCCGCGGTCCCGTCGGCGACGAAGTCGAAGGCCCAGGCCAGGGCGGTGTTGCCCGAGCTGCACGCGGTGGCGTTGAGCCAGACCGGGCCACCTAGGCCCAGCGCGGCCGCGATGCCGGCGGCCAGCTTGTGGTTGTCGGCGCGGCCGAGGAAGCCGCCGTCCACACTGTCCGCGCCCTGCTTGGTCCAGCGCTCGCTGAGATCGCCGACCTGCCGCTCCTCGCCCATGGTGGTGCCGAGGACGAGACCCGCCCCCTCACCCCAGCCGCCTTCCGGCTGCACCGGGAGATTGGCGTGCACGAGCGCTTGGCGGGCGGCAGCGAGGGCGATGTGGCAACAGCGGGCGCGGAAGGCGTCGCCGTTGATGCTCGCCGGCAGGTCGTAGCTTTCGGGCACGACCAGCTCGGCCCCGGACAGGCTGTCGAGCTCGGGGCAGGCGAAATTCGTCACCTTGCCGACCAGGGTGCGGCCGGACAGCAGCGCCTGCCACAACCCGTCGAGCGTATTTCCGGCGGCGGTGAGCGCCCCGCAGCCAGTGACCACGACCCTGCGTTTCACGGCGGACTCAACTACCTTTGAGCGAGCCGACGACCCTCACCAGATCCGCGAAGGTGCGCACCTCGCCGTAACGCTGCTCGGGGACACGGATCGAGAATTCCTTCTCGACCTCGAACATGAGCTCGAGGGCGCGGACCGAATCGACGTTGAGGTCGTCGCGCAGGTGGGCATCCGGCGGGAAGTCTGGCGTGGTCTCGGCGATCTTGGCCACTAGGTTGCGAAGTGTCTGGTCCATGGTTCCTCGTCTTTGCTGGGGTTGGCTGGGAAGAACGGCGGGCTAGACCGGCGCCGGGGCTTGCCCCTTGGCCGACAGTTTGGCGAGCACGATGCTGGTGATGGCGTTGATGTTGCGCAGATTCGCGGGGTTGAGATCCGCCGGCTCGAGCTGAACGTGGAAATGCTCGTCGAGGAAGGCGGTGATGGACAAGGTGCTGAAGGAATCGAGGATGCCGGCCGCCAGGAGATCCGTGCTGTCGTCGAAACCCCGCTCGTCCCCGGACAGCCAGGTGCTGACGATGTAGTGGTGGATGGCGGTGCGTACTTGTTCTTGCATCACAAGGACCTCGTTTTCTCCAGGGCGTTGCGGGGTGACTCGGGACTACCCCCCACCAGGGCGGCGGCGAGCCGCACGCGATCGATCTTGCCACTCGGCGTGCGCGGTAGCTCGGTGAGGATTTTCACCTCGGACGGTATCATGTACGGTGGCAAGCGTGCGGCCGCGTGGCGTTTGATGGCCAGCACCGACAGGTCGGGGTCGGCGGGCAGCACCGCCGCGCAGAGGCGTCCCTCGCCGGCGAAGACCGCGGTTTCGCGGATGCCGGGGTGGGCGGCCAGCGCGGCCTCGACCTCGCCCAGCTCGATGCGGAAGCCGCGGATCTTGACCATGTGGTCGCGCCGGCCGTGGCACATGATCTCGCCGTCGGGCCGCCGGGCCACGAAATCGCCGGTGGGGTAGGGCTGCCGCGCGGCCGTGCGCTGGCCGCCGTGCCAGTAGCCGAGCATCACCGTGGGACCGTCGACGAAGAGTTCGCCCACCTCGCCGTCCGGCACCGGCCGGCCGTCCTCGCCGAGGATGGCCACCGTGTCGCCACAGCTCGGGCGGCCGATGGGGATGGCCGTCGCCTCGGGCGCGGGCACTGCGGGCACCGGGTAGGCCAGGCAGACGTTGGTCTCGGTGGGGCCGAAGAGATTGTAGAAGCGCGCGGCTGGCAAGGCGGCCATGGCCCGGCGCAGGTGCTTGATGGGAAAGACCTCGCCGGCGAAGAAGACCACGCGCAGCGAAGGCGCGCCCCGCTCCGCGAGGTCGCCGTGGTCGAGCATCAGAATCAACGCCGAGGGCACCGAGTACCAGACGGTGATGGCCTGGGTGCGGATGCGGTCCAGCATGCGCGGCCCGGACAGTACCGTGGCCTCGTCGACGACGACCAGGGTCGCCCCGGACGCGAGGGTGGCCCAGAGGTCGAACACCGAGAGGTCGAAGTGGAAAGGCGCCACGCTGGCCACGCGGTCCGCCGGCCCGAGCGCGATGAGGCGCGCGGCCCAGTCCGTGAAGGCCAGGGCGTTGCGATGGGACAGCATCACGCCCTTGGGCGTTCCCGTCGAGCCCGAGGTGTAGAGCAGGTAGGCGAGCTGGTCCGGGTCGTCGCTCGGCGGCGGCAGGGGCGCCGGGCTCGCCGCCTCGACCTCGGCAAAGTCGTGCACCACCGCCGACAGCTCCGCTGCGGTCGCGGTCGTGCTGAGGAAGAAGTGCTCGATACCGTCGCAGGCCGAGGCCGCGCGCCAGTTGGCCAGGAGATCCGGCGAGATGACCACGTGGCGCAGGCCGCAATCCTTGACGATGATCTGCATGCGCGCGGGCGGCGAGCTGGGATCGAGCGGCACGTAGACCGCGCCCGCGCGGGACGCACCCAGCATCGCCGCGATGGCGTGCGCCGAGCGCGGCAGGTGCACGCCCACGCGATCGCCGGGCGCGACGCCGGCCTTGCGCAGCACCTGGGCGAAGCGGTTGGCCAGGCGGTCGAGCTCGGCGTAGGTCGTGCTCTCGCCGCCCACGATCGCGATCTGGTCGGGGGTGCGCGCGGCCCAGTCGGCGACCAGTCGGTCGATGCGCTCGCTTGGCATCACGAAAGCCCCAAGAGGCGCGCGATGATGGTCCGCTGCATCTCCGACGTGCCCGAGAAGATGCGCGCCGGAATGGCGTCGCGCAGGAGGGCGTCCACCCCGGTCTCCAGGCTGACGCCCGTGCCGCCGAAGATCTGCACGGCGTCGAGGCCCGATTGCACCGCGGCCTCGGAGATCCACAGCTTGCACATGGCCACGGCGTCGTCGCAGCGCTTGCCCTGCCGGTGCAGCTCGCCGGTGCGGTAGAGCAGCAAGCGGCTGGTCTCCAGGCGCAGCTTCATGTCGACAATTCGGTTTTGTACCGATTGGAACGAGCCCAATCGCTTGCCGAACTGCTGGCGGGTGCGCGCGTGCTCGATGGCGCCGGCGAGCGCGCGCTCCATGGCGCCCACGTAGTACGCGAACAGACAACACCGCTCCCAGATCATCGACTCGCCGAAGAGCGCGGCACCCGCGCCCTCGGGGCCCACGCGCGCGGCCATGGGCACGCGGCAGTCTTGCAGGTAGACGCTGCCCCAGGGCGAGGTGCGCAGGCCCGTCTTGCCATGCTCGGCGACCACGCGCAGGCCGGTGGTTTCGCGCGGCAGGAGGAAAGCCGAGATGCCCATGAAACCCGCCGCAGGATCGGTCTTGGCATAGACGAGAAACAGGTCGGCCACGGGCGCATTGGTGATGAAGCACTTGCTGCCGTCGAGCAGGTAGCCATCACCGTCGTGGCGGGCCGTGGCCTTCATGGCGTGGATGTCGGAGCCCGCCTCCGGCTCGGTGGTGGCGTTGGCGCACAGAAGCTTGCCGCTGGCGATGTCGCGCAGGTAGCGCTGGTGGATCTCGGCCGCGCCCGAGCGCCAGATGGGTATGGCCGAGGCGAACATGTGCGCGCACAGGGAGAAGACCAGCCCGCCGTCCTCGCACCCCTTGCCCAGCGCCTCGACCACCAGCATAGTGTCCACCGCGTCGAGGCCGGAACCGCCCCAGGCCTCGGGCACCGGCAGGCCGGCCAGGCCGAATTCCGCACACTCGTCCCACAGCTTGCGCTCGAAGCGCGCCTCGGCCTCGCGCTGCCGCGCACCGGGGGACAGGCGGGTGCGGGCGAATCGCAAGACTGCGTCCAGGCGCTCGCGTTGCGCGGGGGACAGCTCAGGTCCGAAGGAGGAGATCATGCCAAGCCAGGGACGTCCCGTGGACGGAATCGCGCGCAGCATAGCACGCAAGGTTTTCAGTGGTTAGACTGGGCAACGAACGTCGTGTTGGATGACGGACGCAGGCCCTTGGATACGGAGAAGATCCCGATGCCGCAGGAGATTAACCGCCAGTGGTTGCTCGCCCGCCGCCCGCAGGGGCCGGTCGCAGCGGAGGATTTCCGCCGCCACGAGGCCGCGATGCCCGAGCCCGGCGAGGGCGAGATATTGGTGCGCAACCTCTATCTGTCCTGCGATCCCACCCAGCGCGGGTGGATGGCGAACGAGACGTACATGCCCGCGGTCCCCCTGGGCGAGGTCATGCGCGCCTTCGCCGGCGGCGAGGTGGTCGCCTCTCGCGACCCGCGTTTCGTCCCGGGCCAGCGCGTGCAGGGGCTGTTCGGCTGGCAGGACTACACCGTGGTGAAGCCCAGCACCGACTGGCCCATCCTGCCCCTTCCCGATGGCTTCTCCATCCCGACCGGGATGAGCGCGCTCGGTCTGACCGGCCTGACCGCATATTTCGGGCTACTCGACGTCGGCCGGGCCAAGGCCGGCGAGACCGTGGTGGTTTCGGGGGCCGCGGGCGCCACTGGCTCCGTGGTCGGGCAGATCGCCAAGCTTAAGGGCTGCCGCGTGGTGGGCATCGCCGGCGGGCCGGAGAAGTGCCGCTACCTGACCTCCGAACTGGGCTTCAACGCGGCCATCGACTACAAACGCGAGAATCCCATCACCGCCCTGCGTACCCACTGTTCGAAGGGCATCGACGTCTACTTCGACAACGTGGGCGGCACCATGCTCGACTGTGCGCTCATGTTTCTGGCCCTGCACGGCCGGGTGGTCATCTGCGGCGCGATCTCCACCTACAACGACGAGACGCCTTTGCCCGGTCCCAAGAACTACACGCGCCTGCTGACCCGGCGCGGACGCATGGAGGGCTTCCTGGTGCTCGACTACTACGCGCGCGCGCCCGAGGCCATGGCCGAGCTCGCGGGCTGGCTGCGGGAGGGCAAGCTCAAGGACCGCGTGGACGTGGCCCTTGGCTTCGACAGCGCCCCTGCCGCGCTCGCCCGCCTGTTCTCCGGCCAGAACCGCGGCAAGCAGTTGGTCAAGATCGCGGAGTGAGCGGAGGAAACGTGGTGGGCCACGTGCGGCCTCGTCGTAGCTACTTTCGCTTGCGGCAGACCCTCCCCCACGAGCGGTTTCGCTCGCGCAGCTGCGTGCGAAAACCTTCCCGAGTTTTCTGTACGCAAGTGCGCCACCCTCAAAATCACTGAGGATTTCGCTGGCCGAGCCTCGGCGGGCGATGCTCCCGCGATGACCGTCTTCCCGACCGCGCCACAGCCTCGCCGTGCCTACGACCACCGTCTGCGGGAGCAGGTGCTCCGCACTGGCGCGAGGGCTCTCACCAGGCATCTCGCGATCCCACGGTCCACCGTTTCCACCTGGCGACGGCGTGGTCTGCGCCCGGTCACCACCATCGAGCCGATTGAGCAGGACCGGCAGCAACTGATCGAGTCCCTCGCCAACCTCGACCGCCGCGCCCGAGTTCTCGCTGTCATCGTTCGACTCCTGCTCGCCTTGCTCCGCGTCTCCGGCTTCAGCCTCGCCTGCCAACGACTCCCCGGCGGCGAGGCCAAGGCGGACATCCTTCGCACGATTGCCACCGCAGAGCCGATCCTCCCGCTCAGACTGATCCTCAAGGTGCTCCGCCTCGAACCCGCCCGCTACCATGCCTGGCGCCATGCCGGCCTCACTTGCCATCTTGACGATCGCCCCTCCTGCCCGCGCACCAGCCCAGGTCAACTGACCGCTGCCGAGATTGCCACTATCAAGAGCATGGTGCTCGCCCCCGAGCACCGCCACATGCCGCTTCGTACCCTCGCCTTCTACGCCCAACGGATCGGCAAGGTCTTCGCCTCGGTCACCACCTGGGCCAAGCTTACCCGCGAGCGCGGCTGGCGACGTCCACGTCGGCGCCTTCACCCTCCGAAGCCCACCGTCGGCGTACGCGCCACGCAACCAAACGAAGCTTGGCACATTGATACCACCATCATCAAACTGCTCGATGGGACTCGGGCGTATGTCCACGCCATCATCGACAACTTCTCCCGGAAGATTCTGGCCTGGACGGTCGCTGCGCGGCTCGAGCCGGCCACCACAAGCCACATCCTGCTCGCCGCAGGGAAGCATCTCGTGTCTGCCGGCCGGCCGCTGCTCTACGCCGACTCGGGAATCGAGAATATCAATGGCGTCGTGGACGCCACGCTGCTCAGCGCTTGCCTCGATCGCGTTCTGGCACAGTTCGACGTCGCCTTCTCCAACTCAATGGTCGAGGCGTTCTGGCGTTCGCTCAAGCACCAGTGGCTTTACCTCAACTCCCTGGATTCCATCGAGCGCCTCCGCGCCCTGGTCGACTTCTACGTCGAGCAGCACAACACCCAGATGCCACACGCGGCCTTCGCGGGCCAGACACCTGACGAAATGTACTTCGGCACTGCTACCAACCTGCCCGCGGAGCTGGCAGCGGCCCGGGAGCAGGCGCGGGCGGCGCGTCTTGCGGCGAACCGAGCGATGTCCTGCGACCGCTGCCTTGGTCAGCAAGCCATCCTTCCCATCGTGGAGATTCCCCCGTGATTCCAGCGTTGGCGCTGTTGCGTACGGGAAAGTGTGGAAGGTCCTCGTTCGCAGCTGCACTACGCCCACCTTGCCCCGGACTTCTTCGGCGACAAGGCGTTCGACATGGTCGCAGTAGATCTTAGCCGTCCGACCGGGAACGTGGTAAGTCTTGCGCGCTCTGGCGGTCCACTTGGGCAGAGAATGGGCAGAGCGCAGGAATTCGCCGCGAACGAAAGCTAGCCTAAGCATTTGAAATCAAAATGTTTGCGCCCGTAGCTCAGCTGGATAGAGCATCGGCCTTCGAAGCCGAGGGCTGGGGGTTCGAGTCCCTCCGGGCGCGCGGACCTGGCGAGCTTGACTTATGGAAGCTCTCTAGGCATACATTCGCTTCCCAAAATCTAGCGCGGGCGCATAGCTCAATTGGTAGAGCAGCGGACTCTTAATCCGTTGGTTGTAGGTTCGATTCCTACTGTGCCTACAATTTTCAACGGAACCCTGAGAGGGTTCCGTAGNNTCTAAACGGAACCCTGAGAGGGTTCCTTAACCAACCAACACCTGCGTGAGGGTCGCGGCGAAGTAGACCAGCGAAACGTAGCCGTTCAGGTTGAAGAAGGCGACGTCGAGGCGCGAGAGATCCGAGGGGCGCAGGATGCTGTGCTCGTAGAGGAAGATCGCGAGCACGGCGGCCACGCCGAGGTAGTAGATCGCGCCCAACCCCGCGGCCTGTCCAGCGGCGAGCAAGGCGAGCACGGTGCCGAGGTGCAGGGCCGCCGACACCGCGAGCGCGGCCGGGACGCCGAAGCGCGCTGGGATGGAATGGATCCCGGCCTCGCGGTCGAAGTCGCGGTCGGCCAGGGCGTAGAGAATGTCGAAGCCGCCGATCCACGTCGCCACGGCAGCGACCAGCCAGATTGGCGGAATTCCCAACTCGCCACGCACCGCGATCCAGGCGCCCGCGGGCGCCACGCCGATGGCCAACCCAAGAAACAGATGACACAGCCAGGTGAAGCGTTTGGTGAAGGAGTAGCCGAGGACGAGGACGAGCACGACGGGCGAAAGCCAGAGGCACAGGTGCCCCAGGCTGGCGGCGGCGGCGACGAAGACCGCGGCGCTTGCGGCGGTGAGCAACGCGGCCGCGAGAAGCGATACCTTGCCCGTGGGCAGCTCGCGGTCCGCGGTGCGCGGATTTCGCGCATCCAGCCGGCGGTCCACGATGCGATTCCAGCCCATGGCGGCCGTGCGCGCGGCGGCCATGGCGACGAGAATCGCCAGCACTTGCGCGGCGGTGATGCCGTGGCCCCGCGCCGCGATGGCCGTGGCGGCCAGGGCGAAGGGTAGAGCGAAGACCGTGTGGCTGAACTTCACCATCCGGCCAAAGGTTGCAACCACAGAGAGCACGGAGGTCTTGGAGGGCGCGGAGGATCCCGGCATCGCTAGAGCCACTCATAGCGCATGTTGCGCCGCCGTGGGATGAAGCCGGCCCCGCGCACGTAGCCTTCGATCTCGGCGGCGGACAGCTTGAAGACCGAGCCCGCCTGCGCGACCACGTTTTCCTCGATCATTGCGGAGCCGAAGTCGTTGCCGCCGAAGCGCAAGCCGACCTGGCCGATGGCGGGCCCCATGGTCACCCACGAGACTTGCACGTTGGGGAAGTTGTCGAGGTAGAGCCGTGCCAGCGCCAGGTTGCGCAGGTAGCGCGTGGCCGAGGTGTCGCCACGCAGGGGGAGCTTGGTGCCCTCGGCCTGGAAGCTCCAGCAGATGAAGGCCGTGAAGCCCGCGGTTTCGTCCTCCAGCGCGCGCAGCTTGTCGAGGTGCCCAACGAGGTGCGCGGCCTGCTCGCCGAAGCCGAAGACCATGGTCGCGGTGGTGCGCAGGCCGATCCGATGCGCCTGGCGCATGACCTCGAGCCAGGTCGCGACCGAACATTTGCGCGGCGAGATGCACCGCCGGATCTCGTCATCCAAGATCTCGGCCCCGCCGCCAGGAACGGAATCGAGCCCGGCGGCGACCAGGCGTTCGAGGACCGCCGGGATGGGCAGGTTCTCGCGCTCCGCGAGCTGGCGGATCTCCTCGGGCGAAAGGCCGTGGATGGCGAGCGGAAAATTCGCCTTCATGAAGTGGAAGAGATCTTCGAAGTAGGCCAGGCCCAGCTCGGGATTGATGCCGCCCTGGAGCAGAACCTGGATGCCGCCCAGGTCGACGGTCTCTTGCAGCTTCACCGCGAGCTCGTCGCACGTCAGGGTGTGGACGCGGCTGTCGCCCGGAGGGCGGTGGAAGTTGCAGAACTGGCAGGCCGTGGTGCACGCGTCGGTGTAGTTGACGTTGCGGTCGATGATGTAGGTGACCACGCCGTGGGGATGCAGCGAAGTGCGGCGAGCGTCGGCCGCCCGCCCGAGATCGTAAAGGGACGCCGACTCGTGCAGGCGTACGCCCTCGTCGAAGGACAGCCGGCCGCCGGCCGCGGCCTCGGATAGCAACCCATCAAGCGAACGCGGCGCACGAACCATGGGCGGCCTCGGCCGCGCCTCGCCGGCGTAGAAGCGAAGGGCGGGCTTGGCGCCGAACAGGCCGGCCGCGTAGCCCCGCTCGATGAACGCGGCGGCTCCGCACAGCTCGCTGGCCCCGAGCTCGTAGTGGATGTTCTGGGTCAGGTAGCGTACGCACACCTCGGCCTCGATGCGGTTTTCCTCGGCCCAGGTCCGGGCGATCTCCTCGCGATGGGCCAGGCCTAGGGCCAGGCTCTCCTGGAGAAGGGCGATGTCACCGGGCGCAAGCGCGTCCGGCCGGCCGATCCACGCGGCGTTGACCGAGGGCAGACCCACTCGTAGGGTCCACTCGGCGCCGAGATCGTAGACGTGGTCGAAATGCTCGCTGGCCGAAAAGCACAGGTCGCCGATCAGCAGCCCGCCGCGCCGGCCGCCGACGAGCTCGGGGATGCGGTCGTGTTCGGCGGGTTCGTAGCGAGGCAGCACGCCGCGCTCACGCGAGAGAAGCCGCACGAGAATCTGCGACGTGCGCGAGGCCTCGTCGAGGAGGATGGTTTCCATCTCCTCCCACGGCACCTCGCCGAGCAGCAGCACCGTGCGCACCGGCCCGCGCGAGGCGATGGCGATGCCGGGCACGATGCGCAGCTCTTCCCGGGCGGTGGCGTAGCTGGCGAGGGGCATGAGCCCCAGGTCGGCCTCGCCGCTTGCCACCGCGGCCGCGCAGCGCGAGGGCAAGTCGAACTGGATGTCGAAACGCCCCTGTCCGACCAAGCCGCGCTCGATGCCGTAGGTGATGGGGCGAGTGTTCAGGAAGGAGACGGCGGACAGACGCAGGCGACGCACGTTCACACCGCCGCCTCGCCCGCCACGGGCGAGGCCAGCCCGTAGAAGGTGTCGCGTTCGACGGGAACGCGGCCGGCCGCGCGAATGATGCGCGCGATCTCGCCGGGCGCGAGGGCTTGCGGGGTTTGCGCGCCGGCCTGGTGGTAGATCTTCTCCTCGCTGACCGTGCCGTCGAAGTCGTCGGCCCCGAACCACAGCCCGGTTTGCGCGGTAGCGAGGCCGAGGCTCACCCAGTAGGCCTTGATGTGCGGGACGTTGTCGAGGAGCAGCCGGGCCACCGCCAGGGTGCGCAGGCTCTCGGCCGCCGTGGGCGCCGGCTTGTCGCCCAGGGCGTTGTTCTCGGGATGAAACGGCAAGGGGATGAAGGCGAGAAAACCGCCGGTCTCGGCCTGCAGGTCACGCAGGCGCCGGAGGTGCTCCGCCCGCTCGGCGAGGGTCTCGACCGTGCCGAAGAGCATCGTGCAATTGGACTTCATGCCCAGGCGGTGGGCCGTGCGGTGCACTTCCAGCCACTCGTCGGCGGCGCATTTGTTGGGGCAGATGGCCTGGCGCACGCGCGGCGAGAGGATCTCGGCGCCGCCGCCGGGCAGCGAGTCCAGGCCCGCGCTCTGCAGGCGCCGCAGGACCTCCTCGATGCTCATGCCATAGAGGCGGTGGAAGAAGAAGATCTCCACGGCGGAGAAGGCCTTGATGGCGATGCCGGGCGCCACCGCCTTGAGGGCCAGCAGCAGGCCGGTGAAGTACGCGAAGGGCAGGCCGTCGTGCAAGCCACCGACGATGTGGACCTCGGTCACGCGGTCACCGGCGGCGAGGCGAGCGCGCAGCTTGCCCACGGCCTCGTCGATGCCGAGCACGAAGGCGCCCGCGTCGTGGGCCGACCGTCGCGAGAACGAACACAGCTTGCACGCGGAGACGCAGACGTTGGTCGGGTTGATGTGCAGGTTGCGATTCCAGTAGGTGCGATCACCGTGCAACTGCTCGCGCACCTGGTTGGCCAGGGTGCCGACCTCCACCAGATTTGGGTGCTGGAAGAGCGCCAGCCCGTCGGCCTGGGACAGCGGAGTGCCCTCGCGTATCTTGCTCGCGATGGCGGCGAGGCTCACGGCCCCTTTCCTTCCGGCAGACCCTCGCACGGCTCGAAGCCAGATGCGCGGAGAAGCCGGGCGGCCTCGTCGCGCGTCAGCTCCTTGCTCCCGGCGCGCTCTCCCAGGCGAAGCGCGCGCTGGTCCACGACGGAGCCCACGAGGGCATCGGCGCCGAACGACAGGCAGAGCTGGCCGAGCTTGTGCCCGAGGAGCTCGAGGTCCACCACGATGTGTGCGCAAGGGAAAGCGATGCGGCAGGCGGCGAAGAACGCGATGGTATCGAGCCCCTGTGCCTCGTCTACCGGCGTGGGTACGAGCGGATGGTTCACCACCGAAAGCGCGGCAAGCCGAGCCCTGCGCGCTTCCTCGGATTCCCCGAAGGTGTAGGGCACGCGCACGAAGCCGGCGGGCAACGCGCGAGCGGGAACGAAAAACCCGCGCTCGCCGAACGCGGCATGCGCCAGCGCCAGGGCCTCGCGACCCGGGCCGAAGATGTCGGCCTTCGCGGCGCCGGTGATGCCGACCAGGATCTTCATTCCGCCACCACCAAGGCAGCGACCCCGCCGGGGAACAACTCGCGGCCTGAAACCTTGGCAAAGCCGGCCGCGCGCATCCGCGCCTCGAATTCCTCGCGGACGACGAAGGCGGCAATCGACGCGGGCAGATAGCGGTAGGCGGCCGCGTCGCCGGTCACGGCCCGCCCGAGGAGAGGCAGCACGTGGGCGTTGTAGATGCCATCCCAGAAGAGCCGCGGTCGGCGGGGCCGGAAGAACTCGAGGATGACGACGCGACCACCGGGGCGCACCACGCGGCGCAATTCGCGCAGGGCCAGCTCCCGGTCGCGCAGGTTGCGCACGCAGAAGGCCGAGAAGGCGGCGTCGAATACCCTGTCCTGGTAGGGCAGCGCGTGCGCGTCGGCGACTTGCGCCGCCACGGCCGCCGCCGCCGGCTTGCGGGTGCCCGCGACCAGCATGTTGCGGGCGAAGTCCGCGGCGCACACGCGCGCGCTGGGTCGCCGGCGCAGGATGGCGATGGCCCCGTCGAGCGTGCCGGCGCCGAGGTCGAGCGTCGTGGGCGAGTCCCCCAGCCCGTCGAGGAGCGTGGTAATGGCCTGGTGCCGCCAGAACCGGTCCACGCCCGCCGACAGGATGCGGTTGGCGAGGTCATAGCGGCCGGCGATGCGATCGAACATGCCGCGGATGTCGGCGGCGGGCGCGGACCCGGACATCAGGCCACCCGGTCGACCGAGAGTCGAGCCAGCTCCGCCAGGGCGTTCCGGTACGGCGACGCCGGCAGCGTCGCCAGCTCGGCGATGGCATCGTCGGCGAAGGCGACGGACCGCTTGCGGGCGCGCTCCACCCCGCCCGCGGCGCGCACGGCCAGCAAGAGAGCGTGCGCGGTCTCGGCGGCGATTCCCGTTTCGCCAAGAGCGTCGCGAATGCGCGAGCGCAGGCCGGGTTCGCCGTCACACGCCAGGAGGACGGGCAGGGTCAGCTTCCCTTCCTGTAGATCGCGACCGCCGGACTTGCCGGTAGTGCTCTCGCCCACCGTACAGTCCAGGATGTCGTCGACAATCTGGAAGGCGCGGCCAAGCGCTCGGCCGTAGCGGCCGAGCGGCCCGTCGAGCTGGGGGGGCAGCACGCCGCCCACGCGCGCGCACCACGCCATCAGCGACGCGGTCTTGCGATCGACGACCTGCAAGTACGAGGCGATGGTGGCGTCGGGATTGCCCGCGCTCTCGAGCTGCGCCACCTCGCCCTCGGCCATCTCGGTCACGGTGGTGGCCAGCGAGCGCACCATCGTGATGGAACCCGCCGACGCGACCAGCTCCAACCCGCGCGCCAGACAGAAATCGCCGACCAGCACGGCCAAGCCATTGCCATAGATCATGCGCGCGGCGGGACGGCCGCGGCGCACGCTGCCGCCATCCACTACGTCGTCGTGAAACAGGGTCGCGGTATGGATCAGCTCGGCGGCGCAACCCACGGCCACCCCATGGGCGACGTCATGGCCCCCGGCCCGCGCCGCCAGCACCGCCAGCAGTGGCCGCAACCGCTTGCCGCCCGCGCCGAGCAGGTGGGTGCCGACCTCGGGAATCCGCCCGATGGGGCTGTCCAGCCGTTCGCACAGCCAGGTCTCCACCAGGTGCATGTCGTTTTCCACCAGGGACCACAGGTCGCTCACGCGCCGGCGCAGGCGCGCCGGGGGCGTGGTGAGATCGATGTGNNGCCGCGTGGGGTCCGGATGTAGACCGGCAGGTCGGCCCGGCGCACCCGGTTCTGGAAGGCGAGCACGCGCGCCTCGCTCGGTCGTTCGAAGGGCAGGCCCGGGACCGGATTCCAGGGAATCAGGTTCACCTTGCTGGGAATGTTGGCGAGCAGGCGCGGCAGGCGGGCGGCGTCCACGTCGCTGTCGTTGATGCCCGCGAAGAGCACGTACTCGAAGGTGACGCGGCGGTGGTGGCCGAGCGGGAACCGGCGGGCGGCGGCGAGCAAGGCCGCGAGGTTCCAGCGCCGGTTGACCGGCATGATGCGGTCGCGGACCTCGTCGGTGGTTGCGTTGAGCGAGATGGCCAGATTGGGCAGGGGGCGCACCTTGCCGAGGAGATCGATGCCGGTGACCACGCCCGCCGTCGACACCGTCAACCGCCGGGGCGATAGTCCCGCCCCCCAGGGATGTTCGATGATGGACAGCGCGCGCGTCACCTGGTCGAGGTTGTGCAGCGGCTCGCCCATGCCCATGAAGACGATATTCGTCGGTTTTTGCCCGTTGCTCTCCATCGCCCAGTAGAGCTGCTCCACCATCTCGCCAGCGCTCAAGTTGCGGCCGAAACCGAGGGTCGCGGTGGCGCAGAAGGCGCAGCCCCAGGCGCAGCCGACCTGGCAGGAAATGCACAGGGTCAGCTTGCTGCGCTCCTGCTTGTCGTCGGG
>PNBO01000344.1 GCA_003136095.1 Myxococcales bacterium
TGATTGGGCAGGTAGAACGCCATCGCGATGTGGGTGAGCCCGGACCATTCGATTTCCGAAATTGGGTATTGAGTGGGATCCCAGCTCGCGTAGTAGCCCATCGACCACGCGCCCGAGGCAGTGCCACCGTCCATGCTGCGCGCGCCGGCCGAACCACCGGTCGCTCCGGTCGCACCGCCGGTTGCTCCGCCCGTCCTCGTCGCACCTCCGGCGGCCGCATCGCTCGCGCTCCGGGAACCGCCGGAAGCGATCGAGCCGCCCATTCCCGTCGAGCCACCGGCCGCGGCGTCGGCTCCACCCTTGGAACCGCCGGAAGCGATCGAGCCGCCCATTCCCGTCGAGCCACCGGCCGCGGCGTCGGCTCCACCCTTGGAACCGCCCGATGCGGTGCCCCCACCCGTGCTCGCCACGCCTCCACTGCCTGGCGCGCCCCCCGAGTTCGTCGCGCCACCACTCGAAACCGTGCCGCCGGTCCAGCTTCCGCCTGTCTGGCTGGTGACCGCGCCGCTGGCCATCGCACCTGCCGTCGGAATCAAACTATCGCCCGCGCCGCTGGCCGACTTGCCACAGCCATGGCTCGCGGCCACGACCGCGGCAAACACAGGTAGACCAAAGAATTTGATTCTTTGCATAACCTTCTCCTCGGCGGTCGTTGCCGACTGCCGCGATCATTTTCCGCCTCGAACGGTCGCCCGCCAAGGCTTTTGGCACCGCGACCGATGCATTGCGCGAGTCTCGCTTCGCCCCCGCGTCCGGAAAAGAGTCGTAGACTACGGTTGTGTCAGTACGAAAACGCCTCGCACGGCTGTCCTACCTGAGGAAATGAGTTCGCCACCGCTCCTGGCGCCCACCTACACAGCCGAATATCGCACGGCTGCGAAGACCGCATTGGAAACGGCTCTGTCGAGTGCGCCGGCCTACAGCACCTGGCGCCACCACGATCCTGGAGCGTCTGCCGACATCTTCGAGCGGTACCGGGCGATGCCCGTGCTCGCCAAGGCCAATCTGCGCGAACACCAACCTGCCGACTTCGTCCCCGAAGGGCGTGATCTGGCTGCGGCTCTTGCCAGGGATGAAGTCGAACTGGTGCAGACCAGCGGGTCAACCTCCGACGCCGTCACCAACGTCTGGTGTCAGGAGTGGTGGGACGCCTCCGAGGCCTCGTCGTGGAAGTTGCACGCGGCCACGGCATCGGCGCGATTGGGCGATCACCGTGAGGCGATCCTTTCGAGCCCGCGGTGCGTGGGGTTCGCAAGCGATGTCGGAGCTCTGAACATGGAGCAGCGCACGCTCTGGCACTATCTCTTCTTGACCGAAAAAGCCGATCCTGCCGAATGGAGCGAGCCCTTCTGTGATCGGATGATCGAGGAGCTGGGCCGGTTCGAGCCGGCGGTGCTCGAAGCCAACCCTTCGTATCTCAGCGTGCTCTGTCGCCACGCGATCAAGCATGACCGTCAAGTGTATCAGCCCGCCGTGGTGACCTTGACGTATGAGAACCCGTCGCTCATCCATTTGCGGCATATCCGGAGTATCTTTCATTGTCCGGTGATCAGCTCCTACGGCGCAACCGAGAGCGGCTATGTGTTCATGCAGTGCGAAGCTGGCCGACTTCATCAAAACGTCGAACAATGTCACGTCGACTTTCAACCGCTCGCGCCTCGCCACGGTGGACCCATGATCGGACGGATCCTGGTCAGCACGTTTGCCAACCCGTGGCGGGCGCTGGTTCGTTTTGACATGGGGGATTTGGTGAGGCTGGCAGCCGCCCCGTGCCCGTGCGGCCGTCACGAGGGACTGACGCTCGATGCGATCGAGGGACGAGTCGCGAATGCCACGCTTTCGCGTGCCGGCAGGCTTGTCACGCAGAGCGAGGCCGATTCGGCGATCGCGCGCGTCGATGGCCTCGCTGCGTACGAGCTGGTGCAACCCGGCCCGGCTACGGTTTCGGTACGCTACGTGAGCGATCGCCGAGAGCCGGCGGCGATCGAGCCCGAATTGCGCCTGTCGCTGCAAGGATGCTATGGCGCTTCCGTGACGATCATCCCCGAGCATGTTCAGGCGCTGTCGCCGGTCCTGGGCGTCAAATATCGACTGGCTAGAGCCGAATTCAAAATCGATATCCATGATTTTCTTGCGGGGAGTCCATGAGCGGACCGAAACCGATATTCCTCATTGCTGGTGATCCTGGCAACCGGCGCACCGGTGCCGATCCATTGCTGCGAACGGTGTTTGACCATTGTGGAGTCTCTTCTCCTTCGATTGCGTACATCGGCGCCGCGAGCAGCGACAATCGACGTTTCTTTCGCTGGGTGAGCGGCACCTTCACGAAGTCCGGAGCCGGAGGAGTGACGCTCGCAACCACGGTTCGGCGATTCCAGCGTCGCTCCTTCGAGAGGACCTGCGAGGCCGCGGACGCGGTCTTCATCGGCGGCGGCGACGTCGAGGAGGGAATGGATGTCGTCGCCCGGCGCGGCCTCGCTCCCTGCTTGAGCGAACTGTATCGTGGGGGCAAGCTCCTCTTCGGACTGTCGGCGGGCAGCATCATGCTGGCCCGCGCCTGGGTGCGCTGGAAAGATGACGACGACTCCCTTGGCGGCCTTTTCCCGTGTCTCGGAATTGCCGACATCTTGTGCGACGTGCATGGCGAAAAGGAGAACTGGGGGGAGCTCAGGGCGCTTCTGCAGCTTTCGCCCGACTCGAGCATCGGTTACGGCATCCGGGCGGGGTCGACGATTCGCGTCGATCCCGATGGCACCGTCGAGCCGATGGGAAAGATCGATAGGTTTGTCAAGCGGAGAAAGGTAGTCCCGGTCTCTTCGCTATCGCCGGAGCACAGGCGCCAAGCAGTGAGAACCGGGTAGAGGCCCAAAGCACACGGAGGGCGCCTCCGCGGACGGCACCATCAAGAGAACACGCATGGTACCGTGGTGGTATCCACCCGGCACTATGGCGAGAAGTGCAGCGAAAGCTGGCGTGGCCTGCGCGCGCGGCCAGT
Organism: Myxococcales bacterium; assembly: GCA_003136095.1. GTDB lineage: Bacteria > Myxococcota_A > Polyangia > Fen-1088 > Fen-1088 > Fen-1118. Next base: position 2,996 of record PNBO01000344.1, read on the forward strand.
GCAGGCTCGGCCGTCGAGCGCCGACGAAGCGGCCTCCTCGTGGGCCACCACCGCGGAGAGCATGGAGGCGGCGCTCGCGGGCGGGCTTCTTCCTTCGGCGATCGCTTCGGCAATCCGGCACTGATCGTCCAACCTGCGCAGCGCCGATAGCTTGTCGGCCTGACCCACCTTCGCGCGATCCACGGCGCGCCGAAGGACGCGCAGGGTTTCGTCGTAGATGGCAAGCGGCACCGGGAAGGGGTGGCCGTCCTTCCCACCGTGCGCGAAGGCAAAACGCGCCGGGTCCGCGAATCGGCTGGGCGCCCCGTGCAGAACCTCGGCGACCAGTGCCAGCGCGAAGAGCGTGCGCTGCCCTATCCGCGGCGTGAGCAGGAGCTCGGGGAAACTGGCCGGACCGAGCTTGGCCGATACGTGCAAGGCGGCCCCCAGCCTGCGGATGTCCAGATTCTCGGCGTGCACGTCATGGTGGCTGGGCATGGTGAGCACGCGCTCGACTTTGGCCACGACGCTTCCCGGATCCGACACGGCCAGTGCGACCGTCTCCACCCGTGCGGCGGCCGCCGCTCGATCGGTCAGGTTGACGATGGCGAGCGGACTGGGCTCCCCCTCGATGGCGGTATGGGGCTCCTCGACGAACGAGCCCGCGCGCTCCCACAGCCAATGGTAACGCCGGGCCTGCCGCCTTTCCGGGTTCATCCCCTGTTGCACGACCGCCCAATGACCGTCGTCGGTCACCACGAAGCCGTGCAGATAGAGTGCGAAGCCGTCCTGCACCGCCGCGCTGTCGACCTTGGCCACCAGGCGGCTGGCGCGCACCAGGGCGGGCGCGTCCAGCGAAACCCGTTCACCCAATGCGAGCAATTCTTCCGGCGTGCGGCGCGAATGGCGCCCGTGGCCGCCACAGACGTGAATTCCCAGCTCTGCCTCGACAGGAGCCAGCCCGCGTTTGAGCGCGCCCAGCACGCTCGTCGTGATCCCCGACGAGTGCCAGTCCATGCCCATCACGCAGCCCAAGGCCTGGAACCAGAACGGGTCCGCGAGCCGGCGCAGCACCTCGGTCCGCCCGTACTCGAGCACGAGAGCCTCGACGATTACGCGGCCCAACCGCGCCATGCGCGCAGCGAGCCACATCGGAACGCGCCCACCGTGCAGAGGCAGATCCGCGGTTCCTGTCTTCATCGCGCTCTCCGAACGGAATCCTTCGCGGCCGGAAGAGCCTTCATCCCTAGCGCAATCTTACACGCTCGCGCCAGCATTTGAGCGGTTCACCGCGGCCGGTAGCGCAGACCGGATGCGGAAGTCAGCGGCGCGCGCTCGTTGAGCACCGCGGCGTCCTCGATCCGCCCGAGCACGACGAAGTGGTCGCCGGCCTCCACGATACTTCCGACCTCGCAGTCAAAGTAGGCGACGGCCTCGGTGAGGATGGCGGCCCCGCTCTCGGCTGGTCGCTGGGCCACGTCCGCCAGCTTGTCATCGCCGGTCATCGCCTGCTTGGCAAAGCGGCCAGCGAGCGTTGCCTGGCCCTCGCCGAGCAGATTCACGCAGAAATTCTTGGTGCTGCGGAGAAGATCGACGCTGTAGTGCAGCTTGTCCACCGCGACCATCAGCATGGGCGGATTGAACGAGACCTGGCTCATCCACGAGACGGTCAGACCATTCTCGACCTTGGCCCCGCCACGGCCCAGGGTGACCACGGACACGCCATAGGGAATCTTCGCCAGGACGTTGTCGAATTCGCTCTTGCTCATGGATCACCTCGGGATGGGAAGTCGGGACGGACGAAGTGAGGCTATGCGAGCCAGCCGCGCGGGGCAAGCCGTGATGCCAGGTTTTCTCGGGATCCACGCCGCCGGAACCTGGTGCTCGCCGGCTGGCTCAGCGTGGGATCCAGAGACCCGATCGGGCCCCGAGGAGGAGGAGCGCGTAGAGGACAATGAGCGCCAGAATCAGAAGGCCCAGGTATTTCCACAGGCTCTTCTGGTTGCGAAGCGCGTCCTCGAGGTCGGGCAAGCCGCCGCCTTCCTGCAGCCGCCGGATGCCAGCGGCGCAACGTGCGAGAAAGATCGCCGGTGGACCATAGATCAGGATGACGAGCACCAGGGGAACGAGCATCGCCAGCGAGATGGCCGAGCGGCTGCCATGCGGCAGAAACCATCCCATGAACCCCAACCCGACGCTGGCGACAACCATGAGGGCCAGCCCGGTGACAAACAGACCGAGCATCAGCCTGAGCCACGGCCGCGTTTCCGAGAGGATGGCGACCACGGACGCCGGCACCTCGTTCGACGCGTTTCCCGTGCGCGGGGCCGGCGCGTTCAGGTTCGCGATCGGCGGTTGGAAGGGGTTGGGTGTGTCCATCGCAGCCTCGCCTCGATTCTCTTCCCGCAACGACAGCTCGACAAGTGTCTGACGAGCTCGAACCTGCGATTGCGTTGCCCTGGGATCTCATCTTCCTGGATGCCTACGGCGCCTCCGGCATTCCCGACGCTCTCGCCACCGACGCCTTCTTCGCCGACGCGGCCCGTGGGCTGGCGCCCGGCGGGCTTGCCGTCGCGAACATCGCCGACACGAATTCCACGCGCGAGTGCGCGACGATCGCCCGCTTCGCCAAGGCATTCCCCGGCTGCATCCTTGCGCACACGCCCCGCTCGGACAACATCATCGTGGTCGCCGGCGCGTCGTTGCCCAAGGACATCACCGCGGCCCTGCAAGCCGGGTGGCTGCCGCGGCAGCCGGTGCCCAATTGAGCGCAGGTTTATTGGCAGCGGAACTCGATCTTCGTTCCCGGCTTGATGGGATCGTTGGCGGCGGGCCTCCGGTCAAGCTGCACGAGGAACTCCGTGCCTGGGCACAAGGTCGGGTCTGATCCGAGACTGTAGCAGGGATAGATACTCGCCTGTGGATCGCAGACGGGGATGACGTTGGGATCGAGAACGTCATTACCGGCACTGTCCGGAATCACGTAGTTGGCGATGCAGCTCGTGTATTGGGTGAAGATCTCAGGTAGGCAAAGGTTCTGCATCTTTCTGGCCAGCCCTCCCCCGACGAGTCGCATCGAATCCGAGAAGTCGGGCTGGCAAATGCTGAACTTCAGGCCGTTGTCGCCAAATTCATCGATGAAAGCGGAAAGGCGCAGCCCACCGGTCGCACCCCAGCCGGCTGCTTCGGTGTCGAAGCCGGTGACCGGATCGATTTTCGTGGGCTGGTGGTCGGGGTCGTAACAAACCGGCCAGGCGTCGTAGACCTGAGGATGCAGGGTGTCCGCGGTGTTGGGATTGGGAATGGGCGCGATCTTGTACGTCGCATTCGCCATCTCGGCGTCATCGAGTGGCCAGCCAAAGATCCCAACGACGAAGATCTGCTCGTCGGGCTTGGTTTTGAGGGCCTTCATCTCGTCCGCCATGCGCTGGATGCTCCGCAGGGGAGAGCACTTGGTGGGCACCGAGGTATCGGTTCCGTTCGTACCGTCGAGGACGTTCGGGCAAGCATCCGTCCTGGCCTGACAGCTCGTGAAGGGTGCCTCGAATGCCGCGTCGGTCGGATAGCCGGGCGGCGAGGTGCTGAGGTTCTTTCCGTCACACATGCCGCTCCGGGTGACACAGCGCAAGCTGGCGCTTTCCCCGCGCAACTCCGTCTTTTCACCGAACATCCCATCGTTCGGGGCCGCCGAGCAGTCGTCCTCGTCGCTCAGGAATACCAGGCCGAGATTGGCCGGCGCGCGCAGCATCTTCTGCTGATTCTCATTGCCGATGCCCTTCTCGACGAGGGCGTATTCGAAGGCCTGCAGTTGGTGTTCGTCCCCGCACCCGAGCGTGCCGAGGTTGCCGGCCAGGCAGGCAAAGACGGTAGCGATTTCACCACTGAAATTGACGGGCTGCCCATTCGTGTATTCGAGCCAGGGGGGATCGCTGAAGGTGACGCCACAAGCCTGGGCGCCGATCATTTGAAACTTGCCCACGTCCCCGTAGTAACTGGTCGACGTGCCAAGGGTTCTCGGCCCGCAGCTTCCGCTGGAATACGCGCCGTTGGTGCCGAGATCGCTGTCGATGATGGCCACCCGCAGATCGGGCAGACTGCCATTGATGGGATTCTTGAGAGCCGCGATCAGCCTGGGAAAATTGTCTCTCAGCTTCTCCTGCTTCGGCGCCATCGATGGCGAGTTGTCGATCATGAAGACCAGATCGAGCTGCCGCAGCGGATTGAGCTCGACAAAATAGGTCGTGGTCGTCGGACCATCCGGCGATGCATCCCAGTTCGTGATCCGCAAGGCGGTTGCGCGGCCTTCACATCCGGCAAACGCAACCACGGCCGCCACCGCGCACAGTTTCACAGCATCCGGTTTGGACATCGAGCTCCTCTTTAACTTGTCTAGGTTTGCGCCAAGCCTGCGATTCTCCACCAATTCATGCGCGTTTCCACCGGACTAGGAGCAGATAGCGTACCACTAGGAAAGCCCGCGCACTACGGAGGTTTGTGCCGAGCTCCCTCACCTGGCTTGGTGAGAATCGGCCATTTCTGTCAGGGTCTCGCCGGGCCTCGGAACCGCCACTGGTTCGCCTTCGAGAAACGAATACCGCAAGCGGCCAGCGAGCCGCCCCAGCTTGCTCACCAGCGCGGCGAAGAGCAAACCTTTGCCGCTGCCGTCGCTCCCCCCGATCGAGTCCGTATCTTTGGCTAATGCCGCCGGGGAGGCGTCTCGGCCACATCCGCGGTGGTCACCTTCCCGTCGCCGAACTTGTCGGCGATGCGATCCAGCGCCCGGTTCAGACGGCCCGCGCGTTGGTCGCCGCCCAAGAGCGAAAGCTGCGCGCCGCCACCAGCCAGGCCGTGGGCGGCCACGCCGGTGAGCCGTACCTTGCCGGCGAGCTTTTCCCGGCGGAGCAGCGAGGATACCGTGCGATAGATGGTCTGCCCGTCGTCGGTCGGCTCGATCAGCGTGGTTTGGCGGGTCAGCAAGGTGAAGTCGGCCAGCTTGAGCTTGAGCTGTACCACAGCCGCCTGGCGCCCCGCCGAGCGCAGTCGGCGCCCCACGCGCAAGGCCTGGGCATGCAGGTGAGGCAACAGGGCTTCGCTGCCGGCGAGATCCTCCTCGAAGGTATCCTCGGCACCGATGCTCTTGGCCTCGCGATCGGGAACGACCGGCCGCGGATCGATGCCACGGGCGAGCTCCCACAGATCGTGGCCAGCCGGGACGTGGTCATCGAGCCAACTGGGATCCGCGGCCGCGATGTCGCCCACCTTGTGCAGGCCGAGCCCATTGAGCAAAGCCTCGGTCTTGCGGCCCACGCCCCACAGGCGCGCCACCGGCAGCGAGGCGAGAAACGCGCGCGTCTCGGCTGCGGGCACCTCCTTTTGGCCGTTGGGCTTGGCCAGGTCCGAGGCGATCTTGGCCGCGAATTTCACCGCCGCGATGCCCGCCGAGGAGGGCAGTCCCACCTCGGCCGCGATACGAGCACGCAGAATGCGCGCGATGTCCACCGGTCTACCGAAGAGCCGGACCGAGCCCCCCACGTCGAGAAACGCCTCATCGAGCGAGAGCGGCTCGACCAGGGGTGTGACGCTGCCGAGAATGGAAAAGATCTGGTCGCTGGCGGCTTCGTAGGCCTGCATGCGCGGCGGCACCACGATGGCTTGCGGCGCCTGGCGCAGGGCAATCGCCATGGGCATCGCCGAATGCACGCCAAACGGGCGTACCTCGTAGGAGGCGGCCAGGACCACGCCGCGCCTGGGATGACCACCAACGATCACGGGCTTGCCGCGCAGCTCGGGGCAATCGCGTTGCTCGACCGAGGCGTAAAATGCATCCATGTCGAGGTGGATGATCGCGGCAGGGGTCACCGCAGGAGCATAGCTCGATCCGCAAGGTCCGCACTTTGAGCGAAGACCAAGGGTCCTTTCGGCATGTCAAATCCCCGCGGCAACGCCCCGCGGGCCAAGACCAGAGTTCCCGGCCAGCGGGCGGCAGATCTACCTACCGCACGGGCGCGAGCAGGAAGGTCGCCAGCACGGCCAATCCCACCGCCACTACCACCAGGGTGGGCCAGCACAGCCGCGCCAGGACCGAGCGCAGCCATGGCCAGTTGACCCACAGGTGGAACGCGACGAGCGACAGGACGCTGAGCGCCGTGATCGCGTGCACGCGCGCCCAGTCGCGTTTGGCCACGCCCAGCAAGGTCGCGCTGGCATCGTCGAGCCGGAACTCCATGGCCAGCCCGGTACCCGCCAGGAGACAGAAAACCAGGTAGAGAACGCCATTGCTGAAAGGCCCGACCTCTTTTCGTCGGGCCGACGGTGGGGATGGCGGCTTGGTTGTCGGGCTCACCTCGGTTGGCATCACGGGACCTCCGCGACAACCCTAGCGTCGATTCACGATCGCGGCCCGTTCATTTCCCATAGCTTCAGCATCTCCTCTTCCCAGCGGCGCTGAAATTGCGCCCTATCCTCATCGCCAACGCCCATCTCACCACCATTCCCGAGATCACCGCCGCCACCGCGCAGGAAAGCCACGGCATCAGTGCCGCGCCCGGCTTCGTCGCGCCCGCCCCCGCCGACTTCACCCTCGGCGCGTCAAGCTCGCTCATCGACCGTGGCATCCATATCCCGGGTATCAACGACGGGTTCAGGAGCCAGGCGAGAGCCAATGGCCCAAGCTGGGTGCCAGGGACATTCCCCAACTTCCGTTTCCGCTGGCGGCGAGAAAGCACTGCGTCCCGTACCCGCGCGGAGCACGAAATTGCCATACGGTTGCCCCTTGGGACCGCCACGCAAAGCCTGTCCTTCTTTGCCCTGGCGTGTATTCTCTTCCCCGCAGACTTACCGCGCGAAGTGATTCGCCGCGGCTGGATGGAAGGTTGTTGGTCCTCGTGAAGCTCTCACTCTCGACGAGAAGGAGCCATCCATGAAGAAGGAAAGACGGGATTTTCTCAAGCTCACGACCGTCGGTGCAACCGGGCTGGTGCTGACCAGACCGAACTTCGCCTGGGCCGCCTGGCCGTCGAGCGGCAAGCTCGAGCTCAACCCGGACATCAGCAACATGCGGGTGGTGGCGTGCGTGGACCCGGCCATGATGAAGAGCACGCCGACCAGCACGGCATTCGCGACCCAAAACGCCGCCGTGGACTACGCCAAAGTGCAGGCCAACATGGATGCCATGGCGATGACCCTGACCAACAAGAGCTCGCCGGACGAGGCGTGGCGGACCATCTTCCACTCGGGCAAGGACTGGGCCTCCACCGTGGTGGCCGTCAAGGTGAACGCCGGGGAATCCAAGAACACGGCCCGCCTCGCCGTTCTGCAGAAGCTCAGCAACACCCTGGTGGGTTTTGGCGTGCAGCCCAAGAACTTCATCGTCTACGACGGACACTCGCCCGCCAACACCATCTTCGCCTCCTCGTTCAGCACCACCGACAAGACCAAGGTCCTCGGGGAGGTGAGCGCGCCGAGCGGCACGACCGGGGATCTCCTGGGCGGTTACAAGGATGCCCCGCTCGTGGATGGTACCACTCATCGTTGCGCCGGCATGATTGCCGACGGCACCGTCGACATCCTCATCGACATCGCCAACAACAAAGGCCACCCGATGTTTGGCAAAGTCACCCTGTGCATGAAGAACCACTACGGCACCTGGGAACCCGACCCCAACCACCCGGACCTGAACAACCTCATCTTCAAGATGAACAAGAGCGACGCGATCATCGGCGGAACCCCGGTCCGACAGCAGCTGTGCTTCGTCGATTCCATCTACTGCAACAAGGCGGACGTGTTTGGCACGCCGGAGCTGATGCCGTGCTATTTCGTCATGGGCACCTTCGCTCCGGCGGTTGACTACCTCACGGTCAGAAAAGTCCGCGAAGCGGTTTCAGGCCTCACGCACGATTCCGCCGTGATCGATTCGTACCTCACGAGCTTCGGCTACGCGACCAGTGACCCGCAGTGGATCCTGGTGCCCCCCGCGACCGTCGCGCCCGACGCCGGCGCCACCGGGAGCGGTGGCGCGGGTGGGGCAGGCACGTCCGGTGCGGGCGGCAGCAATACGGGCGGCGCCAGTGGCTCGGGCGGTGCCAACACCGGCGGGAGCAAGGGATCCGGCGGCGCGGGCGGCGGCAGCAACGGCTCGGCTGGCGCAAGAAGCGGCGGAGCCAGCGGCTCGGGAGGCGCGAGCACCGGTGGGACGAAGGGAAGTGGCGGCTCGGCCAGCGGCGGGGGCACGGGCGCCGGTGGCGTGGGGACCGGCCGCAGCAGTGCTTCCGGCGGGATGGGCAGCGGGGGCGCCGTCGGGTCAGGTGGCGCCGGATCGGGTGGCACGACCGCATCAGGGGGCAGCACCACCACCATGAGCAGTGGCGGCTCGGGCGGGATGGTGTCGAGCTCCACCCCAGGCACCGGCGGCATTGCCGCGAGCGGTGGCGCGAGGTCGAGCCCGACGGCGAGCACCAATCCGGGTTGCACTTGCCGAGTTGGTGGCGCCGGCACCTCCCGAGGTCTAGGTGCGGCGCTCGTGTTGGGGACGCTCATTGCCGGACAGCTCCAGCGGCTGTTCGTTCGCCGGGAAACCATCGCCCGGGCAAGCAACGTCGAAAGCACCGACGCAAGCCGGCCCGCGGGGGCCGAGGCAAAGGAGAAGCCCGAGCCTCTGCCCTAGTTTCAATCCCCGTCGGAGGGCACTTCATCACGCACCAAACTGACACCGATTCGACACGGGTCGTTACGGCTTTCGCGCGAATGCTTGGCGCGGTACTCGTCGCTCTCGAGGAAACCGAGCATGACGTCTTGCACGGGCGTGCCCTGCTTGACCGACGGCGAGAATGGGCAAAGAGTAGATGGCAGGCACAGCCTGCGGGCCTGGCCAGCATGCCGGACCAGGAGGAACACGATGACCCGAGATTCGTCCATGATGTTGCTCGGTTACGTGTTGATGGTGGCGTGCTCATCGACGAGCAAGACGGGAGGAACCGCCGACGCGGGAGGCACGGGTGGGGCCGGTGGAGCTGGCGGCACAGCTCAGCTTGGCGAGACGGGTGGCACCGCCCCCGCGACCGTCACCTCGATCACCAAGGACGGCATCACCTGGACCTTCAGCCAGCCGGTGGCTGCCGGTCAGTTCGTCACGGGTGACTACTACGTGGTCGGCCCGGCCACGGTCAGCGCCATCGATCCGGCGCCCGCCACCGCGTCCCCCTACCTCAATGGCTCGGTCGTGAACTTGCCCACGTCGAACGGCAAGAGTGGGTTCGATTCGCGACTCAACGACGGCAGCGACCAGTCCTGGTGGTTCGATGCTTCGTTCCGATCTTATCCGCCCATCATCCTCCAGGCCGGGGACACTCTCGTGTCCGCGCGCAGTCTGGCCACGCCGCACACGGTGCCCGAGGTCATGCGTTCGGTGGACATGAACATCAGTCCGGTGGCGTCCTATTCCGTGTTGACCGTGCTCCGCGCGCCCGCGGCCGCGGATGCCTTCCGGCCCTCCTACTGCGATCGGGCACAGACCCTCTACCGCGCCTCCACGCTCGGCCGTTCGCTGCTGCCGTCGTTGGCGCCACCGAATCCAGCGCAGACCCCTCCCCTGACGACGTTCGAGACCTGGTTCCGGCGGCCGTGGATCGACACCAACGCGTTCCTCTTCGACGCGCCGGCCGAGTACATGCCCAGCTACGGGGCGCAGGTCGCTGCGGCGGTCGGCTTCGCCGCGCTCACCCTCACGCTCGACCAGCCTGCGGCCGACAAGGTCAACCTGACCAACGATCTCGTCCAATACGGAATCGACCTCTACGGCTGCGTGCAGGCGGGCTACGGCTGGCCGGGCTTCGGCGGCCACCGCAGCGGACGCAAGCTGCCGATACTGCTTGCCGGCATGCTGCTCGGCAACGACGGCATGAAAAACGTGTCCAGCACCTATCCGGACAAGTTCGGCGAGGACATGCAGACCGTCTACGTCAACAAGATCCCCGGCGGCTACACGCGCGCGTGGCAGGGCGCGACCGTGATCTACGGTGGGCACTACGGTGTACACGCCGACGGCACGCCGACCAGCACGGATCCTCTCTACGGACCCTACGAGCAAGTGCCACCGGCGCAGTGGCCTTTGCTCGGCGACAATGAACAACTCGGGGAGGCCTACCGCCGCTGTTGCACGTCGCTGGTGTGGGTGGGCGAAGCCCTGGCGTTCCACCTCTTGAAAGCCGAGAGCGTGTGGAACTACCCTGCCTTCTTCGACTACGTGGATCGCTGGATGACCGAGGACGACACGCAGGCGGTGGCCGACATCAAGGCCCAGTCCGGGTTCGACTACAGCTCGGATTGGGAGCGCCAGCGCCAGACCAAGGGCTACTTCCAGGGCGGCTTCCCCCAGTATTCGTTTGTCGACGATATGTGGGGCAAGTACCGGTGAGCGTGGGCGGTCAAGGCCAACTCTGCCACATCCGTAACCGTCCGGCGCGGGGCAGGCTGACGCGACCCGCACCGGCGGCTCTCCGCTCGCGGCTGGCAAAGCTTCAAGCTCTGCAATGCGGTCACGCTAAGACAACGCGTCTGCCGGCTGGTCGGTGCCGCGCCAGCGCCTCATGATCGCGCCGCCGTCATCTTGGATGATCGTTTCCAGGATCGAGACTAGACTAGCGCCACTCGCATGACAGCTACTTTTCGGATGATCAGCTTGGTGCTCCTCGCCCTGGTGGGCGGCGCTGGTTGTGAACATACCAAGGCAGGTGCCACTCCTGGGCGGGTGGTGAGCGGCAGCGTGGACCCGACAGTCCAGGCGGAAGGCCTGACGGCGGCGATCATCTGGGAAGTCAGCTCCGGGTCCTCGGATTACGCGTACAAGTTCGGCGAAGGAACCGTCACCCAGGGCCGGTTCTCGATCACCCTTCCAGGCGACCCACCGGTCGAGGCGATCAACTCGTACGGGATTGGCATCGCGGTCGTCGTGGTGCTGGCGCCGGGTGTGACGTTGCCCGACGGAAAGCTTGCGCTCAATATCCTTGAAACGGACATCGTTGCAATCAGCGCACGCAACAGCGTGATCTGGCGAGCCAAGACGCTGGACTTGCCGGAGTCGGGCCCGCCGCCGGACTGGTGGCCGCTGCAGTTTCCGACCGGCCTTGCCTGTGGCGCATGCACGCCCGCCCCCGACGGAGGCAGCTTCGATGGGTTCGCGCCCACCTCGTGCGACCAGCTCCAGATCACCGTCCTCGACACGGCGAATGTCTGCAACTGGACCTGATGTCTCGCGGGTTCACGCCACGATGCGGTCGCGTCTCGTTGCCGTCGCGGTCGGCGGGATCTATCTCTCGCTGGCCTGCGGGGGCTGCGTTTCCAATGAATACGTCATCGCCAAACGCGAGCTGACTCGTCTTGCTGGGTTGCCGGCAAGCCAGCGCGGGGCGCGCGTGCACGTCGTCCAGGAGCTCGGCTCATCCGACGAGTGGGCCGGCGACAACGGCGACGCCGTGCCCGACGAGGCGTACGCGAACGAGTTCGCCGTCTACGACCAACCGGAGGATGTCGTCGACGTCGTCACGAACCTGGACTTCCATGTGCCGCCCGGCGGTGGTCCCGGCGGAACCATGCGCGGCCAACCAGGCTCTGGCGCCAGTCCTTGGCGGCAGGGCTTGCCGCGAGAAAAGCCGCGAGGCACCCGCCCGAGCGGCGGCAGCGGCAGCGGCGGCGGCGGCGGCAATTTGAACTTCGGCAATGGGGGCGGCGGGGGCGGCGGCGACGACCTGGCGATTTTTGCCATCGTCGTGGTCGCGGTGGCGGTCATGGCGGCGGCAGGCTTGGCGGTGACCGAGGGCGTGCGCTACGACGGTTTCGTTCAGCTCCATCCCGAACAACCTCTCCATCTGAAAGAGCGCGGCGGCGGGCGCACGGTGCCCTTGGCCGCGCTCACGCCCGCCGACGTAGCCACCGCGGAAGAAGCCGTGGTCATGGACGACGAGGCCTACGGCTTCCGCTTCGCGCACCGTCGCCCGTTGGATCGTCAGGGCTTCGCCTTCAAGGTCGACCTCGGCTCGCTCGATTCGCTGTGCGCGTGCTACTCGGCCGCGGGCTTCGCCTCGAACATTCAATTCGGCTATTTCCCACACCACCGCGTCGGCCTGCTTGCCACCTTGACGCTGGGCGGAGGCACGAGCGCGCTCGAGCACACGTTCCAGCGCCACTCGGCCAACCTCGAAGCGCAGGTCTTCCCCTTGCATTGGTGGCGCTTGCACCTGGGCGGATTCGGCCACGGCGGCATGCAGGTCGCACGCGACGAATTCGGCACGCGAACCGGTCCGGCCTGGGGTGGCGGCGCCATTCTGGAATTCGCCCTCGCCACACGTCTGGCCCTGACCGGACGCGTGGACTACACCGTCGCGCGCACCTCGCCCGAAAACCAAGCCTGGGCCAGCACGTCGATGTTCACGGCGGGCCTGGCAATCTATTGAGCCGCGTATGGGGGTGCTAGTACACGATGATCTGTCGGATGCAGGATGCGCTGCACTCGACATCGGACCCGCCGTTCCGGGCGCCGAGGTCGCACTCCTCGTCCGGACTTTGTACGATGCCGTCGCCGCAGTAGGGCCCCAGTTGGCAACTGGTCAGGCATCCGCCGTAGGCCACGTTGCTCGGGAGTGAGTTCTGCGAACCGTAGTCGCAGACTTCGCCGCATTCCTTCTGCAGCACGCCGTCGCCGCAGTAGGGACCGCGCTGGCAATCGGGGGTGCAGCCGCCACAGGTGCCGTCGTTCTTGCCGTCGTCACAGGTTTCCCCGCGATCCTTCTGCAGGATGCCGTCACCGCAGAATCCCGGCTTCTGACAGGAGGTCGTGCAGGTGCTCCCCGCAACGTCCGAATTCTTGGCGCCGCCGTCGCACTCCTCACCTTGATCGGCTTGCAGGATCCCATCTCCGCAGCGCGGCCCGAACACGCACGAGGGGGCACAGAACCCGTAGCCGCCCGAGTTCAGGCCGTCATCGCATTGCTCGCCGCACGCCGTGTCCACATGGGCATCGCCACAGGACGGGTTGAGCTGGCAGGTCGAGCTGCAGCCGCCGCCGCACGACGCGTCCTTGTTGTCGGCGCCCGCGTCGCATTCCTCGCCGGTTTGCACGATGCCGTCGCCACAGCGGGGCGGTAGCTTGCAGCCGGGACCGCAGCCGCTGACGTTGTAGCCGACCGTGGTGTTGCGGCCGTCGTCGCACTCCTCCGGGCCATTCGTGGCGCCGTCGCCACAGAAGGGACCAAATTTGCACTGGGTAGTGCAGCCTCCGTAGGTATCGTCGGCGTTGTCCTTGCCGTTGTCGCACTCCTCGGTCCCGGTCACGACGCTGTCGCCACAGGTGGGTCCGCACTGGCTGCGGCCCGCGATGAAGTTGGCCAGGGTCAGCATGTAGTTCGAGCCGCAGCACCAGCGCTCGGCCTGGAAAACGACCGCCTCGTAGAGCTTGCCGATGGTCATCTTGAAATCGATGGTGGCGCTCGGTTTCTGCGAGTTGGGATAGGTGACCTGTCCCGTGCCATTCGCCGCGTCGAGAATGATGGTCGCGATGGCGCGGTTATGCACGCCGCCCAGATCGACACCCAGGGTGCCGTTGATGAACACCCACACGTCGTCGTCCCCTGTGAAGGTGAGGTTCTCGTTGCCATTGTACTGGAACCAGTAGCGTGCCTCGGTGGTGAAGGAGAAGTTGTGGCTTGCCCAGCTGTTGCCGAAGCCGAGACCCTGATAGGCGTGACAGGTGCGGCCAGGGAATCCGCTGTCCGTGTACGTCGTCGGCTGTCCCGTGTTCTGGTCGAGGATCGGCTTGGTTAGATCGTCGAGCGGGAAGAAGCCGCAGAGATCGTACCAGGGCGTGTCGGTGTCGCTGTTCATCGCGTACGTGGTCTTGGTGGTCGCGTTTTGCAGCAGGGTCAGGGTTTCGTAGAAGGTCATGTTGACGCCGCTGACGTCGCGATACCACTGGTCGAAGGCGGACTTGCCGGTAAAGAGCAGCTGCGTCGGGTCCGGGACCGGGTCCGGGCCCGCCCATACCGGCTTGTGCTGGACGTCCAACGTCGACCGGAGCACACCCGCCGCCTTCATCAGGCTGTCGTCGCAGCAGTAGTGTCCGAAATCGGGGTGCCCGGTGGGGGGCGTGCCGCTCTGGTAGCCCTGGAAATCCCGAGCCACGATCGGAATCTGCAGGCTCGGGGGTGGATCGCTCTGCACGGAGCGGCAGGTGTTGCCCGCTTCGATCTTGCAGTCGTGCGAGCAGCCGTCGCCGTCGAGCACGTTGCCGTCGTCGCAGTCCTCGACGCCGGGCAGGAAGATGCCGTCGCCGCACACCGTCTTGCACTCGCCCACCGCGCTGGTCGAGGTCCCGCACGCGGGATCCTTCTGGCAGGAGGGCGAGCAGCCATCGAAGGGGACGGTGTTGCCGTCGTCGCAGGTCTCGCCGGTCTCGAGCTTGCCGTTGCCGCAGACCGAGCGCGAGCAGGTCGAGGGCGTGGTCTTGGTGCACGTCCACCCGGGCTCGATGCGACAAATGGACGAGCAACCGTCGCCGGTGGTCGAGTTGCCGTCGTCGCACTCCTCGCTGCCGATGATGCGCGAGTCGCCGCACATTGGATTGCATGGCTTGCCGGCCATGCGACACTGCCAGCCGGACTCGGTCTGACACTTGGCCGTGCAGCCGTCGCCATCCTTACTGTTGCCGTCGTCGCAGAGCTCGTCTTTCTCCAGCACGCCGTTGCCGCAGCGCGAGTTGTCTTGGCAGGCGCCGCCGCTCGGCGGACAGCTACAGTAGCTGGCCGCGACCTTGCAGTTCTCGCAGCAGCCGGTGCCCGAGGATTTGGACCCCTCGTCGCATTCCTCGCCGCCCGTCACCTGGCCATCGCCACACACGGGAACCATCTGGCACGTATGCCCCTTACACGTCCAGCCCGGTTGCAGCACGCAGTTGCCGTCGCAACCCACGCCGGTTCCGTTCGCGCTGCCGAGATCGCACTGCTCGCCGGATTGCAGGCGGCCGTCGCCGCAGGTGACGACTCTATTGCAGGGCTGGCCCGCGGTCGGACAGACCCACCCGGGCTCGACGCCACAGGTGCTCGCGCATCCGTCGCCGTTCTTGGTGTTGCCGTCGTCGCAGGACTCGCCGGGCTCACGGGTCCCATTGCCGCAGGCGACGGTCGAGATGCAGGGTTGCCCCGCAACCGGACAGGTGTAGTTCGGCTCGATCTGGCAGGTTCCCGAGCAGCCATCGCCGCCAATGCGGTTGGCGTCGTCGCAGGTCTCGCCGCGATCGGACTGCACGATCCCGTCTCCACAGTAAGGGCCCGCATCGGCGACCGCATAGCACCTGCCGGAATCAGGCGTGCAGGTCCTATTGACATCGATGCCTGCATCGGCGGGGCGAGTCGATGTCGTCAACGTGATGGTGACATTGTCGCCGCCGGTGCCTCCTGACGACGTGCGGTTGCCACCGGCGCCGCCTTGACCACCCTGAGGGACGATCGAGGCACTGCTGCATCCCCAGCCTGCAAGCAAGACGAGCGCACCGAGGGCGGCAACGAAGAATGAGCTGGCAGGTAGGGCGAAAGCCCGGCCGAAACGACCGTTGTTTGTCATGGGCAAAGTCCTTACACTAAAGTGACTACGGACTCGGGAATGGCTCACCGTCCCGGATGGCCTCAGCTCAGTATAGCAAGCCTTGGCGCCGCCCCCCTTGGGTGCATAGGACCTTTGAACGTGCTGCGCAGTGCAATATCGCGACCGACTCAGAGTCCGACACCCGATCGAACGTCAACTTGCACCCCATAGCCCTATGGCAGACGTTCCAGTCGGCACTGCGATGGGTCATCGCCAATGAGCGCGCCCGGGGTGGCGTCGGCCGAAAAACATCGTCGCGACAGAGATGTCGTGTTCGACGGCGCGACGGGTGTTCGAAATTGAACATCAGGGGCGATTGTGGGCGCTTTTTTCGGGTGTTACGCCTTCAGTTTCGGTGAAAATCGTTGGCCTGCGCCTTGCTGGTGCTAGCGGCATGCGTTTCAATCTCGTCCCCGCTCTCTTCCTCCTCGCCGCCTCTTCTATCTCGCCGGCTCTGCTCGCCGCCGAACGGGTTGCCGTATTTGCCGTGTCGGGGGGCAACGTACATCCGGCCTACGAACAGATCGCGCAGGATCTGTTCAAGGACTACCTGGCGGACACCGGCAAGTACTCCGTGGTCGATGTTCCGGCCGCGGCGGCGGCCCCGAGCGACCCAACCCAGGCCGTGGAAGCCGGGCGCCTCGCTGGCGCGGACTTGGTCTTGCTCGTCCGTCTCACCCACTTGCAAAACAGCTTTCGCATCCGCCTCACGGCCTATCAGGTAGCGACCAAGGCCATGGTCCACTCGGACACCTTGGGTTCGACGGGCGGTCCGGACGAGCTCGACCCAGTTGTCTCGCGCCTGGTGAAGGCCTTTGCCAAGGGCGAGCGCGCGGGAACCAACGCCGAGATCGACACGGTCACACAGAAGGAAGCGGATCCCTACCTCAAGGAAACCGCGACCAAGACCTTCGGCCTGCGCCTGGGCGCCATCCTGCCCTTCAACCGCCCACGGGGCGACATCGCCGCGGGGCCTGGTCTCGGGCTCTTCTGGATGTACGACGCGCGCGAATACATGGCGGAGATATTCGTCGACTTCGTATCCACGAGTACCGCCAGCGCGGGCAACAGTGTTCGGGCGTTCGATGTCGGCCTGGGCCTCTATCGTCCCTTCAGCCGGACGAACGTCGTCCCCTATGCGGGCGGCGGCGTGGCCTATTCGGTCAGCAGCTTCGGCGGAGACGGCGCGAACGGGCTGCGTTTTCACGGCGCCTTCGGCGTGCTGTTCGGGAGGTTGTCGACGGTTCAGTTGCGCGGTGAAATCGGCTATTTCGTCAACGCCTACCAGGAGGCCGCCTACTCAGCATCCGAAGTGCAATTGGGGGCGAGCAATACCAAGAGCCTGTCGCACGGTCCGATGTTGATGGCTGGAATCGGGTTCTAGCATGCTCGGGTTTTACAAGACCACGCTGCTGTTGGGCACTCTGGCGGCACTTTCCGCCGGGTGCGGAACGACCCAGATCGTGGCCAGCGATCCGCAAGCCCTCATCACCGTCGACGGCGTGCCGTCTGGCCGCGGAATGGCCTCGGTGCAGAAGACCGGTTTCCCGGGAAGCGTCACGGTGCAAGCGAAGACCGACGATGGACGAAGCGCATTCCAACCCATGAGCCGCTCGTTTGGCTGGCCCGCGGGACTCTTCGGCTTCTTCACGTATGGCGTGTGCTTCTTCGCGTGTTGGCAATACCCCGACGTGGTCTACCTGGTCTTGCCTTCGCCACCGCGATGGGATGCTCCCGGGGGCTGGAATGCAGCCGGAGGTCCGGGATGGTATCAGGATCCGTGGCTCATGCCACCGCCTGGTTGGCGGCCCGCTCGGCAAGTCGATGAGAAAGCGCCGTCACCACCCGCCACGCCCGGGATGCCGCGGTCAAACCCCACCGTCCCGCCGCCCGCGCCACCTCCGCCTCCCCGCTAGCGGCTGTCCGAGGCTAAGGCAGCCTCGGAACGGCGGCGCCATAGTCGCATGGCAGCGTCCGCCAGGCTGAGTGCAGCTAGGAGGAGGCAAAGATCCACGGCGACGTTGAAGATGAACAGATGTTTTGCCGTCCCATTGGCCTCGAAGGTTACCGTCACCATGAATTCCAGAGCGCATCCAAGGGCAAGAACAGGTCCGAAAAGGGTCCTCATTCGGGCAACTCGCCCTTCATCCAGCCATCGCACTTTCATGCCGGCAAGTATGGAGTAGGCAGTCAATAGACAAATCAGCAGGGTTAGATTCTTGGGATAGTAAGCCTTCTTGAGCTCGCTCCAAGAGTTGAAAGCCTGGCTTTGCGTACCAGGTCCGAACCCTGACGCCCGGGTGAAGTTGCCGTGGGGAATGTACCCAAATGCCTCTTTCATCTGACGCTGGGACATCCGCAACCATCGAACCGGATGACGAGCATA
This sequence comes from Myxococcales bacterium, assembly GCA_003136095.1. Taxonomy (GTDB): domain Bacteria; phylum Myxococcota_A; class Polyangia; order Fen-1088; family Fen-1088; genus Fen-1118. Next base: position 20,988 of record PNBO01000344.1, read on the forward strand.
GAAATGCGCAATTCGATAGAGGCCTGCGCCACCTTGTTCCAGGCCCAACTCTTGCCGATCGACAGCGGGCGTGGGCGAATTGGGGAGTATCTCCTCGGCCACGACGACCTGGGCGTTTGTGCCCATGGTGACGCCATAGGCGTGGACAGCAAATGCCCAGACAATGCCCACGGGAATCACCGCAGCCCCGATCACGCGGAGGAAGGGGCGGCTCGATTGGGGGAAGAAGTACCAAGCCCCCAACGCAAGGCAGGGGGCGAACGCGGTATTCTGCGACTTGGCCATCCAGAAGAGGAAAGCCGAACCCATATAGCCAAGCCACAGAAACCAGGCTGTCGGTCCTTGCCGTTCGTTGTCAACGCAGACCAGGGCAAGCCCAACCGTGGAGAACAGAAATACCAGCGAGCTGCTTTCGCAATAGAAAGAGTTGAAATAGGCAACCCATTTCACATCGACGCACATGAGCAGCACCGCTCCCGCCACGAATAGGCGGCTGAACCTGCCCCTGGAGCGAAAAGCACGAAGGAAGATGAAGATGGCGCCTACGTACAAGACCAAGTGGCAGAAGCCAAGTACCTGGAGATCAAATCCGCCGTCTTTCGAGAGCAAGCGATTCAGAAACTTCGCAAAACCCAGGATTGGCCTTTCCGACGCCAGGTAGCGATGAGAGCTTGGCTCCCCGATGACGAACTTGGTTTCGACAAACCGGAAGACGGTTTCCCGATAGTCAACCAGGCTCTTGTAGTTGATGCCAGCGGGATCCATGAGCCGAGCGAAATCGCGATTGTCGGCCATGCCAACGACCGGATCGACGAACAACTGATAGGCGATGGCGAAGGTCAAGAGCAGCAAGACCGTGATTTCCAGCCGATCGGGCCAGAGCCTTCGCAAGCTCTGCTGGAAATCTTGATTCCGTGCGCGTAGGAAGCCCAGCGCCTTTTTCGCATCGTCGTGTCGCATATCAGGTGGTCCGGTTCGCGATTCTAGGTCAACCAGCACCCCTATGCCCAAGGGAAAAGGCACCCTCGCGGCGTGACTAGAATCACGTCTCTGGCACCAAGCTTCCGCGCCCCCGGCACCACCCCCGCGCCGGCTGGTTGACTGGCTGGGCTGCTGGACAGCATTCCATGAGGTAGACTATCGCAGGTGACTGAGTGCCCTGGCGGGCACGAGGAGAAACATGGCCCTTCAGCAAGACCCGGCAGCACAGGACAAAAACTCGGGCGTCGTGATCAGGGCCGTCAGCGCCTACCGACCAGACGAGTCGGATCTGTCACATTTCACCGACAAGAAGTACGTGTTCTCGTATCGCATCGAAATAGAGAACCTAGGATCGAGGACAGTTCAGCTCTTGTCGCGGCACTGGTGGATCACGGATGCTCGCCACGAGGTTCGTGAAGTCAAGGGTGACGGCGTCGTCGGGCAATACCCGGTCATCGCCCCAGGGCAGGTCTTCGGCTATTCGAGCTGGTGCGTCTTGCCCACGCCCTCGGGCTGGATGCGTGGCACCTATTCCATGGTGGCCACCGGAGGCAAAATCATGGAGGTGTCCATTCCCTGTTTCAGCCTGGCCACACCTCACGCGCTGAACTAGGCTCTGTTGGTGAAAACGCTTTCGCTTCGGCTGCTGGAACACGCCAATGCGCTCGCCAAGGAGATCGACGCGAAGGCGGTCGTGATCTACGCCGACGCCCTGGAGGGGGAAAGCGGCCTGCGGGAGGTACTCTCTACCGTCAAGTTCCCGACCATCCTGTTTTCGCGCGCCCGTGCGGCACCGGCGCCAGCCCAAGTGGGTGCGCCGACCTGGATTCGAGTCGAAGGCGTCCACACGACGCGCACCGGACAGGCACGTCTTGCCTTGCTCATTTGTGTTGCTCGCGGAGTGCTTCGACGTGGTGACCGCGTCGTGTGCCTAACGGGGCCGGACGGCTCGAACCGGATCGACACCGCGATGGTACTCGATCTCGGCACCGATCCTGAGCTGTTTGCCTCTTTGGGCGACCTGGACCTCGGCGGCGACTATTCCGCGGAGGTTTTCGAGCGCGCTTTGTGGATAACTTCCCGCATCGCCGCCGAAGGCCGTGAAGGCCGACCGCTTGGCACTATCTTCGTCCTTGGTGACTCGGAGGAGGTGCTCGCCCAGAGCCGTCAGCTCGTCCTCAACCCATTGCAGGGACATCCAGAGTCCGGGCGCAACATTCTTTCCTTGGAGCTAGAGGAGACGCTCAAGGAGTTTGCGACCATTGATGGTGCATTCATCGTCCGGGGCGACGGAGTCGTGCTCGCGGCGGGAGTTCAATTGCAGCCGAAGCCAGGCAAGCCACTCGACCTCCCCGCCGGACTCGGCACACGCCACGCGGCCGCCGCGGCCATCACGGCCTCGACCACAGCCGTCGCGTTCGCGATTTCGCAATCCACAAGAACCGTCACGGTGTTCAAGTCCGGCCGTATCCTGACCCAGATCCAGCATTCAGACGCCCATCGCGAGAAGCGCGCGTCCTAGCCAATCCCCGTCGGAATGCAATCCCCCAGGTGGGCACGCGCTCGTCGGCGCCCGCGGTGGCGATCCCTGTCCGAGGGTACTTTCCCCGATCCCCGATCCCTGTCCGATCCCTGTCTGGGCGATCCCTGTCCGGAATGCAATCCCCCCTGGGCGATCCCTGTCCGAGGGTACTTTGCCCGATCCCTGTCTGCCGATCCCTGTCCGAGGGTACTTTCCCCGATCCCCGATCCCTGTCCGAGCCCGATCCCTGTCCGAGGGTACTTTTGCACGCAACTTTTTCCAGCCGTATCCGAGAACCCATGCATGACCCTTCCTCGGCAAGTTCTCCCTGACTGCGACCAGATGATAACCCGCCGCTGCTCGGAGCGACGCTTCTTCCTCCGCCCCGACGACGAAACCAACAACGCCTTCCTCTACTGCCTCGGCCTCGCCGCTCAGCGCGCCAAGGTCGAGGTCACGTTTGCCACCGCGATGTCGAACCACCACCACACTGGCATCCGCGACCCGGAAGGCAACTTCCCCATCTTCACCGAACACTTTCACGGCCTGCTCGCCCGCTACCAGAACGCCCACCTCCGCCGCTTCGAGAATTTCTGGTCCTCCGAACCCGCTTCCGTCGTCCGCCTGGTCGAACCGAACGATGTCCTCGACAAGATGGTCTACGCCTTCACCAATCCCTGCGCGGCCAATTTGGTCGACAAGGCCGAGGAATGG
>PNBO01000050.1 GCA_003136095.1 Myxococcales bacterium
CCTCGTAGATCTCGCTCAAGTAGGGATTCACGGTGCCCGGGTTCATGCGCTGCTTTTGCAGCCAGGCCTCGTGCAGGTGCCCGCCGAAGTGCTTCAGCTTGCCTTGCAGCAGGCACGCCATCATCTCGCGCGTCAGCTCCTTCATCTCGGCGAGCGCGTCCAGCGTGCCCTGGCGCTTCTCCTGGTAGAACTTTACCTGCGAGGCCACGATGTCGTTCGAGTCGCGCTTCTTGCGCGTGTAGAACATTTGCAGGTGGTAGCCCAGCTCCTCGAGAATCCAGGACTCGACCCGCAGGGGCAGAACCACCGTGTTGTTCTTGGTGAACTCCATGAAGTTCATGCCGCCGAACACCGCCGCGTAGTGGTCCTGGCGCCCGACCGCGCGCCCCAGATCGTCGTGCTCGACCTCGTAGGCGATACGGGCCATGTCGTACTTGGTCAGTGCGAGGTTGAAGGCGTGGTTGATCAGCCCGACGATGAGCGCCGAAATCGTTCCCGAGGAGCCGAGGCCAGTGCCCGGAGGCGCGTCGCTGTGCAGATAAAGATCGAGACCGCGCGGTGGATTGAGCCGCTTGATGACCGAACGCAAGAAGGAGAGCTTGTCGCCCTCGTTGATCTCGTGGCCAAGCTCGTAGTGCACCAGCTCGTCGTAGTCGACGGAGAAGATCCTGACGTGCTTGTCGTCGCGCACGGAGAGCGAGCCGACGGCGTACATGCCGATAGTCGTCGAGAGGACGCAACCGCCGTGCTCGTCACAGTACGGGGAGACGTCCGAGCCTCCGCCCGAGAAACTGACGCGCAAGGGGGCTTTCCCTCGAATGAGCATGGCTAGTTCCTAGTTCCTTTCTAGCAGCTTGGCGTACGTATCGAGGTGCATTTTGCCGACGTTGGCCCAGCTCGTTGCCTTGGCGAAGCACCGGATCTTGCTCCTCATCTCCGAAGCCCATTCCTCGTCGCGCAGCAGACGCACCATGGTGTGGGTCCAGCCGGCGCGATCATCCGGGGCCACGGTCAACGCGGCGTCGATGCCGGTTTCGACTTCGTCGAACTTGGCGATGCGGGAGCAAAGCATCAGTTTGCCCATGGCCGCGGTCTGATGGACCACCCCGCTCGCCGAGCTGTACTCCTGCCGGTACGGCAAGGCGACCACGTCGGCCGCGGCATACACCTGCGCCACGTTCTCCTCGGGGACGTAACCGCCCCAGAAGCGACTGTGCGAGGAGAAGCCCATGGACCAGGCGCGCAGTCGCAAGTAGTCCACGTAGCTCCCCCAAAGGCGCCGACGGGTGTGGCCGCCCACCAGCAAGAAGGCCTCCGGCACTTCGCGCTGCACGTCCCGAAACACCTTGAGGAGAAACTCGAGACCCTTGCCCGGCCAGATGAACCCGAAGAACAGCACGATCTTGGCATTCGCGGGCAGGTCCAGTCGAGACCGGCATTCCCCTGCATCGAGCACCGGCATCGTCGGCGTGCCGTGCGGAATGACGACGATGCGCTCACCCGACAACCCACGCGAAACCAGATCGTTTCGCATGCGCTCGCTGTGCACGGTGATGAGCGAGGCGTGCTCGCCGATGGCGCGGTCGAAGTCCCCCGAGGTTCGGCCGGTTTTGTACCCTGTACGCCAACTCGCCGGGTACACCGAGTGCATGTTGACCACGGTCCTGATCCCCGTCGCCTGGAGGGCGGACAACAACCGGGGAAGACGGTTGTCATCCCCGAAGAGATCGTTGGCGTACTGGATGACGAGCAACTCGACCTGTTTTTGGCGAGCGGCCGCCGAGATGCTATCCACATAGTCGTCCTCCCGCCGGTAGCAGGGAACGCATTCGTAGGCTTCGGTCTCCACGGCGTGCGAGCCGATTTCCGCGAGCACGAGGTGGCGGTCGGGTCGAGAAGCGCGCATTCCGCTAATCAAGGCATCCGCGTAGTGGGAGAGCCCGGTCGTTAGCGGCCAGAATGTGCAGAGATGAGCGATTCGCATGTGACTTCCGCGCCGAACGTCTCGGCGAAGATCCGTCGAACGCTCGGGACTTTCGATATACAGTATGCAATCAGTGTTCCAAAGGCTTTTGGACGCTCGCGTTCACGCCTGGTCACCGACTCCTCGTCATGAAGCTTTCCGTCGTCCGTTTCACCTTTGCCGTCGCGTTCACCGCGAGCCAGCTCGCCGCGCGCGCGGAAACCCTCCAGATCCCCGAGGGCGGCAAGGCGGTGCCGGTGGGCAAAGATCGTGTGATCTGCGGGGAGTTGTCCGAGGGCTGGACGACTGCGGCCAATCGGCGTGCCCTGCGCCCGCCGGAAACCGCCAGCGCCACGAATCGCGCCGTCGAGGTCAGCATCGCCACGAGCCCGGGCGGCTGCTCCCGCCCGCCGGCGAGACTAAACCTGCTCGCAACCGGTCCCGTACCCGAGCTCGATGCCGCAAGTGTCAGCTTTTCGCCGGACGATGGGCGCGTCCATTTCAAAGGTACTCGTCTCGAAGGTGCTCAAATCATCGAGCAAGTGGGAATACAGACGGGTCGCGAAACGTGCCTCGCGCCGACCCCAGTGGGGAAGATTCAACACTGCGTGGTCTCGCTGCCATGAAAGCTCCCGGTGAATACCGTGCTTCGCTGGTTGCCGGCGCACGCTAAGGACGCCATGCCCGCCCGCGCTCTGGCGAAGCCGGGCAAAGCCCGGCTCCGCCTACGTGGTTGATACCTGACCCTGATCGGTGGTGAAGGTTCTGCCACCCTCCCGTTTCCGTTCCCGGCTGCTATTGGGTTTCGACGCTGCTGAGCGACGGCAGGACCGGAAACGGGAGCGAGGCAGAATGGGAAGCCTCGCTGGATCGGCGACCTATTCGTCGTCGTCCTCAGCGGCCTTGCGCGACGACTTGAAGTCGAAGTCGAGCTCCTCCGCGAACATCTCGCCGAGCATGTCATCCATATAACTGCTGAATCCATCCGCCCTGCGCAGCTCTTCACGTTCGAACTCCTCGAAGGTCCGATAGATTCTTTGGTCGTTGTGCCTCATGTCTTGGTTCTCCTTGGTTGCAGGGAAACACGCTACATGTAGGTATACGTAGTACAACGTCTGGAAGTGTCGTCAACTTTTCTGCGTTCTTTTCTCTGCTCTCGATCTCAGGCACAACGCCCAGAGAACCGACGATCGTAGACGTAGACGTGGTCGTAGACGTGGCCGCGGCCGGCTGATAACACGGCCACGGCCACGACCACGACCATGACCACGACCACGACCGACACCGGCTATTGAAAGATCACCTGCGTTGGTGTTAGGAGGGGGCACCCCGCAGCCGGGGCGACGACACTCATGGGCCGGGTCATCGCGGTAGCGAACCAGAAGGGCGGCGTTGGCAAGACGACCACCGCCGTCAACTTAGCGGCCTCCTTGGCCGTCGCCGAGAAGCGCATCTTGCTCGTGGACATGGATCCGCAAGGCAACGCGACTTCCGGGCTGGGCCACGCGCGCCAGGCGACGGGGGGCGACGGCGGCAGCGTCTACGACGTGCTCATCGGACGCACGCGCATCGCCGACGTCACGCGCGCCACGGAGTTGCCCTTCCTCAAGCTCGTGCCCTCGGGCCAGGATCTGGCGGGGGCCGAGATCGAGCTGGTTTCGCTGCCCGGACGCGAAACCAAGCTGCGCGATCCCTTGCGTCTGGCCGCGCCCGACTACGACTTCATCATCATCGACACGCCGCCCTCGCTGGGCCTGCTCACCTTGAATGCTCTGTGCGCGGCCGACGGCGTGCTGGTGCCCTTGCAGTGCGAATACTACGCTCTCGAGGGCCTGTCCGACCTGCGCGCCACGGTGGGGCTGGTCGGGCGATCACTCAACCCGGGCCTCGACATCGAGGGCATTCTGCTGTGCATGGTGGACACGCGCCAGAATCTGACCGAACAGGTCGCGAACGAAGTGCGCAACCATTTCGGCGACAAGGTCTACGCCACCCCCATCCCACGCAACGTGCGCCTATCCGAGGCGCCCTCGTTCGGCAAGCCCATCCTGCTCTACGACGTGGCCTCCAAGGGCGCCAAGAGCTACATGCAGGCGGCGCGGGAATTCATCGCCCGCCACGCGCGTGAAGGTCGAGGGGGCAAGTGAGCACCGGCGGCAAGCGCCAGGCCCTGGGCCGCGGCCTGGCCGCGCTCATCCCGAACGCCGCCGAGGACAGACGCGATGCGAACCCGCACGCGGCGGGCGACAGCGGTCTGCGCCTGCTCGACATCGAAAGCATCCATCCTTTCGCCCGGCAGCCGCGCAAGCACTTCGACGACAGTCGGCTGGACGAGCTGGCCGAAACCATCCGCAGCCAGGGCATCATCCAGCCCCTGGTCGTGCGCAACCGCCACAGCGGCGGCTTCGAGCTGATCGCGGGGGAGCGCCGCTGGCGTGCCGCCCAGCGCGCGGGCCTGCATCAGGTTCCGGCCGTGGTGCGCGAGGCGTCCGAATCACAAGCCTTCGAGATGACGCTCGTGGAGAACCTCCAGCGCGAGGATCTGAACCCCATCGAGGAGGCCGAGGCCTTCCAGTACATGGTCGCCGAGCACGGCCACACCCAGGAGTCGCTCGCCTTGCGCGTGGGCAAGGATCGCAGCACGGTGGCCAACGCCTTGCGCCTGCTCAAGCTTCCGCCTGCGGTGCGCGCCATGGTCCGCGAGGGCCGTCTCAACATGGGCCATGCCCGCGCCCTGCTCGGGCTCGAGAGCGATCAGGCCATCGATCGGCTCGCGCGCCAGGCGGCGAGCCGCAACCTGTCGGTGCGGCAGGTCGAGTCGCTGGTCAAACGGGAGCGGACCAACGACAGCCGCCCTGCCCCGCCGCAGGTTTCGCCCGCCGCCCGCGATCTGGTCCACCGCCTCGAACAAGCGCTCGCGGCCCGGGTGAAACTGGTGCAGTCCAGCCCCAAGAGCGGCCACCTGGAAATCCATTACGGTTCCCTCGATGAGCTGGACGCTATCTTGGCGAAGATCCTGAGATAGGATTTTCGCCGTGGTTTTCAGCCCCCAGCCGCGCGGAGGCGCTTGGCGTGCTCGACCATGAGGGCGTGGAATTCCTGGTAGCTTTCGAACGAGCGCGGCAGGTGCTTCTCGCAGTAGCGCTTGGCACGCGCGTAGTCGAGCGGAGGCCGGCAGTAGCCGTGGCGGCAGAGCACGTGCATCGTGTATGCGTCGATGACCATCTCCGTCTGCTGGTAGGCGTAAAGCCGGATGCTGTCCGCGGTCTCGGGCCCGATGCCCCACACTGCGAGCAACTCCTCGCGCGACGGCGCCCTTCTGCCCAGAGCCCGGTAGAACTCCGAAAAGGCTCGCAACTTCCTGGCCTTGGCGCGGAAGTAGCCCGACGACCGGATGGTCGCCTCCAGGGTCCGGTCCGACGCGGCCAGGACGGCTCCGGGGGCGAGCAACGCCTGGCGGTCGAGGGCGAAGAGCGCGCGCTCGACATTGGTCCAGGCCGTGTTCTGGGTCAGGATCGCCCCGCAGCAGATCTCGAAACATTGGGGATCCGTGCGGGGAAAGGTAAAGTCGTTGGGATGATAACCCGTCAGCCGGCCGGTCAAGGTGGGGTTGCTGCCCGCGTGGGCCAGCAACGGCCACCAGCCCTGTGGGCCGTACGCCGCCAGCAACGCCTCGGCAAGCGCACCGAGCTTCATCCGCCGGGGCACGACGAGAGGCTGGCAACCCTGGACTGGCACGGGCTTGCATTTTGCCCCGGGCGCGGCGCGAAGTACGCTGGTTTCTTGCGCCCGCTCCTGCAACAATCGCCCTTGCGACGCCATTCCTAGCATGCGACTCGGCGAAATCCTCGTTCATCTCGGACTGCTCACCCCGGAACAGCTCAAGGCCGTTCTCGACAGTCGCGATCTGCTGGGCGGCAGGATCGGCACGCAGATCGTCGAACGTGGCCTGCTCGACACCGACCAGATCTCCGAAGCCCTGGGCCGCCAGATGCGCATGCCGGCGGCCCTGCAGCGCCATTTCGACAAGGCGGATCCGACGGTCGTCGCCATGCTCAAGCCCAATCTCGCGGCCAGGTACATGGCCATCCCGCTGGTCGCGGCCCATTCAGGTGTGAAGCGCATCGTGGTCGCGATGGCCATGCCGCAGGACATGCTCATCGTCGACGACGTGTCGTTCGCGCTCGGCGCGCGGGTCGAGCCCATGATTTCCGCCGAGCTGGCCATCGCGCGCAACCTGAAGCGTTTCTTCGGCATCGAGGTCAACCTAACCCGGCCCGCGCGGCCGGAACCCGTGCCCAGCGTGGCACGCTCGGCCTCGTCGCGCGAGATCCGGGCGCTCGCCACCGAGGCGCCGCGCTCGCTTCCGACCATGCCCGAGCCCGTCCTGCCCGAGCCGCCTCCCCTGCTCGCGCCCCCGCTCGACGCGGCGGTCGGCCTCGAGGACGCCGTCCATCGACTTTCCGTCGCCGAGCACCGCGACCAGATCGCGGACATCCTCATCGACTTCATGCTGCCGCGCTTTGGCTGCGGGATCATCTTCCTCCTGCGCGGCGCGGACGCGCAGGCGTGGCGTGGCTACGCTCCCGGTATCGACGCGCGCGCCGTCGAGACCATCGTCTTCCCCATGTCCGTCCCCTCCATGTTTCGCGCGGCCCGGGCTCGCGCCGCCACCTTCCGCGGACCGCCGCCGGCCGAAGGCTTGCATCTGCACACGCAGATCTGGAAGTACCTGCAGTGCCAGGCGCCGGCCGAGGCGATGGTCATCCCCATCGCCATCGCCGATCGGATCATCATCCTGGTCTACGCCCACGCCAGCGACGGTGGCAGGCTGCCGGAAAACTACGCGCAAGAGCTGCAGGCCATGTGCACCGCCGCGGGCAGCTCGTTCGTCCGGCTCATCCAGCAGGCCAAGGAAGGCCACAAACCCACGACGCTGCTGCCGCTGTAACTACTCTTTGCGCAGAATGAGCATGTGCTCGCGCCGCCGGTGGCCGGCAAAGATCGCACTGAGCCTGCTGTCGCGTGGCGGCCGGGACTGGGAGGCGCCCGCGATCAGCACGAGGCCCGCCTTCGGCGCTTCCACACCCATCGCCTCGGCCGCGTCCTCGGGCTCTCCCCCCACCACGCCGTCCCCCGCGACGAGCACGACCGAGCCACCGGGCCGCAGGACACGCGCCATTTCGCCGAGCCAGCGCCGGCGATCGCTCCGCCAGCGCTTCTCGGGCGAGCCCAGGCCTTCATCGCGAGCACCCACCTGAACGCGGTCGAATGCGGCCCGTGGCAGTCCGAGCCACAGAAAGCGGACGTCGTGGTGTTCGGCGTAGTCGTAGGTGCCCGCGTAAGGCGGCGACGACAGCACCAGGTGGAATTCGCCGTCGGGCAGATGCTCCAGCGCGCGCGCGTCGCCCATGCGGATCCGCGGCGGCGGCGTGCCCGCGGGGGTTTTGGCCGCCAGCGCCGCCAGCGACCTCGCCAGCTCCTGGGCGCGGCTCGCGAAGAAGTGCGAGGGCACTCCCCGGCCGATGCGCTGCTGGATTCCCTCACCCTCTGACTGCCGCATGAATTTCACCAGAATCGACGAGAAGCACGCCCGCAGGGCGTAGCCGACTTCGTCCTCGCCGGTCTGGCCAACCAGCTCGCGCAGGCCGAATAGCTCGAGCGCGACGTGGGGGGAAAATCGTTCCTTCTCGCGCCCGGCCCAGGCAGGAATCTCGGGGCGGATGCGCTTGCGCGCCCGCTCGGCGGCCGCTGCCGAGATCTCGCCCGCGGTGGACACCAGGCGCGCGCGCGCCTCCTCGTCGAGTACGGTCGAGCGCACCTTTGCGATGAGCACGGCCAGGGGACTCGCGTCCACGCCCGTGGCCTCGCGCCCCGCGGCCATGGCCTCGACGAGGACCGTGCCGCTACCGCAGAAGGGATCGAGCACCCGCTGGCCGGGCTTGGACAAGGCCGCGATGGCCGTGCGGGCCGTCGAGGGGTGCATGCGGCCGGCGTAGCTGTGAAACCCGTGCGTCAGCGCGCGGGAAAGCCCGGGCTCGACGGCGAAGAGCGAGCCCGCGAGGCTGGCCAGGGCAGCTTCGCCCCAGCTCTCGACCGGTCCACCCAGGACGGAGAAGGCCTGGCGCCGCCGAAGGACCAGCGGCTACTCCTCGGAGGACGATTCCTCGACCGGCGGCGGCTCATCCTTGATCGCACCGCCTTCACCCTCGACCACGCCCTCTTCCTCCTCCGGCGCGGGGCCCTTCACGCCGCCGAACGCGAGTTGCGCGGAAAAATTGCCCTCGACCACGGCGCCATAGTTCGGCAGCCCGGTCAGGAAACGTCCTTCCAATGCGAAGGCGAAGTGGCGAGAGAGGTGCCAGACGAGACCGCCGCTGGCGCCGACCAGGAATAGGCCCATGGGCCGCGTGTCGGTCTTGGCGATGGTCTTGCTCCAGTCGACTATCGGATCGCCGCCGTTTGGATCTGCGTGGGCGACGGCCACCGGCTTGACCGGAAAGCGAATGAACCCTCCACCAACGTCGCCCGAATACGAGAACTGGAGATTCCCGCCACTGGAGAGATCGGTGTACCAGATGGCGCGCAGGAATGCGGCGGGGGCTATGGTGCTCGGAGCACCGTTGATGCTGCCTGCGAGTTGCACGATATTGCCGGTATTGGGATCCTTGTACGTTGCCTGCTGCTGCTGGATGAACTCGATCCTGCCCTGGAGGGCAAGAGCGAAGTTCTCGCCCCACATGTAGCCAATCTCGGGGAGCAGGTGGAAGAGGCCCGTCGTCGTGGTCATGGCGCTGACCTTGACCGACCTTTGGACTTGCTGGGCATCTTTGTACTTCTCCCACTCCAGATTCCCCGCGGGCACGAAGCCCCACCCGGCGCCACCCCCAACGCCGATCCAGAAGGCGCCTTCGCGGCGGCGGTGCAGCCCGGCCTCGTACTTTTCGTCCATGGCCTGCTGATTGATCTTGTCCAAGGCACCTTCTTCCCTGCCCCGACCGCTCTTGCCCGAGCCCTTCTTGCGAACCTCGATGACCGAGGGGCTGTCGATCTGCCCGTTGCTCGCCAGCTCGTTGTCGGCGGTGTCGCGCGCGTCGAAGTAGACCTGCAGAGTGCCCGCCTTCATCACGTTGCTCGGCAGGGTAACGATGTACCAGCCCTTGGCGGTCTTGCGCATGCCCAGCGCCTGATACGCCTCGACCCCCGGCGCCCGGTAGTGAATCTGCACGCCCTTGCTGGCATTGATGCCTGGTTTCAAGGCGCAGCGGATGGTCAGCTCCTTGTTGGGCGGGACGAAGTCCTGCGGCACCGTGCACATGAGGGGAGCGGACATGGCGGCCGGCAGATCGGGCTCGCCGCCGTCGTCGCCCATGAGGCGCGGGCCGGCGGGGGCGGCCGGAGGAAGCGCGCGGGGTTGCGGCCTGACCGGCGCGACCGGCCTGCCGGGGGCTGGCGCCGGCGTTGGCTCCACCTCGGCCGCGGCCATGTCGAAGACCGACTTCAAATCCGCCGTTTCGATGGAAGGCGTGAGCTGGATGTCCGGACGGATCTTCTTGGCGAGCGAGAAGTTCTGCAACGCCACGGCCTGGTCCTGAAAGCCGACCCAGTACACCGCGCCCAGGTGCAGGTAGGTACGCGCGGTCATCTTGTCGTCTTCCAGGCCCGCCACCTTGGCTTCCTTGAGCGCCTTGGTCAGCAGATCCCTGGCGGTCTCGAAGTCCTTGGCCTCATAGGAAAGCAGGGCCTGCTTGTTGAGCTCGACGATCTTCTCACGCGCCTTCTTGGGGTCGGCGGCCTGCGCGCTGCCGGCCGCGAGCGTGACGACGACGGTGGAGACACTCAGCATGAGTGCGAGACATCGGACCGCAAGAAGCCCTGCGGCCGGCCACCCGAGTTCCTTTGTGCCCATGGTAACGGTTCCTTCCTATTGCTGCGTGATCATGAATTCGACACGACGGTTGCGTTCGCGGCCCGCTGCCGTCTTGTTGTTGTCGATCGGCTGGTCTGGACCATACCCTTTTGCTTCCATTCGATCACTACTGATTCCTTTGCCCACCAGGTAGGCCATCACCGAATCGGCACGCGCCTGCGACAGGCGCACGTTGTAGGCGTGGGTGCCCCGGATGTCGGTGTGTCCCTCGATGCGCACACGCATGCTGGGGCGCGCGCTGAGGACCGCGACAACCTCGTCGAGCAGGCCGAAGCTCTTCGACATGATGACCGCCCTGGCCGTCTGGAAGAAGATGGCCTGCTTGAGCTCGATCTTCTCTTGCGTGACGTTGATGAACTCGAACTTCGGAGGGCAGCCGTCGTTCGACGCCGGTCCCGGCTCGTTCGGACACTTGTCCTTGGCGTCGGGGATGCCGTCCTTATCGTTGTCGAAATCGGGACAACCGTCCTCGTCTTCGAAGCCGTCCTTGTCTTCCGGTTCGTCCGGACACTTGTCGCGAACATCCGGAATGCCGTCGTGATCTCGATCGGCAAGAGGATCCGGCCGGGGTTCCGGCCGGCGCGGCGGCGCGGGCTTGGCCTTGGGACAGGTGCGCTCGTCGGAGGACAGGCGCAAGGCCTCCTCCGCGGAGGCCTGCGCGGTTTCCAGGTGGTCCTTGGCCCTGAAGTATTCGCCCTTGCCGAACTCTTTCTCGGCGAATTCCGCGTTGGCTTCACCGCTCGCCAGTTGCCGGGGAGCGCAGCGATAGGCGCCCTTGCCACGCGCCGTGACCAGCGTCTCGCGCACCTTGCCCACACGAGCCGCCAGGTCCGAGCCCGCGCAACCAACCACGCCTGCCAGCGCGAGGAGGAGAAGGCACAATTGCGTCGAACGTCTTGATGGGCTCACGGCTCACCGCAAGACTGATTTGGCCTCTGGGACTCGTCGACGTGCTTGGCTTGCGCGGAGCGCGCGAGCGCCGAGGCGCGCCCGGAGCAGTCCTGACTTCGCCGGCCCCATTCCACCGCATTCTGGAAATAGGCGTGCCCCGCTTCCTCCCGGGCCTTGTCGTAGTAGAGACTGGCCTTGGTGTACTCGTAGGGCGCGTACTGCTCCGCCTGATCGGACCGGGCCTGATTCAAGGCAGCGGCTGCGCGCGGACTGACGTCCTTCACATATATGATAGGCCCGCAACCGAGAAGGAAGAGTAGACCCAGCGCGAGCGCCCGGAACTGGCGACGGTGCGGCACGCCCTGGACGGTAGAGAAATCTTGGAAATCAGTCAAGAACCGGATGACCCGGCAGGTAGATCGCGCAACCTGTTCGCGCGGCAGAGATGGCCCCTCCGCAGCGCTTCGCCGCAGGCGTCGATCGTGAGTAGTCAAGTGTCGGTGCGCGACATACAAATCGTCCATGCAGAGTCCCAATATCCTTGATTTTCGCCACTTTTACGAGGTATTGGCATTGATCCGCTTACCAATTCAAGAAAGCACCCTAAAAGGGTTCTTTCCAACTCCCGCAATGGGTGCCGTCGGACAAAAACCGCCGGCACTTACGCGACTCTCCGGAGGCTCCTGTGAAACAACTCATCGCCTATCTCCTCGACCACGCGATGCTCGACTTTTCGGGCGAATTGACGATCGAGATGGTCAAGGACTTCCTCCGCGGTGACGAAGCTCCGGAATCACGCGCTCTGCTCAACAAGATCATGCAAGATGGCGGCGTCGAGGACATGCAGGTTACCCTCGCGGACTGCCTGCAAGACGCACTGCGCACCGGACTGACGGAAGGCGTCGTGGGCGAACAGCTGAAACTCTACGCCGAGAGCTGATCCCGCCCCCCTTGTAGTCGCCCCCGCGATACACGCAGAACGTCGTGGCCGTGGTCGTGGCCGTGGTCGTGGTCTTGGCCGTGGTC
This sequence comes from Myxococcales bacterium, assembly GCA_003136095.1. Classification (GTDB taxonomy): domain Bacteria; phylum Myxococcota_A; class Polyangia; order Fen-1088; family Fen-1088; genus Fen-1118. The sequence continues at coordinate 11,811 of PNBO01000050.1, forward strand.
TTGGCCGTGGTCGTGGCGTGGTCGTGCCCGTGGTCGTGGCCGTCATTCCGCCCGTGGTCGGCTCTCGCCAGGGCCCGCAGCCGCGCTCGCAAGCCGCGCGTACGCCACCCAGCTCATCCACCGTCACCCTGACGGCGCCATCGCGATCGGTTCGTAGGACCCCGATGCCCCGCTGGGCGTAGCGGGCGAGCGCGGCGGGGTTGGGCAGGCCGAAGCGGTTGAACCTGCCCGCAGACGCCACGGCCAACCTTGGCGACACGGCGTCGAGAAATGGCACGCTCGAGGCGTGGCGGCTGCCGTGGTGGGGGACCTTGAGCACGTCGGCCGCCAGGTCGAGCCCGGCCGCGTGCTGATCGAGCAGCTCGGCCTCGCCTTCATCGCCGATGTCTCCGGTGAGCAAGATGCGATGCCCGGCGAAGATGAGGCGAACCACCAGGGAGGCGTCGTTCGTTCCCAACCCCGGCGGCGCCCCGATGCGCCCCTCCAGTCTAGGGCCCATGGCCTCGATGAGCAGTCCCGCCTGGACAAGCACCGTCGGTTCCGGGGCCGGCACCCGCCGCTCCCGGGCGGACTCGATGAGCTTGTGATAGGCGGGATTGTGACCATCGTCCCCATTGGTCCACAGAGCCCCGACGGGGAAACGTTCGATGATGCGGAACAAGCCATTCATGTGATCAGGATGCGGATGCGAGAGCACGACCAGGTCCAGCTTGGTGATGCCGGCGGCGCGCAACACCGGTTCGACGATGCGCGCGCCGGTGTCGAAACTGCCATCGTAGCGGCCACCGCCGTCGACCAGCGCCGTGAACCCGCGCGGCCCCTCGATCAGCGCGGCATCTCCCTGTCCGACATCGAGGAAGGTCACGCGCAGATCGTCGCGCGTGCGACGCATGGCCTCGCGCACGCTGAGGCTTGTCACCGCGAGCGCCGCCGCCGCGGTCGCCGCCACGAGCCACCGCCGCCGTTGACGAGACGCGACGGAGAGCGCCTGCAGGAGGCAAGCAACGGCGGCGACCAGCAGCAAGGTCTCCGGACCATTGGGAAAGCGAACCAGCAGCACCGGCGCGAATCGGCGAAACAGCTCGGCCACCAAGAGCGCGAGCCGCGAGGCGAGGCCCGCGGCAAGGAGCGGCAGCGCCCCCAGCCAAGAATGAACGAGCGCGAGCAGAGCACCCACAAGCCCGCACGGCAAGACGACGAGCTCGACCACAGGAACCAGCATCAGATTGCCGAGCGGCGCGGCCGGCGTGATCTCGCCGAAGTGGTGCGCGACGATCGGCATCGTCACCAAGCACGCGGCGAGGCTGGCGGAGAGCGATCGGGAAAGCCAGGGGAGAACGCGCCGCCATCCCTTGACCCGCGGCGCGGGGCCACGCGGGAGCAGCCAGCGCGCGAAAAGGCCAAGCCCGATGACCGAGGCGAACGAGAGCTGAAAGGAAACGTCGAGGATGGCGGCGGGCGAATCGACCAGCAAGAGCAAGGCCGCCGCGCCGATGCTGGCGGCCAGCGAGAGCGGCCGATTGACGACCGCGGCGCCGAGGACAACCGAGGCCATGATCGCGGATCGCACCGTGGCAATCGCCTCGCCGGTGAGGAGCGTGTAAAAGGCGGTCGCGGGCAGCGCCAGCGCCGAGGCCAGGACCTTGGGCGGAATCCGAAGCGCCCACGAGGGGAACCGGGCTGCGAGCCACTTCAGGCACTGGAAAACCAGCGCCACCACCACCGCCAGGTGCAGGCCCGAAACCGAGAGCACGTGCGTGGCGCCCGCGGCGCGGAAACCGTCTTCGACCCGCGCCGGCACGTCGGTGCGCTCGCCCACGACCATGGTGCGCACGAACCCCGCCGCCGGCTCGGCCAGGCGCTGGTTGATGGCACGACTCATGGCCTGGCGCAACTGGAAGGCCCATCGCCGCGCGCGCGCAAGCGGGCCTGCCGGTCCCGGAAGCCGTTCCAACTCGGACGGGCCACGCACGCACGCGAGCAAGTCGATACCTTGGCCGCGGGCGAGCAGTCGGCCGTCCAGCAGGCCGGGATTGGCGAATCCGCGCGGCACATAGAGGCGGCTTGAGAAGCGCGCCCAGTCGCCCGGCGCAAGAGCAGGCACGCCATCGAGAACCGTGAGCGAGAGAGCGGCCGGGACGCGTTGCCGGTCCACGGTCTCGACGGCAAGGCGCAGGTGAGAGCGGCGAGCCGCCGGCGAGCCCCCGCCTTCCCCGCTGCCGTCCGCGGCGGCGGCCGCCGCGCCTGACTCCGCCACGTCCGAGCCGCGCACGACCTGGCCGACGATCTCGACGCTCTTGTCTTCTTCCACCGGTGCCGCGGCCGTGGCGAACGATGCCTCCCGCCACCCCAACCCGAGCCCCGCCAGAAGGGCCAGCACGCCGAGGCCAAGGTTCCAAGCCCGCAGCCACGCCAGCGCGGTCAGCGTGGCGGAGGCGAGAACAGCCAGGACCAGGGCCGGGAGCGGTCCGGCCAGGACGCCGCAAGCACATCCCGCGGCCAGGGCGGCAGACCAGTATGCGAGTCGCATACTGGTTCTTCGTCAAACGAGCCGGAAAAGTTGTGTCTGTCGGGGCGAGAGGATTTGAACCTCCGACCTTTCGGTCCCGAACCGAACGCGCTGCCAGACTGCGCCACGCCCCGCCGTCAGGGCCGCGAAAATTATCACGAACCGGGGACGTCGCCACAAAATTATGGGGGGCGATTCATGAATCGCCCTTCCGGCCCTCTTCGTCCGACCCGGGCGACGCCTCGTCCTCGACCTCGTCGGCCGCGCTGCCGATGCGGTATCGCCCCTCCAGCCAACTTCCCAGGTCGACGACGCGGCAGCGCGCCGAACAGAACGGCCTGGGGGCCTGGGCCTCCGCGCGGATCTCGCGCTTGCAGATGGGGCACCGGACGGCATCCGTCATGCCCCTCTTCTAGCACGCGCCGGACGCGCGCCGTGCTACGGTAACTCGGTGAAGCTTGCCCTCGCCTGCTCTGTCCTCGGGGTTCTTGCCGGCTGCGCCGGGGGACTCGCGGGCTCCTCGGCGGGGCACCTGCCAACCATGGACGCGGAAGGGAGACTCAGGCGCGTGGTATTCAAACTCGATAATGGCCTAGAAGTGGTGCTCGAAGAGAATCACGCCGCCCCGGTGGTGGCCTTCCAAGCCTGGGTGAAGATCGGTTCCGCCGACGAGCCGCCCGAGCTGGCCGGCATTGCCCACATGTTCGAGCACATGCTCTTCAAGGGCACAAAGAAGCGCGGCGTCGGCCAGATCGCCCGCGAGGTCGAGAGCGCGGGCGGCGAGATCAACGCCTGGACCAGCCACGACGAGACCGTCTACCACCTGGTCCTCGCCAGCCGCTTCTTCGACACCGGCCTCGACATCCTGGCCGACACGCTGATGAACTCCAGCTTCGACGCCGGCGAGCTCGAACGCGAGCGCAACGTCGTGCTCGAGGAGATCAAACAAGGCATCGACGATCCCGAACGCCAGGCCGGCCAGGGCCTGTTTCAGACCGTGTTCGACGTGCACCCCTACGGCCGGCCCATCATCGGCAGCGAAAGCACCGTGCGCAAGCTGCGTCGCGACGACATCCTGGCCTTCTTCGCGCACTGCTACGTGGGCAGCAACGTGACTCTGGTGGTGGTCGGCGATTTCGACGCCGACGCGGCCAAGAAGAAGATCGCTCTGGCCTTCGCCGCCATGCCGCGCGGGATCGCGGCCGGGACGCGCCCGGCCCAGCCCGGGCAACCCTCGCTGCGGGTGGCTGGCCGGAGCCGCGACGTCAAGGAGGCGCAGCTTCTCCTCGGGTACCGGACGCCCGCCATCAACCATTCCGACATCGCGGCCCTCGACCTCCTCGCGGTCTTGCTTGGACAGGGGGACAGCTCGCGCCTCAACCTCGAGGTGGTACGCAATCGACAGCTGGCGACCAGTGCCTCGGCGTACCTGTTCTCGGCGCGCGATCCCGGCGCGCTGGTCATCGCGGCAAACTTGCCCGCCGCCCGCCTCGAGGACGCCACCCGTGCCATGCTCGACGAGGTGGCGCGACTGGCGTTCGAGGAGATCCCGGCGGAGGAGCTAGCCAAGGCCAAGACCATCTTGGAGAGCGATCGGGTCTTCGACAAGGAAACCGTCCAGGGCTACGCGCGCAAGCTGGGATTCTTCTCCGCCATCGCCGGGGATCCGAATTTCGAGGAGCGCTACCTGGCGGCCTTGCAAAAAACCACCGCCGCCGACCTCCGCCGCATCGCCGCCGAGTACCTGCGCCCCTCCCATCTCTCTATTTACGCGCAGGTGCCGGAGCGGATGGCGAACAAGCAGCCGGCCAAGGTGGACAAGGTGATCGCGCGGTTGCGGGCCGTGGCCGAGAGCGCGGACACGCGCGCGAACGCCCGCTTTGCCCGCGCCGCGGCCGCCACGCCGGACGTGGATCGGGTGATCCGCCATGTCTTTCCCTCCGGGATGAAGCTGCTCATCCTGCGCGACGCCTCGGTGCCGGTGGTCGCCCTGCGCGCGACCTGGGTCGGTGGCCTGCGCTACGAGGACGATCGCTCGAACGGGATCTCCAACCTGCTGGCCGGCCTGCTCACCCGCGGCACCAAGACCCGCAGCGCGGAACAGATCATGAACGAGGTCGAAGGCATGGCCGGCGCGCTGACCGGGTACACCGGCCGCAACAGCCTGGGGCTGCAAGCCGAATTCCTCTCGCGCTACTTCGAACGGGGTTTCGATCTGGTGGCGGATTGCCTACGCAACGCCACCTTCCCGGAGGATGAGCTCGAGAAAGAACGGCGCATCGTGCTCGACGACATCCGCGCGCAGGAGGACAACCTCGGGCAGGTCGCGTTCAGGCTCTTCCACGCGGCAATGTGGGGCAAGCATCCCTACCGGCTCGATTTGATGGGCACCGCGCAATCGGTGGCCGGGCTCTCGCGGCGCAAGCTGCTCAACCACTTCCACCAGCGCTACAGCACCTCGAACCTGACCATCGCGGTAGTCGGCGACGTCGATCCCGCACGGGTGCGGGCGAAGGTGGCCGCCCTCTTCGGCGATTCGCCCGAACAGACCCTCGAGAAACCTCTGGTTCCCTCCGAGCCCGTGCGCGCCGAACCGGCGCAGGTGTTCAAGTTTATGTCCAAGGAACAGTCGCACCTGGTGCTCGGCTACCAGGGCGTCGGCTTTGCCAGCGAGGATCGCTTCCCCCTCGAGGTGCTCGCCTACGTGCTTTCCGGACAGGGCGGCCGGCTGTTCACCGAGATTCGCGAGAAGCGCGCGCTCGCCTACCGAGTCAGCGCCTTCTCGGTGGAAGGACTCGATCCCGGGTACTTCGCGGTTTACCTGGCATCGAGCCCGGAGAACCTGGACGAGGCAATCAAGGTGGTTCGCCACGAGCTGCGTGAGGTCACCCAAAAGGGCATCACCGCGGAAGAGCTCGCCCGCGCGCAACGCTACCTCATCGGCGTGCATGCCATCGGGTTGCAGCGCAAGAGCGCGCTGGCCGCGGCCCTGGCCTTCCATGAAGCCTATGGCCAGGGCTGGAAGGCCTACCGGCAGTACGGGGACTACATCATGAAGGTGTCGGTGGCCGACGTCGCCCGCGTCGCGCGCAAGTACCTCGATCCCTCGCGCGAGGTCTCCGCCATCGTGAAACCGCCCGCCGAGTCTCCCGGAGCCTCCCGCGCGGCGGCGCGGGCTGGCCGGGCGGGCATCTCCGTGCGCAACGCGAACGGGCCCACGGCCGATCCAACCCACGCGCGGGCCGAGGCCGACTGGAAGTAGCCATCGTGGCCGCGCAGCAAGACAGCCCGAGGAACCTCCTCACCAGCCTCATCCTGGTCTTTCCGCTCTTCATCATCTACCAGGTCGGGGTCCTCTTCACGCTGCCCATGCTCAACGGGGCCGACTTCGTGACCACCCTGCTCTTCGCGTCCCTGCGCTTGACGCGTTCGGGCTACTTGGTCTTCCTCGCCGCCGTGGTCCTCGGCTTTGCTCTCGGGCTCGCCTTGCTCAAGCACACGCAGCAGTTCAACGGCAAGGTCTTCCTGCCCGTCGTCCTCGAAAGCGCCATCTATGCGCTGACCATGGGGTCACTCATCGTCCTGGTGATGACCAAGGTGCTCGGCATCTCGCCCACCCTGGCCGCCGGGCTGCCGGAGCAGGGTTTGCTCACCCGGCTGGTCATGTCGCTGGGCGCGGGTGTGTACGAAGAAGCCGTCTTCCGCCTGGGCCTGCTCTCAGGTTGCATTGCGCTCTTCAACAAGCTGCTGGGCATGAGTCGCTGGGCCGCGGTGCTCGGCGCCTTCCTGGTCTCGTCGGCAATCTTCTCGCTCGCGCACTACCTGCCGCCGACCGGCGACCCCTGGAGCTTCGGCTCGTTCACGTTCCGCGCGCTGGCGGGGATTGCGTTCGCCACCCTCTTCAAGCTACGCGGCTTCGCCGTCGCCGTGTACACCCACGCCTTCTACGACGTCTTCGTGCTAGCGCTTAGATAGAAGGCTAGTGCTTCTTCTTCGCGAGCTTCTTGGCCACGGGCTTCTTCTTCGCGGGCTTTTTGGCCGCGGGCTTCTTCTTCGCGAGCTTCTTGGCCACGGGCTTCTTGACCGCAGGCTTCTTGGCCGCAGGCTTCTTCGCGGGCTGCTTCGCAGCCATTGGCTTCTTGGCCACGGGCTTGGCAGCCACCGGCTGCTTCACAGCTTGCTTTGCAGCCGTCGGTTTCTTGTCCTCGGGCTTCTTGGCCACGGGCTTATTAGCCACTGGCTTGGCGGCTGGCGCGCTCTTCGCTATGGCCTTCGCGGCCGTCTTCTCGACCGGCTTGGCGGCGCCCTTGGCGCCACCCTTCACGGGTGTGGAGGGCAGGCCATCGTCCTCCCTGCCGAGCGGCGAACCCGGGATGTCCTTGCGATTGTGCACGAGTATCCGGCGGGCGTCGCGGAAGGTAATCTCGACCTTGCTTTCGGATACGACCTCGGACACGTAGCCCTTGCCGAATTTCGGGTGAAAGAGAATGGCGTTTTCGCGATAGGTGTCGCGAAACTCGTAGGGCTTGGCGTTCCTCTCGCCGTGCTTGGCGAAGAATTCCTCCCAGGTCAGCTTCTTGAGCAGCGCTCGCTTACGCGCGGCCACCGGCTCGGGGAGGTCCTCCTCCGCCTCGCCCCGCGGCTTGCGGAAGGAGTGTACGTCGCCGCACGGATTGCACTGCACGCGACGGATCTCGTCCTCGTACTTGGATATGACGACATGGGTCGTGTCGGCCTTGCACTTTGGGCAGTAGGCCTCGACGTCGGACCCTACCTCGTCGACATCATCCTCGAACATGAAGTCCATGTTTGCGCCCCGGCGTGTATGATTTCGCCTAGTAACACGTTACCTTTCGACCTGCAACAATTCCGAACATTTGCCCACGACCGGAGGAGCGAAAGAACGCCATCGTATTCGAGTTTGTTCAAAATAGCCAATCAATTTCAGATACTTGTTGCCATGTAATTGCGTAAGACATTAACTCTTGATCATGATGCGTCCAGCCATGGCGAAGTGACGCTGAAACAGTGTAAAAGGGCAGGCCAGGCACACTGATGCGCTACTTTGACGCAAGAATTATCGAAAATCGCGCACTGGGCAATGGCTACTTCTCGCTCCGGCTCGGGGGATGTGATTCCCTCGCCGCCAGTCGACCCGGCCAGTTCATAATGCTCCGCGGCGACTGGGGTCGCGATCCTCTGCTTCCCCGGCCGATGTCGCTGCTCTCGGTCGCTCCGGAAGGGCGCGCCGATATGCTCGGCCGGTCGGTCGGGCGCGGCACGAAGCTCCTTGAGGCGGCGCTCCCGGGAACGCGCGTTTCGGTTCTGGGGCCACTCGGCAACGGGTTCCCGGACCCGGACCCCGCCACCCTCGACCTGCTGGTCGCGGGCGGTGTCGGCATGCCGCCCCTCTTCATGCAGGCCGAACATGCCGCCCGCCGCGGGCTAGTCGACCGGTGCGAAATGATGTACGGCGGCCGAACCTCCCGCGATCTCGTCCTGCTCGGGGAGATGCGCGCCCTCGGCCTGGCCCCCCATCTCTCGACCGAGGATGGTTCGGTCGGCCGCAGAGGCCGGGTAACAGCCGCTCTCGAAGCGCGCATCGAGCACCACCGCACCGCCAACCCGAGCCACAAGCTGCGTATCATGGCCTGCGGCCCGCGCGAGATGCTCTGGGCCGTGGCGCGCATCGCGGAGCCCTACGCGATCGAGTGCCACCTGTCGGTCGAGGAGCAGATGGCATGTGGCATCGGCGTCTGTCTGGGCTGCGCCATCCCGGCTCGTTCGCGGCCCTTTCGCTACGCGTGCAGCGACGGTCCGGTGTTCCTCGCATCCGACCTGGTCATACCTCCCGCTCCCGGCCACGCGAACGGAGGAACGCCATGACCGCCCCTGCCGCCGACGGCACGGGAGAACACACGCCCCCTTCGCTGATCGCGCGTTGTGGAGGCATCGAGTTTCGCAATCCGGTCCTCACCGCGTCGGGGACGTTCGGGTACGGCAAGGAATTCGCGGTCCTCTTTCCCCTCGCTTCCCTGGGCGGGATGGTGACCAAGGGCATCTCGCCCAATCCGCGCTTCGGCAACCCCGCCCCCCGCATCTGCGAAACGGCATCGGGCATGCTCAACTCGATTGGCCTGGAAAACGTGGGCCTGGCGGGTTTCGAGGCCGAGAAACTCCCCTTTCTGCGCAGCTGCGGCACGAAAGTCCTGGTCAATTTCTTCGGCACCAACTTCGACGAGTACGTTGAGTGCGGGCGGCGCCTGGGCTGGATGGACGGCGTCGACGGCCTGGAAATGAATGTGTCCTGCCCCAACATCAAGGCCGGCGGCATCGAGTTCGGCCGCGATCCGCGCGTCCTGGGCGAGCTGGTGCGCGCCTGCCGAAACGTCATCGAGAAACCGCTGTGGGTCAAGTTGACGCCGAACACCTCGGACATCGTGGCGCTGGCGCGGGCCTGCGCGGAGAACGGCGCCGACGCGGTCTCGGTCATCAACACCATCACCGGCATGGCCATCGACGCGCGCACGCGCCGGCCGCGCCTGGCGACGGTCATGGGCGGGCTCTCCGGCCCGGCCATCAAGCCGGTCGCGCTGCGCATGGTCTACCAGATTCACCGCGCGGGGATCGGCATCCCCATCTGCGGCATCGGCGGCATCCAGAGCGGCCTCGACGCCGTCGAGTTCTTCCTTGCGGGTGCCACCACCGTGCAGGTGGGCACGCAGAACTTCATCGATCCCGCCTCCTCGGAACGCGTGGTCCGCGAGGTCGAGGAATTTTGTCGTCAGAATGGCATCTCCGACGTCTGCGAGCTGGTCGGCGCCCTCGAGATCCAGCGGTAATTGCGCACCTTTACCACAAATTAGCCGGGGCGAAATACGCCGGAAACCTTGGCGCGCTACTCTTCGTCCGACCTTGTCGCGTGGGAAGCGGCCGGCTCCGCCGGACGCGAACCGTCGCGGGAAGGCAGGGAAACCCTCCCAGGGTTTCCCTACCAACGAAGACCATTGAAGATACCCGCAAGGCCGTCTACCCTATCCGGCCGGTGCACCATGAAGAAGATCGAAGCCATCATCAAACCGTTCAAGCTCGATGACGTGAAGGATCGTCTGCGCGAGATCGGCGTGCAGGGGATGACCGTTTCCGAGGTCAAGGGCTTTGGGCGAACCGGCGGCAAGAAAGAGGTCTATCGCGGCTCGGCCTACGTCGTGGATTTCGTCCCCAAGGTCCGCATCCAGATCGTGGTCAAGGACGAGATGGTCAAGGACGTGGTCGAGGCCCTCATGAGCGTGGCCCGGACTGGCCACATCGGTGATGGCAAGATCTTCGTGACTCCCGTCGACGAGGTCATCCGCATCCGAACCGGTGAACGCGGCGAAGATGCTCTCTAACCGCTCTCCGACATAGCCAAAACGCATCGCGCGATTCGCGCAGAAGGGAAACCGCACCATGTCCCCAGCCGAGGTCCTTGAGTTCGCCAAGAAGAATGGAGTCAAGCTCGTCGATTTCAAGTTCGTGGATCTTCTAGGTCAGTGGCAGCACACGACGATGCCCATCCACAAGTTGAAGGTGGAGACCTTCAGCGAAGGGTTCAATTTCGACGGCAGCTCGATTCGTGGCTGGAAGGCGATCAACGAATCGGACATGACCTGCATCCCCGACGCCGCGACCGCCGTCATCGACCCCTTCATCAAGGAGCCGACCCTGTCGCTCATCGTCGACATCGCGGACGCCGTCACCCACCAGCCGTACGTCCGCGACCCGCGTCAGATCGCCAAGAAGGCCGAGCAATACTTGAAGCAGACCGGCATCGGCGACATTTCATACTTCGGCCCCGAGCCGGAGTTCTTCATCTTCGACTCGGTCCGCTTCTGTGAAGGGCCCAACACCTCGTTCTACAAGATCGATTCGAAGGAAGGTCGCTGGAACACCGGCAACGAGGAAGAGGGCGGGAACCTCGGCTACAAGCCTGACTACAAGCGCGGCTACTTCCCGGTTCCCCCGATCGACAGCCAAATCGACATCCGCGCCGAGATGGCGCTGACCCTCGAGAAGATCGGCATCACCGTCGAGGTCTTCCACCACGAGGTGGCCACCGCAGGTCAGGCCGAGCTGTCCATGGTCTTCGGCCCGCTGGTGACCATGGCCGACCACACCATGTGGTACAAGCACGTGGTCAAGAACGTGGCCCGCAAATGGGGCAAGACCGCGACCTTCATGCCCAAGCCCATCTTCGGCGACAACGGNNACTGCCACCAGTCGATCTGGAAGGGTGACAAGAACCTCTTCGCGGGCGACAAGTACGCGGGCCTCTCGGAAACCGCCCTCTACTACATCGGCGGTCTCATCAAGCATGCGCCCGCCATCCTGGCCATCACCAACCCCGGCCTCAACAGCTATCGCCGCCTGGTCCCGGGTTTCGAGGCGCCGGTCAACCTGGCCTACTCCTCGCGCAACCGTTCGGCCGCCATCCGCGTGCCCGTGGCGTCCTCGCCCAAGGCCAAACGCCTTGAGTTCCGCTGTCCGGACCCGATGGCCAACCCGTACCTCGCCTTCGCGGCCATGCTGCTCGCCGGTATCGATGGCGTCCAAAACAAGATCAAGCCCGGCGAACCGATGGACAAGGATATCTACGAGCTGCCGCCCGAGGAGCTGCGTGACATTCCCAAGGCGCCCGGTTCGCTCGATGAGGCCCTCGAAGCCCTGAAGAAGGACCACGCCTTCCTGCTCAAGGGCGACGTGTTTGCCAAGGAAGTGGTGGACACCTGGATCTGGTGGAAGGAAGAGAACGAGCTCAAGCCCTCCCGCCTCCGGCCCACCGCCTTCGAGTTCGCGCAGTACTTCGACTC
>PNBO01000075.1:0-7453 GCA_003136095.1 Myxococcales bacterium
TAGAGCCCGGTCCCGCCGACGATGATGGGCAGGCGACCGCGCGACGAGACCTCCGCGACGATTCCCCGCGCGGCTGCGGCCCAGGCGGCGGCGTGAAATTGCTCGACAGGCGACGCCAGGTCGAGCAGGTGGTGGGGAATCGCCGCACGTTCGCCGGCGGAAGGCTTGGCCGTGCCGATGTCCATCCCGCGATAGACCTGCATCGAGTCGCAACAGAGGATTTCGCCGCCCAAGAGCTCGGCCAGCGTCAGGCCCAGCGCGCTCTTGCCCGAAGCCGTGGGGCCGAGGATGGCTACCACGGGCGGCGGGCACGAGGGTGCGCCGACGACCGGGTCCATCAGGTCCTGCCTAGACGCTGTTCGATTTCGGTCACCGGCATGCGCAGAAGCACCGGGCGGCCGTGCGGGCAGTGCGAACGCAAGTCGACGCCATCGAGCTGCACCAGCAGCGCGCGCGCCTCCTCGGCGCTCACCGCGTCGCCGGCGCGCAGTGCCCCGTGGCAGGCCATGGTGGCGAACACTTTGTCGAAGCTGGCCTCGGCGCCGCCGGTCTGCCCGTCGCTCGCCAAGCCGGCGATCACGTCGAGCAGAAGCGGCTTGGGATCGACCCGCTTGAGCAGGTCGGGGACGGCGCGCAGGAGCAAGGTCTTGGGCCCGAACGCTTCGACCTCGAAGCCGAGCGCGCCCAGCATATCGAGGGCCGCCGCCTCGCGAACCGCGGCCATGGCTGGTTCGTCGATCTCGATGGGGATGGGGAAGAGCAGACGCTGGCGGACGACCTGGCGCTGCCGGTGAGCGGCGCGCAGGCGTTCGAAGGTGATGCGCTCGTGGGCCGCGTGCTGGTCCACGATGACCAGTTCATCGCGGCTCTCGCAGACGAGGTAGGTCCGATGTACCTGTCCGATGTAGCCCAGACTGCCGAAGAAGCCATCGGAGCGAGGAGCGGGCGTCGGTACGGCGTCGGGCGGCAAGGATTCCGCCAGCGGCTCGATGCCAGGATCGACCTGGGCGGTTTCCCGCGGGCGCGCGCGCGCAACCGGCCGCAGGGTCTCCTGCCAGCCGCGGCTCTCCCGCCGCGCTGGGGTCGCGACTCGCCCCTCGGCGGCTTGGTCGGCCGTGGCGGCCAGGCTCTCCGGCGGCAAGGTGTAGGCGCGCAACGGGGCCGGCGGCAACCATGGCGCGCGCGCGACCGCAGCGCCGACCACGTGGCGAACGGCGCCGTACACTTCCTGCGGACGCGCGAAACGCACCTCGAGCTTCTGCGGGTGGACGTTCACGTCGAGCTCCTGCCCCGGTACCTCGACGAAGAGGGCGGCCAGCGGGTAGCGACCTTTCTCCAGAAGCTCGCCGTACCCCATGCCCAGCGCGTGCAAGAGCGAGCGGTCGCGCACGAATCGTTTCGCGACGAAGAGGAAGGTCGAGCGCGGCGTGGACGACGCCTCCTCGGGCGCGGCCAGGAAGGCGCGCACGCTGACACCGGCCTCTTCCCCGGTNNAGATCGAGAACCACCCGGCCGTTCCCGCGCAGGCGGAAGTGAATCGCGGGATAGGCGAGCGCCAGGCGCACCACGGCTTCTGCGACGTTCGCCGCCTCGGTCGCCTCGGTCTTGAGGAACTTGAGGCGTGCCGGCGTGTTCCAGAAGAGATCGCGCACCTCGATCTGCGTGCCCTCGGGCATGCCGACGTCGCCGCTGCCGGTCTCGAGGCCAGCCTCGTAGCTCAGGGTGAACCCGGCGGTGGCGCCCGGCCGCTTGGTCCGCAGGGTCAGGCGGGAAACCGCCGCGATCGAGGGCAGCGCCTCGCCACGGAAGCCGAAGGTGAGAAGGCCCCATAGATCGTCGGGCGAGCTGATCTTCGAAGTCGCATGACGGATCAACGCCAGCCGGGCTTCCTCGGCCGTCATACCGCCGCCGTCGTCCACCACGCGGATGAGCCGCCGCCCGCCCGCCTCGATCTCGACATCGATGCGGTGGGCGCCGGCGTCGATGGAATTCTCGGCGAGCTCCTTGACCACCGAGGCCGGCCGCTCGACCACCTCACCAGCCGCGATCTGGTCCGCGAGGGTCTGCGGCAACACGTGGATGCGTGGCGCCGCAGTGGACAATTCGGATACCATGGTCGTCAAGGATATGCCAAGAGCGCCCGCAGGCGCAGCCCGAGTTTTGCGGGCGGGGCTTCCGCCAGGAATCGCGAGGTCGTGGAACGATGATTTCGTGCCTGCCCCATCGCGGCCCCGGGCGCTGGGGTTCGGCTTGTTGTGTGGAGGGCTGCGCAGAACTCTCCCGGAGTTCCCATCGATCGCGTAGGCGTAGCCGGGCTTAGCCCACCGACTTCGTCGGCGCTAGGGACCCCACCCAACCCGCCCAGCCCCTCGCGGCCTGCGGCCACGCCCCGTCGCGGCTCCGCCAGAGCGCGGGAGGGTTTGGCGAGGCCGAGCGCAGCGAGGGGGTGGCAGGGTGGGTCGCAGGTGCCGAGTGCAGAGCTAACCCTCCCGGAGTTCCCATCGATCGCGTAGGCGTAGCCGGGCTTAGCCCGCCGACTTCGTCGGCGCTAGGGACCCCACCCAACCCGCCCAGCCCCTCGCGGCCTGCGGCCGCGCCCCGTCGCGGCTCCGCCAGAGCGCGGGAGGGTTTGGGAACCCTCCCAGAGTTCCCATCGATCGCGTAGGCGTAGCCGGGCTTAGCCCGGCGGAGCCAAAGCGCGGGAGGGTTTGGGAACCCTCCCAGGGTTCCCATCGATCGCGTAGGCGTAGCCGGGCTTAGCCCGCCGACTTCGTCGGCGCTAGGGCCCCCACCCAACCCGCCCAGCCCCTCGCGGCCTGCGGCCGCGCCCCGTCGCGGCTCCGCCAAAGCGCGGGAGGGTTTGGGAACCCTCCCAGGGTTCCCATTACATTACAATGTCCCGAAGTTCTTGCCGACCAGGTAGAGCTCGGTGCTCTGCTGGCGCGACGCCTCGGGTTTGAGCAGACGGACGTCCGTGAAGTGGCGCACCAGGCGCTTGCGCAGCTTCTCGACCTCGGGGCTCTGAAAAATCTTGGCGACGAAGCAGCCGAGCGGCGCCAGCAGTCGCTCGGCGCGGGCCAGGGCCTCTTCGACCAGAAGCGCCGAGCGCGCCTGATCCGTGGCCCGGATGCCCGTGGTGTCCGGCGCCATGTCGGACAGCACCACGTCGTAGGCGGCCAAGCCACACAGGATCTCTTCGTCCGACAAAGTGTAGATGTCGGCGACGATAACCTGCGCTCCCGGCACCGGCGCGGGCAGTGGCAACCGATCCACACCGACCACCTTCCCGTGCGGGCCCACGGCCTTGACCGCGTATTGCAGCCATGACCCCGGCCGGCAGCCGAGATCGAGGACGCGCGCGCCAGCGCGGAACAGGCGCACGCGCCGGTCGATGTCCTCGAGCTTGTATACGGCTCGCGCCGCGAAGCCTTCGTTCCGCGCCTTGCGGAAAAAGGCATCGTGCCGGTGCTTGCGGTCGCGCAGCTGGCCCAACCGAGGACGCTGCTACTTGCCCGCCGCGGCCTTCTTCGAGGCCTTCATCGGGTTCTTGGCCTCGACCTCTCTCTGGATCTGCGGCACGATGTACTTCTTCACGTTCTTCGTGCTGCCCTTGAGAACGACGATACCGTTGATGGGACCAGGGACCGAGCCCTTCACAATCACGACGTTCTTGTCTTCCAGAATCTTGACCACCACGAGGTCCGAGGAGGTGAAATGATTGGTGCCCATGCGCGCGGACATGCGCTTGCCCTTGTGCACGCGACCCGGCGTCAGGCGGCAGCCAATGGAGCCGCCGTGTCGGAAGAATTCGTGCGTGCCGTGCGTGTCGGTGTCGCCGGCCATCTTGTGCAGCTTCATGACGCCCTGGTAGCCCTTGCCCTTGGTGATACCCACCACGTCGACCACATCGCCGGCCTTGAAGACCTGTCCGGCGGTGATGACGTCGCCAACCTTGCGCTCGCTCATCTGCGCGACCTCGTCGAGGCGCACCTCGCGCACCACGGCCGGCAGTTTCTCGAGCCCCGCCTTCTTGAAATAGCCCGACTGCGGGCGCGTGATTTTGCGCGTGGCCTTCTCCTCGAATCCAAGCTGCAAGGCCGCATAGCCGTGCTTCTCGGGCGTGCGCTGGCCGGTCACGACACAGGGGCCGATCTCGAGCACAGTGCAACCGAGCGACGAACCGTCGTCGTGGAAGTAGCGGGTCATCCCCAACTTGCGGCCGATCAGGCCCATTTTCTGCGGCATGGTGTGCGAACCTCTTGAAAGACGTGGGTTTATAGACGGGCGGAGGCGCCAGGTCAAGTCCAGTCGGCACTTCACCCCAGGGACGCAGAGGTCACCTTCCCGCGGGCTTGTTCTCCAAAAGGTCAGTGAAGTCGTTGGTGATGGTCAGCGGGCCGAGGATGAGCTCGATTTCACGATCCGAGGCGGCGGCATCAGGCCGCGCCTCTGGCCCCGTGCGCGGCTGAAAAACCAGGTTCAGGTTGGCGATGGTCGGAGCATCGCGATGCTCGGGCCGCGGGTATTCGACGGCCCAGGCCGCGTTGCGCACGCAGTTCTCGATGTCCGGGTTGTCGAGGGTCGACTGCCGCACTACCGCGTCCTGCAACTCCCCGCGCTCGATCGTCAGCTCCAGCTTGAGCCGGCCGCGCAGGTAGGCATCGCCCGCCTTGGCCACGCGCCGGGACACGTAACAGGCCCGCGCCCGCGGCATGAAGGCGAGCGCGAGCGCGTTGCGCAGCACCGCCGGATCCATGCGCCCGCGCACGATGCCGTCGCTCGGCTTTTTCGCCACGGCCGGACCCGGCAGAACCGCGACCGCCATCCCGCCCGTCGCCCCTGACCACGCCCGCCGCCGGCCCGCGTGGCTGTCGAGCAGCGCATCGATCCATTCGCGCTTCACCAAGGCCGGCAGCACTTCCCCCTGCACCTCGCCGTGGAGACCGCGGGCGCTGATGCGAACCCGCTTCTCGCGCGGCAGACGCGCGCGAGTGGTGAGCGCCAAGGTCGCGCCCTGGCCCGGCGGCAAGGCGTCGCTCATCTTGCCGCCCTCGAGGCGCAGGTCGAGAAGATCCCCACCCTTGGCCATCGCCGCGAGCAGTCCCTGCGCCGTCTCGCGCGGGCTGGCGGGGGCCACCACGCGCACGATCCCGCCGAACTTGCGCGCGAAGCGCGTGTACTCGGCCACCGCACTCGCTGGGACCTCGTCGTCGCCGTGCTGGCGCACGAGGAGGACCAGCACCTTGGGGACTTGGCCAGGCGTGGACGCCAGGGCGGTCTGCATGCGTTCGAAGGTCTGGCTGGCCGGAAGCGCGCCGTCGGTGACGAGCACGACCCACGTCGGCTCCGTGCCGCTGTTGCCGTCCAGTAGGACGTGGGCACGAGCCAACGCACCCGCCACGTCGGTCCCGTTCTCGAGCCGGTTGGGATCCGCGGCGTTGGTGAAACCGTCCAGCGCCTCGCGCGTCGGCATGCGGGGCAAGGCAAACACCGGCTCCGCCGTGCCGCCGAAGAGAATGGCGTCGAAAGCCACCGACGGCGGCAAAGCCTCGATCACTTCCCGGGCCAGGGCCCGTTCCGCCGAGAGTCCCCCCTGCCCCACGCTGCGGGAACGATCCACGAGCAGCAGCACGCGTCCAGGGGGCGGCTGCGGGGCGGCCCGGTCGGCCCGGCAGAAAAGGCCGGCCAGCGCATACTGCGGAACCGCGCGCGCCCGACCGCCGGCCGCGCTCACGCCCGGCACTCGCGCGGCCGCAGCCACGGCCGTGCCCGGCAGCGAGCCGGAGGGGTTGACAAAGCTCCAGCCGATCTCCCATGCCGGCCGCGCCGGTACGGTGCCGCGCATGACGGCCTTCCGCGCCGGAGCGCGCAACTCGGCCGGTTTCCCCGCCAGGCTCGCCTCGGCCAGGGGAACCCCGTCGGGCAGCGGCTCGATGATCACGGTCACCTCGGCCGCCGCGGGATTCTCTTCCTGGCTGTCAGGCATGTGCAAGACCAGCCGCCCATCCTTGCACCCCGCGAGCGCGGAAAAACGGTAGTGCAGAATCGCCCGCTCGCCGTCGGCGATCGGAGTGACGTGAACGCGAAAATCGGTGCCCTCTTCCGCCGGAGTGGGCAGCGACAGCCGGCGCATCTTGAGCGCGGCGGCCAAGCCGGCATTGGCCTCCACCTCGGACAACGGCGCCAGGCGCGTGGCCGCGCCCTGGTCGCTCACTTCCCAATCGAGGAGAGAGGCGCCCTCGGGCAGATTGAGATCAAAGAAGGTACCGACCTGCTGGGCGCCCGCGGTGCGCACGTTCGCCTCCACGGCACGCCAGACCTCGACCATGGCCAGCGGCCCCGCGATGTGCACGTCGATCTTGTGCAGGGCGGGGTCGGGGATGGGCGGCTTCGCGAAGAGCAGAACGAGGGGTAGCCAGGCAGACATCGGCAGGGGGCTAGTGTAGATCACCCGGCGGAGTTCCAATGCGAAACCGCATCCGCGGCCTGACCGTCGATCCGCTCCGTTGCCCGCGCTGCCGGTTGCACACCGATCTGTGCGCCTGCGACGTCCTTTCGCCCATGACGGTCGCGACCGAGCTGATCGTCGTGGCCCACCGCTACGAAGTACGCAAGCCGACCAGCACCGGACGGTTGGCCGTGTTGTGCCTCGAGGGCGCACGGCTGTGCCTGCGTGGCCGGCACGGCGCCCCCGACGATCCCGTGACCTGCGCCGCCGGCCGCACGCCGCTCTTCCTCTTCCCCTGCCCCGGCGCCGTTCCTCTCGACAAGTGGCGCGCAGCCCATGCGGCCGAGCCCGTCACCCTCATCGTTCCCGACGGCACGTGGCGCCAGGCCAAGCGCGTGCGTTACCGCGTACCGGGCGTGGCCGACGCAACGGCGGTGACCTTGCCTGACGCGCGGGCTACCGGGCATCGGCTGCGACAGCCGAACACGCCAAACCGCCTCGCCACGCTGGAGGCCATCGCGCTCGCCTTCGGCATTCTCGAAGGCCCGACCACCGAGGCGCACTTGCTGCGGGCGTTCCACACCGTGGTCGAGCGCGCGCTGTGGAGCAACGGACGTCTGTCGAGCCACGAGCTCACCACGCCGGTTCCCCCGGGGGCCCGCCAGGATGGACCGGTGCATCGCGCGGAGCCGGCCGGCGGTTGAGCTCGGCAGCGGAACCTGGGGTTTTCTGACGCGTGGCGTGGACCGGCTTGCTTCTCGGCCCATCCCGCGCTACCCGTATGGGCAAAATGACCGCAACTAACCCAGCATTGGCCCCCATCATCGAAGTCGCGCCGTCTCAACCCGAGGACGAGGCCCTGCAAAAAGCCATCGACGTCCTCAACAACGGCGGCGTCATCGCGCTGCCGACCGACACCCTGTACGGCCTCGCCTGCGTCTATGGCGACAGCGACGGGGTCCAGCGCATCCAGACCATGCGCGGTTTCAACAAGGCCGCGCGACC
>PNBO01000075.1:7459-12566 GCA_003136095.1 Myxococcales bacterium
TTCGTCCACGAAGATCGCCAGACCATCGGCGTGCGCATCCCCGGCACCGCCCTGTGCGAGAAGCTGCTCTGGGCGCTGGGCAAGCCGCTGCTCTCCGCCACGGCCAAGTCGCCAGCCGGCGACGTCCTGCAGACCGCGGCTGAAATTAAGCGCGAGTACGGCCGCAGCCTCGACCTCATTCTCGACGGCGGGTCGCTGTCCGGCCCGCCCTCGACCGTGGTCAGCCTGGCCGGCGACTGGGTCACCGTCCTGCGCGAAGGCCGCGGCCCGTCGAACAAGCTGATCGGTTGAAATGGGAACCCTGAAAGGGTTAGCCCTGCACTCGGCACCTGCCACCCGCCCNNGCCGACGAAGTCGGCGGGCAAAGCTCGGCTACGCCTACGCGTAGGGAAGCTTCGCCGCCGCCGCCCGCGCGTTGGCGATGAACGCGGCGAGTTTGGCTTCATCCTTGATTCCAGGCCTGGATTCCACGCCGCTCGCCACGTCGACGCCGTCGGGGCGCACCGCCGCGATGGCGGCGGCGACGTTAGACGGGCCCAGGCCGCCAGCCAGCAGGAATGGCCGGCGCGCGCCCTTGGCCACGACGTCCCACGGCGCCACCTTTCCCGCCCCGCCGTAGCCCGGGGAAAGCGAATCGTAAAGGAAGTAGCGCGGGTTCCAGCCCTCTGCAGCCGCCAGCGATTTCGCGCCAGAGACCCGGATGGCTTTGATGATCCTCTCCCCGGGCGGATCCGTCCACGCCGCGGCCAGCTCGTCGCCGTGAAACTGGACCATGTCGAGCCTCAGCTCCGCCATGCTCTCGCTCACGGCCAGCGGGTGCGGGTTGACGAACACCCCGACCTTGAGCACGCCGGGCGCCACAGCGGCGAGAATCTCGCGCGCCTGGCTGTCCTCGACGAAGCGCTGGGAACCACTCCACAGGTTGATGCCGATGGCACCCGCACCTTGCAGGCATGCCAGCGCCGCATCCTCGGGTCGCGTGCAGCCACAGATCTTAATGAGGAAGCTCATGCCTTCTCCAGCAGTGCGCGCAGCGCCGCGGCCGGGTCCGGGGCCTGCATCAACATTTCGCCGACGAGAATCGCGTCGATGCCGGACGCGCGCAGCCTCCGCACGTCATCCGCGGTCTTGATGCCCGACTCGGCGACCACCAAGCGGTCCGGCGGAATCAGCGACCGCATCCGAGCCGCCAGGTCCATGTTCATCTCGAAGGTTCCGAGGTCGCGGTGGTTCACCCCCACGATGTTCGCGCCGGCGGCCACCGCGCGCGCCACCTCGTCCGCATCGTGCGTTTCCACGAGCGCCTCCATGCCCCAGCGCCCGGTTTCCGCGAGCAACAGATGCAAGTCCCGGTCCGACAGTGCCGCCACGATGAGCAGGACGGCATCCGCGCCGGCCGCCCTCGCTTCGGCCACTTGGTACGGATCGACGAGGAAATCCTTGCGCAGGATGGGCAGCCCGCTGGCCGCGCGCGCCCGCCGCAGGTCATCAAGGCTGCCGCCGAAAAACGGGGTGTCGGTCAGCACCGACATCCCCGCCGCGGAGGCTGCTTCATACGCGCGCGCCACGGGCACCACATCGGCCTCGCGGTGAATCCAGCCCCTGGAGGGCGAACGCCGCTTGAATTCGGCGATGCACGCCATGCCCCGGGCCACGCGCAGCGATTGCGCCAGGCTGCGCGCCGGCGCGGACGCAGCCGCCTGCTTTTCGATCTCGGTGGCAGACACGCGAGCGCGGCTGGCCGCCATTGTGCGCCTGGTTTGGGCAAGGATATCGTCGAGGATCATGGCTTGGCCGGCAAAGGGCAAAGCGCGCGCAGGCGTTCGAGAATCGCCTGGGCGCGTCCGCTGTCGAGCGCGTCCGCCGCCATGACAGTGCCTTCGCGCAAGGAGGCCGCCTTGCCCGTCACCACCAGCCCCGCGGCGGCGGTCATCAGTGCGGCGATGCGGCTCGCCCCGGCCTCGCCACGCAGGGTGGCCAGAAACAGGCTCGCGTTCAGGGCCGGCTCGCCGCCCTTGAGCCCGGCAAGGTCCGCCTCGGGCAGCCCGAAGTCGGCCGGCCTGACCTCGTAGGTGCGCACCTTGCCCTGGTCGAGATCGGCCACCAGCGTGGCACCGGCGGGCGCGAACTCGTCGAGACCGCCCGCCCCGTGCACCACCATCGCGCGCAGGGAACCCATCTGCCCGTGGGCGCGCGCCAGGAACTCGCAGCGGTCGGCCGCGAACACGCCGTTGACATGGTAGCGGGCCCCGGCTGGATTGGTCATGGGCCCGAGCAGGTTGAAGAGCGTGCGAAAGCCCACCTCTTTGCGGGGACCAGCCACGTTCTTGGTGGCGGCGTGATAGACCGGCGCGAACAAGAAGCAGATGCCGATCTCGGCCAGGCACCTGCGGGCTAGGTCGGGCCCGGGCGCGGGATCGATGCCCATGGCCTCGAGCACGTCGTGCGAACCCGAGCGCGACGAGAGCGCGCGGTTGCCGTGCTTGGCCACCTTCACGCCGCAGGCCGCGGTGATGAGCGCCGCCAGCGTGGACACGTTCACCGACCCCGAGCCGTCGCCNNGCGCATGGCCGCGAGCAAGGCGCCGACCTGGGCCGGGCTCGCCAGGCCGTCCATGATCTGACCGACCACGGCGGCCATGTCCGTGGCCGACAGGCCCTTGCTCGCGATGAGCATGGCGAGCGCCTCACGGATCGGTAGACCGATAGCGCCACTCATGCCCGCACCTGCATGGCGATGAAGTTCTTCAGGATGTCCTTGCCGACCGTCGTCAGGAAGGATTCGGGGTGGAACTGCACTCCCTCGACCGGCAGGCTCTTGTGGCGCAACCCCATGATCTCCTCGTCCCAGGTCTTGGCGGTGATTTCCAGGCAATCGGGCAGGCTGCCACGCTCCACGATCAGGGAGTGGTAGCGCGTGGCCTCGAAGGGGTTGGGCAGGCCGGCGAACAGTCCGCGCTCGTCATGGAAGACGCGCGAGGTCTTGCCGTGTACGACCTGCTTGGCGCGGATGATCTTGCCGCCGAACGCCTGGCCGATGGCTTGATGGCCCAGGCACACGCCCAAGATGGGCATGCGGCCGGCCAGCTTGGTCAGCACCTCGAGCGAGATACCGGCCTCGTTCGGAGTGCACGGACCTGGCGAAATTACGATGTGTTCCGGCGACATGCGTGCGACTTCATCAACCGTCACTTCATCGTTGCGCACGACCCGCACGTCCTGCCCCAGCTCGCCCAGGTACTGGACCAGGTTGTAGGTGAACGAGTCGTAGTTGTCGATGACCAGCAGCATGGCTAGAGCGTCCCTTTCCGGGCCTCGCCCGCCGAATGCCGGACCAGCTCGATCGCCCTCACCGCCGCGCGCGCCTTGTTCACGCATTCCTCGTGCTCGGTCTCCGGCTGGCTGTCGGCCACGATACCCGCCCCAGCCTGCACGTGGATGGTGTCGCCGGAGGTGACCAGGGTGCGGATGGCGATGGCAAAATCCATGTTGCCCGAATAGGACAGGTAGCCGATGGCGCCCCCGTAGACCCCGCGGCGCGCGGGTTCCAGCTCCTCGATGATCTCCATGGCACGAATCTTAGGGGCGCCGGACAACGTGCCAGCGGGGAACGCCGCCTTGACCACGTCCTTGGCCGCCAGCCCGTCCCGCAGCTTGCCGCTAACGTTCGACACCATGTGCATGACGTGCGAGTAGCGCTCGACCACCATCATCTCGTCCAGCCGCACGGAGCCGGCCGCGGCCACGCGGCCCACGTCGTTGCGCCCCAGATCGATGAGCATGACGTGCTCGGCCCGCTCCTTGGGGTCGGCGAGAAGTTCCTTCTCGAGCGCGAGGTCTTCGGCCCCGGTAGCGCCCCGCCTCCGCGTCCCGGCGATGGGCCGCACCTCGACATTCTTGCCGTCGAGGCGAACCAGTACCTCGGGCGAGGCGCCGGTCACGACCGCCTCGGGGAATTCGAGGTGGAACATGTAGGGGGACGGATTGGTCACGCGCAGGACGCGGTAGACGTCGAAGGGATCCACATCGCCGCGAGCCACGTCGAAGCGCTGCGAGTACACCACCTGAAAGGCGTCGCCGGCCAGGATGTATTCCTTGATTTTGCCGACGCCGGCCAGGTAGTCGGCCTTGCTGGTCCGCGAAATGGGCGCGGCGGCCACGGTGGCGCCCATGTCGAGCTGGAGCGGCGCCAGGGGCTGCGCCGGCGAGGTCAGGCGGGCGCAGATCTCGTCCACCTTGGCGCAGGCTTCGTCGTAGGCCTTGCTCGGGTCCTTGCCCGCCACGTCGACCGAGGCCACGACCTTGAGCGTGCCCCGCAGGTTGTCGAACACAACCACGGTGTCGGTGAGGGCGAAGCACAGGTCGGGCAGGCCGAGCTCGTCGGGCACCCGTTCGGGCAGGCGCTCGAAGTGGCGAACCATGTCGTACGACAGGAAACCGACCGCGCCGCCGAAGAAGCGCGGCAGGCCGGGCGGCACCGCAGGCTGCAAGTCGCTAAGCGCGTGCGATAGATAGTCGAGAGGATTGTCCGCGCGCAGGCGTTCCGCCACGGAGAACCCGTTGCCGTCGGGCCGCAGGACTTCGACATCCTTGCCCTTGGCGCGAATCACCGCGCGCGGCCGCACGCCGGCGAAGCTGTACTGCGCCCACTTCTCGCCGCCCACGACGCTTTCGAGCAAGAACGAATAGGGTCCGCGCCCGAGCTTGGCGAAGAGGGACACCGGCGTATCGGCGTCCGCGAGCCACTCCCGATAGACGAAGCAAAGGCGGCCTTGCCGGGCAAGGTCGAGGAACTTGGCTCGGTCGGGAATGAAGTTGGCCATGGCGGAAGACCCGCACACTAGCGCGCCGGCCTTGGCGGGGCTAGTGCGGATGGCAGCGACGGTCTTTCCAGGCGAGCGGACGGCTGCAACGGGAGAGCAATTTCTCCCGCCCGCCGGACGTTGAAATGGAAACCCTGAAAGGGTTTCCAACCCTTCCCGCGCTCTGGCTCCGCCGGGCAAAGCCCGGCTACGCCTACGCGTGTCTCCGGGCGCGCCATGCGCGCCCATGTCGCTCTCGGTCGTCGCTTGGCCTCCGGCCGCAGACGGCCGGAGCAGCTCCTCACG
>PNBO01000171.1 GCA_003136095.1 Myxococcales bacterium
AACTCTGTGTTCTCTGTGTCCTCTGCGGTGAAACTCGGTTTCTGGTGCGCTCTTCGCAAGTCACGCCGGTGCCACTATGATGGGGCCTGTGCGCGCCATGCGTGTGCCCGGCGGCGGCGACAAGTCGCCCATCTTCATCCCCGGCAAGGGGTCGGCCGCGCTCTGCCTGCACGGTTTCACCGGTACGCCCTACGAGGTCGCTCCGCTGGCGCGCGCCCTCGCGGCCGCCGGTTTCGCCGTGTCGGCTCCCCTGCTCGCCGGTCATGGCGACAGCCCGGCTGCCCTCGCGGCCACCCGCTGGCAGGACTGGCTCGCCTCGGCCGAAGCCGCCTTCGATCGGCTGCATGCCGCCGTGCCCTCTGGCCTGGTGGCGGTCGCGGGATTCTCCATGGGTGGGCTTCTGGCCCTGCGGTTGGCTCGCACGCGGCCCGGCGCGGTTGCCGCCCTCGCGCTCATGTCTGTCCCGCTCCGGTTGCCGCAATGGCAGGCCGCAGGGATGCATGGCTTCGCGCGCCTGCCCGCATTCCTGCGCCGCAGCCGCCTGGCCTCGTTGCGCAAACGTGGAGGCAGCGACGTCACCGACGCCGACGTGCGCGACGAGAATCCCGCTCTCGTGGAGATGCCACTCGCGGGTATCGCCGAGCTGGTGTCCCTCGGAGAAACCGTTCGCCGCGACCTCACCCTCGTCGACGTGCCCGCGCTGGTGGCGCACGGCGAGCGCGACCACACCGTGCCGCAGAGCGCGTCCTTCGAGCTCGCGGGCAGCCTCGCCTCCGCCACCGTCGAACGGCTGTGGCTGCCCCGTTCAGGGCACCTCATCGCCGTCGATGTCGAGCGCACCCAACTCTGCGAGGCGGTGGTGCGCTTCTTCTCCACCCATGCGACCCAGACGGGCGCGTGCGATGATAGGCAGGCCACATGACGAGCAACCTCATTCTCGCCATCGACCAAGGAACGACCGGCACGACGGCGTTGGTCTTCGACGAGAACTGGGACGTGCGCGGCAGGGGCTACCGGGAAATCCCGCAGTTCTTCCCCTCGGCAGGCTGGGTCGAGCACGACGCCGAGGCGATTTGGCGCTCGGTGCTCGCCGCCCTCGCCGAGGCGCGTGCGCAGGCCGGGCCCGGCGCCATCGCCGGCATCGGTATCACCAACCAGCGCGAGACGGTCGTGTGCTGGGAGCGCAAGACCGGCCGGGCCGTGACCCCGGCCATCGTGTGGCAGGACCGGCGGACCGCCGACCGCTGCGCGGCCATGCGCCGGGCGGGGCTGGAAGAAATCTTCCAGCGCAGCACCGGCCTGCTCCTCGATCCCTATTTCTCCGGCACCAAGATCGCTTGGATGCTCGACAACCTGCCCGGGCTTCCCGAAGCCGCGGCATCCGGGGCCATCGCCTTCGGCACGGTCGACAGCTTCCTCGTATGGCGACTCTCGGGCGGCAAGAGCCACATCACCGACGTCTCGAATGCCTCGCGCACCCTGCTCTTCGACATCGGCAAGCTCGACTGGGATGCGGAGCTTTGCCGCCTGTTCGCCGTGCCCGCAGCCACCCTGCCCCGCGTGGTCTCCTCCGCGGGCCACCTGGCGACGACCCTCGACGTGGACGGGCTCGCCGACGGCACCCCCATCAGCGGCATCGCCGGGGATCAGCAGGCCGCTCTCTTCGGCCAAGGCTGCCTCGATCCCGGCGACGCCAAGTGTACCTTCGGAACCGGCTCGTTCCTGCTCATGAACGTCGGCGGCAGGCCCCTCCCCTCGCGGCACCGTCTGCTCGCCACCGTGGCCTGGCAAACCCCGAGCGGCACGAGCTACGCCCTCGAGGGCAGCGTCTTCGTCTCGGGGGCGCTGGTACAATGGTTGCGCGACGGCCTGGGTATCATCAAGTCCGCCTCCGAGATCGAAGCCCTGGCCGCCTCGGTTCCAGATGCCGGCGGGGTCACCATCGTGCCCGCGCTGGCCGGTCTGGGCGCGCCCCACTGGCGCCCGGAGGCGCGCGGGATCATCTGCGGCATCTCGCGCGGCACCCGCGCGGCCCACATCGCCCGCGCCGCTCTCGAAGCCATGGCGCTGCAGAACGTCGATCTGGTGCGGGCCATGGAGCAGGACGCCGGTCGGCCCATCAGCCGCCTACGGGTCGACGGCGGCGCCACGGTGAACGGCCTGCTCATGCAGATGCAGGCCGACCTTCTTGGCGTGGAAATCATTCGGCCGGCCATGGTCGATTCGACCGCGCTCGGCGCTGGCCGTCTGGCCGCGCAGGGCTTGGGACTTGCAAGCGGCCGCTCGCAGCAGCCACACTTAGGAGCATCGGTCTTCCACCCCCGTATGGCCCCGGACGAGCGCGAGCGGTCCCTGGCTCGCTGGCGCGATGCCCTGGCCAGAGCTTGAAGTGACTCCTTCGACAAAAACCATACCCGACGGGTCGCACCAGTTCTCCCCGGTCGCGTTGCGCCTGGAGGCCGCGGCGGCTACCCACGCCGGCCAGGTCCGCGAAGCCAACGAGGACGTCTACGGTCTCTACCTCGACGAGCGCCTCTTCGTGGTGGCCGACGGCATGGGCGGCCGCGCCGCCGGCGAGGTGGCCGCGCGCCTCGCCGTGGATGCCTTGGAGGCGTTCTGCCGGGAGAACCGCGATTCGCCGTCCGAGACCTGGCCCTTTCCCCTCGACGCGCGCTATTCCCGGCCGGTCAATCTGCTGCGCGTCGGGCTCAAGCTGGCCAACCAGCGGATCCGCGAGGAGGCCCGCAAGGATCCCGCGTGGTACCGCATGGGCGCCACCATCGCCGCGCTGACCTTCGACGAGGATCACCTGGTCGCCGCCCACGCCGGCGACGTGCGCATCTACCGTTTTCGCAACGGCAGCGCTTCGCGGCTGACGCGCGATCACTCCATTGCGGAGGAGCTGAGAGCGGCGCAAGCGGCGTTCTCGTCCGCGGACCTTGCCGCCCTCGGCAACCGCAACGTCATCACGCGCGCCCTCGGCAGCAAGCCGGAAGTCGAGCCCACGGTGTATATGAATTCGTACGCCGAAGGGGATCTCTACCTGCTGTGCTCCGATGGTCTGTGGAATTGCCTGCCGGATGACGTCATCGCCAGCATCGCGCTCGAGCCGGCGGATCTGGAGTCGGCCTGCCATGCGCTGGTCGATGCCGCCAACGGCATGGGCGCCCCCGACAACGTCACCGCGCTGCTGGTGCGCGTGCAGCGATGAAACGCCGGCTGGCCAGCAAGAAGACCGTGGTGTGCGTCGGCCCGGGCGGCGTGGGCAAGACCACCACGGCCGCGGCGCTCGGCGTGATCGCCGCGCGCAGCGGCCTGCGGACCCTGGTCTGCACCATTGACCCGGCGCCGCGCCTGGCCGATGCCTTGGGCGTGGCCAATCTGGGGGCAAAGCCCTCGCCGATTGCCGCCGCTACGGCCGCGGCATTGGGCATCGCCTCGCCAGATAGGCTGCACGCCATGCGCGTCGATCCCTCGGCCGCGTTCGCCCAGCTCGTGAACGAGCAGGTGGCCGACCCCGAGCTGCGCAGACACATCTTCGGAAATCCGCTCTACCGCAGCGTCACGACCAACCTGACCGGGTCGCAGGAATACGCCGCCACCCTCGCCCTCTACGAAATCCGCCGCGACGGCGCCTACGATCTCATCGTGCTCGACACCCCGCCGACCGCCAACGCCCTCGAGTTTCTCGAAACGCCGGAGCGCCTGGCCACGGCCATTGCCAGCCCGGCCGTGCAGTGGTTCGCCCGTCCCGATCCGCGTGAGAAGCGCTTCTCGCTCAAACGACTGGGCGTGGGCGGCGCCATGGTCATCCGGCGCGCCGGCCGGCTGATGGGCAGCCAGTTCCTCGACGATCTCGGCGCCTTCCTGCTCGACATCCGGGAAGTGCTGGGCGGCTTCCTCGCGCGCGCACGTGAGATCGAGGCGGTGCTCAAGCAGCCGGACGTCGGCTTCGTGCTCGTCTTGACCCCGGCCGCCGCGGCCGTGAGCGAGGCGCTCTACTTCGCGCGCCGGCTGCGCGAGACGGGCTCGCCCCTGTGCTGCTTCATCGCGAACCGCACCCTGCCCGAACCCGGTAACCATACGGCCGCGAGCCTCCGCGCCAGCCTCCTGTCGCTGCCCTCGCTCTGCGACCTGCCCAAGGAGGAACTGGACCTCGCCACGACCTGCCTCGCCCGCATGGCCGAGTTCCTCGCCAAGATCGCGCGCGCGCAGAAGCAGGAGCTCGAACGCCTGTCACGCGAGGCGCCGGGAATCGAAATCACGACGGTTCCGCTCCTGCCCCACGACGTGTCCAGCATCGATTCGCTGCGGGCCATCGCGGATCGGCTGGGAAGCGGTTGATCCATGCTCCGCCTCTTCGTCGCGGTGGATCTCCCCGCCTCCGAACAACACGCGGTGGCCGCGCTGTGCACCGGCGTGCAAGGCGCTCGCTGGGCCAACCCCCACCAACTGCACATCACCCTGCGTTTCATGGGCGCAACCCCCGACGAGGAGTTGCCGGACATTCGCCAGCACCTGGCCACCGTGAAGGCGACATCGTTCCACCTGGCTCTCGCCGGCGTGGGGGTCTTTCCCGCCACCCGCAGACCGCGGGTGCTGTGGCTGGGACTCGAACCGGCCGGGCCACTGGTCCGGCTGAAGCACGAAATCGATAGCGCGCTAGCTCGTTCGCGCAGCGAGGAGCCCCTGGAAGAGAGGACGCAATTCCACCCCCATCTCACCCTGGCACGGTTTCCCGGCAAATCCGACGAAAGTCTGACGCACTTCCTAGCGCGGCATGCAAACTACCGCAGCACGGAGTGGGATGTAGGTTGCTTCCGGCTCTACAAGAGTATCCTGCACGCAAGCGGATCGGTGCACGAAACGCTTGCCGCTTATCCCATCACCGAGATCTGCCGAGAACGGTAGTACTGCGTGGCTGCCAAAGACATTCCATCCGCGATCATCGATGAGCCTTCGCGTCCCGTCCCGATTGCGGTGGACTGGGCGACGCCGAGGGTTCGCCTGCCGCTCGCCCCTGATTTCGAATTCGACATGTCGATTTTCGAGATCATTCTCGACCGGGTGGAGGACGGGGTGTACTTCGTGGATCGCAGCAAGCGCATCCGGTTATGGAATGGCGGGGCCGAGGCGATCACCGGGTTTTCGCGCGACGACGTCCTGGGCGAGCCGTGCGGCAATCACTGGCTCTGCCACGTGGACGCGGCGGGCCACACGCTGTGCGCCGAGAGTTGCCCACTCGACCGCGCCGTGAACAGCGAGACGCCGTTCGAGCAGGACGCCTACCTGCAACACAAGCTGGGCCATCGTATCCCTGTCCGCATCAAGACCTGGCCGCTGCGCGACAAGCAAGGCCAGCTCATCGGCGCCGTCGAGATCTTCCGCAGCACGATCCTCGGCCGCCGGCAGGAACAGCTCATCGAGGAGCTCTCCCATCTCGCCCTCATCGACGATCTGACCCACTTGCCCAACCGCCGCCACTTCGACCTTCAGCTCGATCGGCGCCTGGCCGAGTTGAATCGTTTCGGCTGGCCTTTCGGGGTGCTGATGATCGACCTCGACCATTTCAAGCAGGTCAACGACGGCCACGGACATCACGTCGGCGACCAGGTCCTGCACCTGGTAGCCCGCACCCTGCTCGCCAATTGCCGCTCGCTCGATACCGTCGCCCGCTGGGGTGGCGAGGAATTCGGGGCCATCATCGCCAACGTGCGCGAGGACGAGCTACGCAGGGTGGCCGAGAAATTCCGCACCATGGTCGAGGCCAGCGGATTGCGCGAGTCGTCGAGCGCGCCCGTTCGGGTCACCATTTCGATCGGTTGCGCGATGGCGCAGCCGAATGAAACCGCGGCCGAGCTCATGAAGCGCGCCGACGCCATGCTCTACGCCGCCAAGCGATCGGGCAGAAACCGGGTCTGCATCTAACCCCAAAACCCGAATCTGTGCCTCGGGGCCGGCTTGTGATAGGGGTATGGCCTCGATGAAACGAGGGCAGTCCCCGGACGAAGACGCACCGCCCACCCGCGTCGCGCGCTGGCCGTGGTGGGTCGCGTTGCTTTGCTGTCTCGCGGGCTTGTCGCTGTCGATTCTGCTCGAGCAGATCCACTTCAAGATCCACACCGATCCCACATTCCACAGCTTCTGCGCCATCGACCGCAGGGTGAACTGCGACATCGTCGCGCACAGTCCCTACTCCGTGTTCTTCGGCGTACCCGTGGCCGCGTGGGGCATCTTCGCGTACGCCGTGGCGGCCCTGGTTTCGCTGTGGGGCCTGCGCAGCCGCCGGCCGCAACTCGCCATCGGCTGCGGCGTGGGGCTGGGGCTCATCTACGCGGCTGGGAGCGCGATCCTGGGGGCCATCTCGGCCTTTCTGGTCACGGCGGTATGCATCCTGTGCCTGGCCACCTACGGCATCAATCTGGTCTTTCTCGTCTGCATGCTGCTGGCCGCGCGCCCCGTCGGCTTCTGGGCGGCCTTGGCCGAGCTCCCGCGGGTGCTGCGCGCCCGGCCGCTGCGCGTGCTCGCCGTGCTCGCGCTGCTCGGCGGGGCCAAGATCGCATTGATCGCTGCCCATCCGAACTACTGGAAGACGGCACCCAAGGCCAGCCGGACCCAGCCTACCGCGCCCGTTCTGCCCAACGGCATCGAGCCTGGCGGCGGACATTTCCTCGGCGCCGAGCAGCCGGTGGTCACTCTCACCGAATTCAGCGACTACGAGTGCCCCTACTGCCGCCAGGCCCACGCCCAGGTTCGCGAGCTCCTCGAACGCTTTCCCACGCGCCTGCGGCTGGTCCACCGCCACTATCCGCTCGACCAGAGCTGCAATGCATCGATCAAGACGCGCATGCACGAAAACGCGTGCTTCGCCGCCATGGTCGCCGAGTGCGCCGGCCGGCAGAATCGCTTCTGGCAGGCCAACGACTACCTCTTCGCCGAAGCCCGCAGCCTGCACGCGCGCCCCAATGCCGAGATCGCGCGCGACATCGGGCTGGACGCCAAGGCCCTGGAAACGTGCCTGCGCGAGGCAGGCCCGCGCACCGTTGCCCTGGACGTGGACGAAGGCAATCGCCTGCAGATCCAGGGCACGCCGACCTTCGTCATCGAGGGCAAGACCTACATGGGCAACCTGCCACCCTGGGTGCTCGCGCGTCTACAGAGCGCAGCCGCCGGGGTCGACAGTGGTGTGCGGGAACCCTAAAGCACCGAACGGGATGGTTTCTCCGAAGAATCTGGCCTTTGTGCCAGACGGGGGTAGCCGAAGGAATGAACCACAGAGGACACGGAGGACACAGAGCCCGGACCGGAATGGGAAGGGTTCGGATCCGGATCCGGGAGCCCTTCCCATCCGTCTCTGTGTCCTCTGTGTCCTCCGTGGTGAACCATTCGAGAATGACTCGGCATTCAACCCGATTGGTGCTCTAGCCCCGGGTCAGCCGCAACAAGCGATTCTCCAGCTTGCGCATGGCCTTGGCCTGGGCCGGCCGATGATGATCGTGGCCGAAGAGATGGCAGAGGCCGTGGACCGCGATGCGGGCCAGCTCGCCGGGCAGGCGGCGGCCGGAGGCGCGCCGGAGCGCGGTTTCCACCGAGACGACGATGTCGCCCAGGAAGACGCCGTCGCCCGCGGGATCGGTTTCGCCGCGCAGCTCTTGCTGATGAAAGCTGAGCACGTCGGTCGCGCGATCGAGCTGGCGGTAGCGCCGGTTGAGCGCACGGATCTCCGCATCCCCCGTGAACAGCAGCGTGACCTGCGAGCGCGATCGATACAGCAGGCGGAGAGCCGCGCGCAGGCGAGCGGCAAGCGCTCGGCGCAGGGGCGGAGGGAGCATCCCCCGGACCTCCGGCCGCAAGACGAGAGCCACCCTGCTCACATTACCCGCTTCCAGATTCCGGCCTCGACAAAGACGCGGAAGAGCTCGGCGTCGCACTTGCCGGCGCGCACCTCGCCCTCCAGGATGGCGAGGGCGCGGGGCACCGGCACCGCGGCCTTGTACGGGCGATCCGCCGCCGTGAGGGCATCGAAGATGTCGGCAATGGTCAACATGCGCGCCTCGACGGGAATGGCGTCGCCGCGCAGGCTCGCGGGATAGCCGCTGCCGTCGAGTAGCTCGTGGTGCGCGCCCGCGATACGCGGAATGCCGCGCAGGCTGCGGCCCCAGGGAATCGTGCGCAGGAAGGCAACGGTGTGCTCGACGTGGCTTTGGATCTGCAGCCGCTCGTCCGGCGTCAGGCTGCCCCGTGCCACCTGCAACGCGGACAGTTCCTCCGGCGTGAGATAGGGTTGCGTCTTCCCGTCCTCGTCGAGGTAGGTCAGGTTCGCCATCTCCGCCAGGCGGGCCAGGGCGGGACCATCCATCACCGTCGGTTCGTTGGCGGCCAGCACCACCTGCCAGCATTCGTCGACGCCGGCCAGACGGGCCGCCAGCTCGCGGTCGAGCGCGACGAGCCGCTCGTCCGTTCCCGCTGCGCCCGTCTGCATGCACGCAAGCTGGGCGCGTAAGGCCTCCGTCTCGAATGCCTTGCGGATGTAGCGAAAACGCATGCCCACCGCCACGAGCTGCCAGTCATAGAGCTTCTTGGCCTTGACCAGGACCTGCTCGCGCACCCCGACCTTGCCGAAGTCGTGCAGCACCCCCGCGTACTCGAGCTGGCGGAGATCGTCGCGCGAGAAGCGAAGGGGTGCGAGCGGCCCGTCGGAGATGCCATCGACCTTCTCGGCCAAGGCGACCGTCAGCGTGGCCACCCGCCGGGAATGGCCGGAGGTGGTCGGATCGCGAGACTCGATGGCGGTCACCGAGGCGTCGACGAAGCCCTCGAACAAGCGGCGAATCTCGTCGTAGAGGATGGCGTTTTCCAGCGACACGCCGGCCTGCGAAGCGAGGGCCAGCGCCATCTCCTCGGCGCGACGGTCGAAAGGCACGACCTGGGCGGCGAAGTCGGCTGGGCCACGCAGCTTGCTCGCCGGCGCGCGCTTCTTGTTGATGAGCTGGATGACCCCCATCACGTCGCCCATGGCCGACAGCATGGGCACGGTCAGCATCGAGCGCGCCTGGTAGCCGGTCTTCTGATCGAAGCTGCGATTGTGGGTCAGGCCGCCCTTGTCGGTGGCAGCGAGCGCGGAGAAATCGGGGATGTTGCTGGGTCGGCCGGAGAGCACGGCCTTGCCCGCGATGGACGACTCGTCGACCTTGAGCCGCGATTCCTGGAAATCGACGGCCATCGAGTCGTTCTGCGAGAGCATGAAGTGCAAGACGGCGCTGCCGTCGCGCCCCTCACCGAGCGCGGCCGAACGCCGGCGCGCGGCTTGTCGGATCGCGGGCACGGTGACCGCCGGTGCCACCGCCCCACTCGCATCCTCGTCCTGCGTCTCGAGCACGTAGACGCTGCCCGCGTCGGCTCCGGTGATCTGCCGGCTCTTGAGCAGAATGAGGTCGAGCAGCTTTTGGATGTCGCGTTCCGAGGAAAGCGCGCGAGATATGGCCAGAAGCTCGTCGCGTTCGTAGCGGGCTCGCGCCGCCGCCTGTTCCGCGCTTGCCTGGTCTTCCCCTGGAGCCATCGCTAGCGCCCTTCCGGGCCCGCTACTTCTCGGGCCTCCCCGGAGCTCCCCGACCGGGCTCGCCGTCGGCCGGTTTGCGCTCGTAGGCACGGATGATCTTGGCCACCAGCGGGTGGCGGACCACGTCGACCTCGGTGAAGTAGCAGAAGGCGATGCCCTCGACGTCCTTGAGCAGGTACTCGGCCTCGGTGAGGCCGGAACGCCGCCGGTCGGGCAAATCGATCTGCGTGACGTCGCCGGTAACCACGGCCTTGGACTCGAATCCCAAGCGAGTCAGGAACATCTTCATCTGCTCGCTCGTCGTATTCTGGGCCTCGTCGAGGATGACGAAGGAATCGTTGAGCGTGCGGCCGCGCATGAAGGCGATGGGCGCGATCTCCAGGATGCCACGCTCCATGAGCTGCTCGACCCGGTCGAAATCAAGCATGTCGTGTAGCGCGTCGTAGAGCGGCCGCAGGTAGGGCGAAACCTTGTCCTCCATGGTGCCGGGCAGAAAGCCCAGACGCTCGCCCGCCTCGATGGCCGGCCGGGTGAGCACGATGCGCTTCACACGCTTTTCCAAGAGCTCGCGCAACGCCAGCGCCATCGCTAGGTAGGTCTTGCCGGTGCCGGCCGGGCCGATGGCGAAGACGATGTCGCGCTCGCGGATGGCGTCCACGTAGCGCTTCTGGGCCAGGCCCTTGGGCGCGATGGGGCGGGCGCGGCTGCCGACGAGAATGGTGTCCGAGAAGACCTCTTGCAGGTTGGCGCCGGCGTCGCCGCGCAGAACCTCGGCGGCACGGCCCACGTCCTCGGGCCCGATGGGGCGCCCGCTGCGAGCCATGCGGTAGAGCTGCTCGACCAGGCGCCGGGCCTGCGCGATGGCGTCGGCGCTGCCCATCAGGGTCAGCTCGTTGCCGCGGGAGTGCAGCCGAGCGTTGGTTTCCAGCTCGATGCGCTTGAGGTTGGCGTTGCGCTCGCCGAAGAGCATCAGCGCCACGCGGTTGTCGTCGAGGACCACCCGGTCGGACTCGACGTCGCCACTGCCACGATAGGGATCAGAAGATCGATGACTCACGGTTGGTGTTTTCTCTGTAGCACGAGGCCCGCCCAAGAACCAGGCAGCAGTCAGCCGCACGACCAGCGACACGACTCGAAGCTGTGACAAATGCGGGCTAGACTGCCAGCCCGTGACCGAAGAAACACCTCCGCCCGCGATGAACCTGGATCCCCTGCCCGGCAAACAGACCGGCGCGAATCTGCCCCGGCTCGTGGGCCTCATGCAGCGGCTGCTCGCGCCCGACGGCTGTCCCTGGGACCGCGAACAGACCCTGACCACGCTGCTGCCCTATCTCGTCGAGGAAACCTACGAGGTGGTGGATGCCCTGCAAAGCGGCAGCGTCGCCGACCACCGCGAGGAGCTCGGCGACCTGCTCTTGCAGGTGATCTTCCAGGCCGAGCTGCGCCACGACGAGGGCGGCTTCGGCATCGACGACGTCATCGAAGGCATCGTGCGCAAGCTGGTGCGCCGGCACCCGCACGTCTTCGGCGAGGTACACGCCAAGAACGCCGACGAGGCGCTGGCAAGCTGGGCCAAGCTCAAGGCGACCGAGAAGGCGAAGCAGGGCAAGAAGGGCGCGCTCGACGGCATCCCGCGCAGCGCCCCGGCCCTGGTGCGCGCCATGCGCGCGGGCGAGAAAGCCGGCGCGGTCGGGTTCGACTGGCCGGACGCGGCGGGCGTGCGCGACAAGGTCAATGAGGAACTGGCCGAATTCGACGAGGCGTGCGCCAGCCAGGACCGCGCGGCCATGCGCCGCGAGCTCGGCGACCTGCTCTTTGCCGTCGTGAACCTGGCGCGCAAGCTCGACCTCGACGCCGAGCACAGTCTGCGCGAGGCGACCGACCGCTTCGGCCGCCGCTTCGCCTGGATGGAAGAAAAGCTGGAGGCCGAAGGCCGTAGCATCAAGGCGGCCTCGCCCGCGGAACAGAACGCTCTCTGGGAAGCGGCGAAGAAGGCAGGCGTGACGTAGGGTGGAGAGGAGCAGGAAGGAGTGCAGGTTGATGGTGTTGACTCAAGATCTGTTATCGGCCATTTTGCGGATGCGATTCGGTGAAGGCCAAAAGACGCATGCTCCGACTATGCTCAAAATGCAACCTTCCCAAATTGCATGACCTCTTGGTTTACTAGGCGTACTTCGGCAGGGGAGCTCGGAAGTCTCATCCGCCAAAGGCGACGAAAGTAGAAATCAGAAAGGATCGGAGAATGGATTCGAGGTTTGGGTTGCATGCCGCTTCTAGGATGTCCTTCGCCCTTCCGGGCGTCATTCTGCTTGCCGGGGTCGCCGCATGTGGCGGCATGGGAGCACGTCCCGTGGAGGTGGATGCCGCCCTTCCGCCGGTTTGGCCGGCCGAGCAGACGGTCAGCAGCTGCGACGACTTTGCGACCATAGCCGTGGGTTCCTACGTCCTGCAATCGAACTATTGGAACAAGGACACCTGTCCCGGAACCCAGTGCATCGAGATGAACAGCGTCACCGGCGCCTTCTCCGTGACCCAAGGTCCTCCAGCCTGCGGGAACAACGTCGCCTCCTTCCCCAACGTGCTCTACGGCTGCTCCTACGGGAACTGCACCCCTGCCAGCGTTCTGCCCAAGCCGGTCGGGCAGCTCTCCTCGTTGACAAGCAGTTGGGATTTCTCCGCAGGGGGTATCGCGAGCGACCGCTGGAACGTGTCCTACGACCTCTGGTTTTGCCCCGACAACAACTGCGCGGCCAGCGGATTCCCCAACGGGCTCGAGTTGATGATCTGGCTGGACTACAACAACGCCTATGGCTGGAAGACCCACCTCGGCAGCGTGAGCCTGGCCGGATACACCTGGGACGTTTGGGCGGCCGACATGCTCGTCGGCGGGGCCTCCGCCAGTTGGAACTACATGAACTACATCCTCAAACCCCCGATGGTGACGTCCGTGACCAAACTGGACCTGAATGCGTTCATCCGAGACGCAATCCAGCGAGGCTATGCCCAGAATTCCTGGTACCTCTACGCAATCCAGGCCGGCATGGAGGTGCGATCCGGCGGCATGCCCTTCACCAGCAACAGCTTCTCCGTCACCATCAACGGCGAGACCGCGTCGACGGCCCCGGTGGCGAATCAGGGCCCGTCCTGCGACGGTGGCCTCCCCACCGCGGACGGGCAACTCAGCATCAGTGACAGTTACGTCACCGCGGGCCCGCTGCACGGATACGGCGCGGCCTGGACCTCGGCGGTAGGCGGCTCGACTGCCATCGTCTGCGGCACGCCCGTCTGCACCGGAGGGCAAGAGGGGGCAGCAGGGACTTGCTCACCGGCGTTGGGGCCATCGGCTCTGTGCACGGCGGGCACCGTTTCGGCGGATCCAACCTATCATGCAGTGGCGGGCATTGGTTTCGAGCTCAACCAAGACTTGCTCGTCGCTGGCGGCGCCAGCGATGTCGATGGTGGCGACATTGCCCCTATCGGCACCATCACCATCCCCAACAGCCTCACGGTTGCCATCACAAAATCGGACTCCCTGGGCGGGGACTCCTCTCTGCGACTGCAACTCAAGGACGTGGACGGCAATCTCTTCTGTTACGCGGGCCCGCTGAACGAGGTCATACCCATCGACAAGCTCAACACCCAGTGTTGGAACAACAAGGGCGACTTCGCCACGTCCAGCACACTCTTCACCCGACTCGACGTCATCGTGCCGAGCAGCGCGACCACGGACCTACCGTTCTCCTACTGCCTGGCCAACGTCACGGTGCAGTAGCCCGGCGGGCGGTCTACGACGATTCATTCTCGGATGCCGTCTTTCACCTGGTTGCTCGCCCGTCCCCTGCTGGCCGTCGGCCTGTCCCTCGGCTGCGCCGCTTGCGTGGATCAGTCGTGTGCATCCGGCACCGAGAAGTGGAACGGTGATCTGTGCCAGCCCCCGTCCACCGTACACGTGAACACGGTGGGCTTCCTGCCCGATCATGCCAAGGCGGCGGTGGTGTTGCAGGCGGCGACGACCTTCTCCCTCATGCGCGCCGACGACTCGGAGGCCATGTCCGGCAACGCGACCGGGCCCGTGCACGATGGCGACACCGGCCTGGATCTGTGGACCATCGACTTCTCGTCGTTCAGCGAGCCGGGCGAGTACTACCTGGACGTTCCCGGCGTCGGGCGTTCGGTGAGCTTTCGCATCGACGCCAATGTCTACACCGACGTGACGAAGACGCTGATGCTGGGCATGTACGGCCAGCGCTGCGGCGTCGCCGTCGAGCTCGAGCACGACGGCAAGACCTTCGCCCACGACCAATGCCACACGCACGACGCCATCCCCTGGGAAGACCAGGCCAGCGGTGCGGTGAAGGACGTGATCGGCGGCTGGCATGACGCCGGCGACTACGGCAAGTACAGCAACAACGCCGCGTTCTCGCTGGGCATGCTCTTCCGCGCCTGGGAGCTCTCCCCGGACAAGCTCGCCGGGCTGGCGCTGGCCATCCCCGAGCACGGCGGCCCCATCCCGGATTTCCTGGCCGAAGCCAAGGTCGAGCTCGCTCAGCTGCTGAACATGCAGCGCGACGACGGCAGCGTCTACCAGCAGGTTTCGGAAGTCAACTTCGAAGGCTTCATCTCGCCGAGCGCCGACACCGGCGCCCGCTACCTCTTCGGCTTCGGCACGGTGCAGGCCGCCGATGTGGTGGCCGTGGCCGCCGCCGGCGCGAGACTGTTTCTACCCTACGACACCGGGTACGCCTCGCTCTGCCTGGCCGCCGCCCAGAAGTCCTGGGCCTACCTGCAAGCCAACGGTTTCGCCGCCGCGGACCTGAGCGGCACGAACCACCCCGGCTACTGGCGGCGCGACGACGCGCCCGAGCGGCTCTGGGCCGCGGCGGAGCTGTGGGAGACCACCGGGGCCGCGGACGCGCTGGCGGCCGTCGAGGCCAAGATCGGTACCACCTCGGTCTCGCCGAGTTGGGACTGGCCGAACGTCGGCAACCTGGGCATCTTCACGTACGTGTTGTCCAAGCGCGATGGCCGCGACGCGACGGTGCTCGCGTCCGTCATCGACAACATCAACAGCTCGGCAAACGCAATCCTTTCCCAAATTTCGACGAGCGGCTTCGCGCGCGGCATTCCGAGCTACAACTGGGGCTCCAACGGCTCGATCGCCCGGACGACGCTGAACCTGATGGTCGCCAACGTACTGCAGCCCGACGCCAAGCTCGTCGACGGCGCCGTCGCGCAGCTCGATTACCTGCTCGGGCGCAACGTCTTCGGCCGCTCGTTCGTGACTGGCCTCGGACACTTCTCGCCCATCCACCCGCACCACCGTCCGTCGTCCATCACCGGGGCGTGGCCCGGCCTGCTGGTGGGAGGC
The DNA here is from genome assembly GCA_003136095.1 of Myxococcales bacterium. GTDB lineage: Bacteria > Myxococcota_A > Polyangia > Fen-1088 > Fen-1088 > Fen-1118. The sequence continues at coordinate 14,928 of PNBO01000171.1, forward strand.
CCCAACGGCAGCGCGACAGCGTGGAAGGACGACCAGGAGGTCTACCAGGAGAACGAGATCGCCATCAACTGGAACACGGCGATGATTTTCGCCGCCGCCAGCCTGACGCCGTGATCCGCGGTACTTCACCACGTCTTCGTGCCAGCCCGTTCCGGTCGCCCGACGTTCCGTATTCGTTCAGGGAACCGCGTCTGGTGAGCGACGGCGGCTTCAGGCAAGCTTCGTGCATGCCGAGGAGAATCCGCCTGGGCCGCAAGCTCCGGGCGCACCTGGTTGAGGAGCTCAAGCGCCATCTTTCCTTCACCGAAACGCATCTGCAGCAAATGTCGACACGAAACATTACGTCAACCACAGAGGCCTACACATCAATCTGCCCCTATACTCAAGGGTTACCTAACATCCTTTTATCGGACATTTGCAAAGTGGCGCTTCAAAGGACTATCCACCGGTGTATCGAAGAATTGAAGCAGTAGTAGTAGTGGTGCCGCTCTCGAGCCCGAAGGTTAGGTACTGCGGCGAGAGTTGCCGGGCATGTGGGCATGGTTGACATGGGGGGCGTTACCGGAGAACCTGGGAGGCAATGCGGCGGCAGCAGGAGTAGCCACATGCTCTATCCCCCGCCGATCTTCTCCTCACCGACGCATCCTGGCGCGGTAGGAAGAGGACAGCGGCCGCTTGGGCTGGGGCGCGTAAGATTCGAGGTGAGCGACTAGGGCAAAGACCGTTCGAGCAAGGGAGATTCATGAGCCAGAGCAGCGCCGCATGGGTGACCCCCCCACAGTTCAAGCTAGCCAACCTGTCGCCGGCGATCTATCGCGCCTTCCTCAGCAAGGCCAAGCAGGCCGGGTACGCCTTCGTCCGCTTCGGAGAGAGCGACCGCGTTCCCTCGCAGCCCTACATCCTGCTCCGGCACGACATTGATCTGTCGCCTCGCTATGCAGCGGAAATGGCCAAGCTGGAACGAGACGCCGGCATTGCGTCCACCTACTTCGTGCTCATCGACGGCCAGTTCTACAATATTCTTCGCCCAGACAACATCCGACATCTGCGCACGATCCACGACCTGGGCTTCGAGATTGGCCTGCATTTCTCGGTAACTCAATCGACCAAGGCTTCCGTCGAGGACGAAATCGAGTATCAGGTGCGCACGCTAGAGTCGATCATCGAGGCTCCGGTTCGGTCGATCTCGCAGCACGATCCCGTCAACACCGGCGCGTATCGTCCTGTTTCGAGCAGGTACGTCGACGCCTACGCGGCGTTTGATCGGCTCGGATTGCTGTACGTGAGCGACAGCGGGAAGATGTGGCGGCAGTACACCTTCGACACGGCACTGGATACGGGACGCAATCTCTGTCTGCTGGCTCATCCCATTTCGTGGATCTGCGAGAAGTACGATTTGCTCTCGGTGATCCACGACATCAAGGAAGAGGAGGTCACGGCGCTCACCAATCGCTTCTCGACCTTTGCCCACAACCACATCACGTACTACCAGAAGCGAATGGCCGAGGAGGAATGACGTGCTTCGCGTCCAGCTAGAACAGCAAGAGCTCGCAGCAGCCCTCGGGATCGCGGCGGCCGCAAAGGCCTCAGGAGAACCAATTCGGTCCATCGGCACACTCGGCGAGCCGCAGGACAATGCGCTCTATTTCATCAGCCGTGGCCTCGACGACGCCCTCTCGGCCAGGTTCTCGACCCTGACGGGGTGTCTCTTCCTCGCCCGCCCCGGGCAGGGCCCATCCAGGCTGGGCGACGGTTCCGTCACCGTCGAGGTTGCGAATCCGCGACTGACGATGGCGCGTATCCTCCGCTTTGTGCGCGATCACGGTCGCCTGACCAAGCGCCTGAGCGAAAGCAGCATCCCGGCCTCAGCCCGAATCTCCCAGTGGGTTCATGTTGACGGCAATGTGGCACTGGGCCCTGAGGTGGTCATCGAGCCCTTCTGTTTCATTGGGGACGACGTCACAATCGGCGACCGTACGGTCGTCCACTCAGGAGCTAGAATCCTGGCCCGCACCGAGATCGGCCCCGATTGCATCATCGGTCCCAATGCCGTCGTCGGATACGAAGGGTTCGGTCTCGAGCGCGACGAAAACGGATACTATCAGCGGCTCCCCCATTTGGGTGGAGTCCGAATCGGCGCCCACGTCGAGCTCGGTTCTCTCAGCACCGTTGATGCGGGCACGCTGTCGCCGACCACAGTCGGCGATGGCGCAAAGCTCGATGCTCACGTGCATGTGGCCCACAATGCGCGAATTGAAGCCGACTGTATCCTCACGGCAGGTGCCATCATCGGCGGAAGTGTGACCCTGGGGTCGGCCTGCTGGGTGGGGCTCAACGCCACGGTCCGAGACAGGGTGACCGTTGGCGGGCAATGCTTCGTGAACATGGGAGCGATCGTGACTCACGACCTTCCCAACGGCGCTATCGTCTCGCACCAGGAGGAGAAGGTGGCTCGTCCGGCTCACCCCGTTCCCCCCGAGGTCATCCTGGCCGCCCGTTTCCGCTCCGAAGACTGAGTCACCGAGGGGACCCCGGCGGCGCTGTCATGTTGCTTCAGCACGACGCCGGCGCCTGGCCCGGCGGCCTTCTGGGCGAAAGGTCGCCCATCATCGAGGAAGTCGTGGGACTACGTCTACCTAGCTTCCCCCGTCGCGCGATCGAGCGAGTCCGTGATGCCGAGACCTCCGGCCCGGTCGCGCAGATAGTGCCGTCGAAGCTGAGGTTGGCTAGCCCTCGACCGCTTCGCACACCGGCCGTGGCGGGAGCCGCTCGTAGTGGTCGTTGCGCTCGACGACTGGGTATAGGGATAGTTCAGCTTAGTTCGGGCGCGTAAGTGAACGTAGGTTACATAACATCCTTTTATCGGACATTTGCCTGTAGCAGCCACATGAAAATGTCCGGTTCCAGCCAAGTAGAAATGTCCGCTTTCGGCGATGGGTTGTCGTGCGATAGCCGGACGTATGGCGAAGGAACTGGTGACCATGAGTCGAAGGGAAATCGACCGTCTAGCTGTGATCAGGCGCGTAGTTGAGAGACGGCTTTCACAGAAAAAAGCCGGAGAGCTAATAGGACTGAGCACGAGGCAGGTTCGGCGCTTGTGCCGGGCTTACGGCCGATGCGGGCCGATAGGCTTGGCGTCTGGAAAGCGCGGAATGCCGAGTAATCGCGGGTTACCCGAGGAGCTTCGTAAGCGTGCAATGGCGATCGTGCGCGAGCGGATAGTCGTTTCGAGCGCCGTTTTGCCTTGGCCGAAACGCATCCGCAGTAAAATGTCCGATAAGAGACATTGCCTCAACCACAGAGACCTACACGTCAATCTGCCCCGAACTATCCCCTACACCCAGGGCGCTTGCCCGCCCCACGCAACGCCACTACAATGAAAAGGCCATGACCTGTCCTCGCGATGTCGTCGCCGTTCTCCTCTGTTGTCTACCCCTGGCGGCCGCGGCGCCCGCCGCGGCGGCGCCCGATCCCGCGCAAGGCAGGACGGCATTCGACGAGGGGCAGAAGCTGTTCGTGGCCGGCGACTACCGTCAGGCGCTGGCCTGGTTCGAGAGGGGCTTGCTGGACTCGGAGGACCCGGCCTTCTTGCTCAACATCGCCCAGTGCCATCGCTCCCTGGGCGAGCCCAAGGAAGCCTTGATGATGTTCAGGCTCTATCTCAAGTCGTCGCCGGAGGGAGTGAACCGGCAGGCCCGGGCCGTCGCGACGAAAGCCATCCGCGAGCTCGAGAGCGAGGCAGCGACGCCCGCGGTGGCCAAAGCCGTACCGGATGCACGGCCTGCGCTGCCACCCGTCGCAGCGCCCGCGCCGGCAGAGCCCGCGCCGGCCATGCCGTCCACACCCTCGTCGGGGCGCTGGTTCCAGCAAGTCCCGGCCGCGCTGCCGGTCCTCGATCCTCTGCCGGAGCTCGAGGTGAAGGCCGCGCCGGCGGCGACGCCGAATGCGCCGGACAATACTGCGTCCACCGTACGCCACCTGCGTCTAGCCGCCATCGCGTGTGACGGGGTCGGGCTGATCGCCGTCGGTACTGGCTTCTACTACTGGACGCGCGCCAGCTCGCTTTCCGATTCGGCCAACAAGGCGACCAACTACAACCAGGCCGCCTACGACGAGGGCAAGCGGGCCGAGAGCATGCAGTGGCTCTTCTACGGTGTCGGCGCGGTGGCGGTCATGACCGGTGCGGGCCTCTTCGTCTACAGTAGGTGGTTGCCGACAGCGGAGCAGGCGAACGTGAGCCTGGCGCCCATGGTGGGGCCGGGCGCCGCTGGTCTCGAGGCCCGCGGAACATTTTGATGCGAAAAGCGTCGGCCCTTCGCGCGTACCTGCTCGTCGCCGCGGCCACGTCCTTCGGCGCGTGCGGCTTCGCTCCGCAGCCGAAGAGCGGAACCGTGGCCTGCAAACCGACTGGGGCCGCCTGTTGCCCCGAAGGCTACCTCTGCGTCGGGCGGGGAGCGAGCACAGCCGGCGGCCCCTCGGCCGGAACCTGCTGGAGCAAGCGGGATCTGCCACCCGCAGCGCTCGCTGCTGCGCATGACCACACCCCGACAGTTCCTAACGATCCCGCATGTCTGGTGACGGACTGGTTGCCGCTTGTCCCGGGAACGGGTGGGGCCCCTGGGCAGCTCGACGGTGGTGCGGCGGACGCTGCCTGGCTGCCCCCGACCGGCACGGGCGGGACCGTGACCATCGGTAAGCCCGACTCCGGCGCTGACGCTCCGCTGGGCCAAGACACCGCTTCCGATGTGCGGCTGTCGGGTACCGGCGGGTCCGGGGGACCGGCGGATGCCCCGGTCGTCGACGGTAGCGACACCGCTGCCGACGTCGCGTCCGAGGGGTGGCTACCAGTGCCCCTCGTTGACGCTGCCGACGCGCCGACGACGCCAACCATCGATGGTGCCTCCACCGATACGCCGCTGCCACCGGTCGATGATGCTGCTTCGATATCGCTCGACGGCGGTGCCGTCGATGGAGCCAGCCAGGAGGCTTCTGCCTCGCTGGATGCCGCGGACGATCTGGTCACGGGCGGCGAAGCTGGCGGCGTGGACACAAGCCCGGGCATCGAGGGAATCGTCACCAGCATCGGTGCCGGCACCTTCTTCACCTGCGCCGTGGTTCACGGCGGAGTGAGATGCTGGGGCAACAACGACCACGGCCAACTCGGCGACGGCACGACCACGTTCCGAAGTGCGCCCCGCCCGGTGCCAGGTCTCGAATCGGGAGCTACCGTCGTCTCCGCCGGTTTCACCCATTCCTGCGCGGTGGTCAACGGCGGGCTGAAGTGCTGGGGCGAAAATCGGTACGGGGGCCTTGGCGACGACACGACAACAGACAGACAAAGCCCCGTTCAAGTAGTCGGCCTGGAAGCCGGCGTCACTACCGTTTGTGCCGGCTACCATCACACCTGCGCCGTGGCCAATGCCAAGGCGTGGTGCTGGGGCTACAACGACCACGGGCAGCTTGGAGACGGTACCGCCATCGATCGACATGTTCCCGTCCTTGTTACTGGTCTGCCCTCGCAGGCTACGGTCGTTGCGTGCGGCACTGTGCACTCGTGCGCCGTCGCCGGCGGTGCGGCTTTCTGCTGGGGCGAGAACATGGGCCAGCTCGGCAACGGCGGCGGGATGGATTCCGAGGTGCCCGTTCAGGTGGGAGCCGTGACCTCGGGCGCTTCGGACATCTCGGCAGGAACCTACCTCGGCTGCGTCGTGGTCAATGGTGCGGCGTACTGTTGGGGCAACAATGGGAGCGGCGAGCTTGGCAACGGCGGCGATCCGTACAAAACCGAGTACTCTCCGGTAGCCGTCTTTGGGCTGAGCGCCGGCGTTACGCGGATCTCCAGCAACGACCGCTCCCAAAGCTGCGCCATAGTCAATGGTGGCCTGCAGTGCTGGGGACTGGGCTCGTACGGATTGGGGGACGGGACCATCTACAACGCCACTACCCCCGTTTCCATCTTCGACGCCGGCACTGGCATTGTCGCCTTCAGCGTCGGCCACACCCACATTTGCGCCGCCACGGCCGACGCCCTGATGTGCTGGGGCCAGAACGCCGGGGGAATGCTCGGTGACGGCACCACGGTCGACAAACTCACCCCCGTTACAATCCCGCTGCCTTGAGGTGGAAGCAGGCAGGTCGCTTGCTCCTCCCGCGCACCGCTGCCACCAAGCGAGGGCCATGGCTCTCATTCGTGGTCTGGTCGCGGTTCTTGTGTGTTGTCTGACCCTAGCGGCGCCGGCGCCATCCCTGGCGGCGGCCGATCTTGCGCAAGGTAAGGGTCTCGCGCGAAGAAATCCGCGAAGAAATCTCTGGCACCTCCCCTCGGACAACCGCCGGCAAACCGCGAAGAAACCTCTGGCACCTCCCCCCTCGGTGAGCAACACCTCGAATGCGCAGGATTCCGCGTTGGAGGACGCTTCCACCATCCTTGATGGAGGGGCGTGTACCTGGCCCGCGAGTTTCACCCCCACTGGAGGGGATTCCGCTGTCGGGTGCTGGGCCCATGCGCTCTCTGGGACGACCGATGCCGGGTCATCGAGTTTCAGCTGCTTGGCATCCGGCGGATAGTCGTTGCAAGCGCCGTTTTTCCTTGGCCGAAACGCATCCGCAGTAAAATGTCCGATACGAAGCCTTACGTCCACTACGGAGACCTACACGTCAATCTGCCCCTACACCCAGTCTATCGTGGCTACTACCTCTGCATCACGCTACCTCAACTTGAGAGCGAATTCGAATCCGTCTAGACCAACGCTATGGCCGCCCATAAAGCCGTTGCAGCGGATGTGGTCGCCGCACGAACATCGCGTAGAATCGTGGGACCGGCTTGGAGGCGTCCAGACCGCTGAACGGCAAGGCGTTGACGGGCGGGGCCGGCTTGGGCGTTACTTGATGTAAGTCGAGAAGCGCCGCAACGATCGCAGGAGGGCAGCCGAAGCTCGTAGGCGCTGTCGAACAAGCCGATCAAGCTGAAGATCCCGCCGCGGGGACATCGTAGTGTCATCGGAAGCCCCTGCCCGACGTGGAGTCGCCCGGTCTAGCCCTCGACGGTATGTAGATGGAACAATACCGAGCTCCGCACCGCCGTTCACAGCCACCCGAGCGCCCGCGCCGCGAGCACGAGGGCGGCGCCCCATAGGCCGGCGAAGACATCGTCCATCACCACGCCCCAGCCTTCGCGCAGACGCTCCGCCCGGCGCGCGGGCCAGGGCTTCCACTGATCGAAGATGCGAAAGAGCACCACGGAGGCGAGCACGCCTTGCCAGTTGTAGGGCGCGGCCGCGAGGGTGATGAGCACCCCGGCCACCTCGTCGATGCACACGATCTGCGGATCCTTGAGCCCGGTCGCGCGTACGACCTGCGTCGCGGCCCACACCCCGACGAAGGTGACGACGACGGCGCCCGCGGCGACGAACAGCGGCCCGCCGCGCGCCAGGAGCAAGTACAGCGGCACCGCCCCGATGGTCCCGGCCGTGCCCGGCATCTTGGGAACGCGGCCGCACCCGAACCAGACAGCCAGCCAGTAGGCCAAACGGTACTTCATGCGTCCTCGCCCAGCATACGCCGGACCTCGGCAGTGTAGCCACCGCTGTCGTGAACGACGAGCGACGGCTCGCTGCGGGCCTCGCAGCTTTCCCGGCGCACCTCGACGAGCACGCGGCCGGCAGAGGCGCCCGCACGGGGCACAACCAGGCGCGAACGCGCCACGGAAAATCCACGCACAGCGATGCCCTGCTGCAATTCGTCCCAACGGTCGAAGGGAAAGATCGTGGCCAGCCGGCCACCGGGCCGCAGGGCGACCGCCGCGACGTCGAGCCATTCCGCCAGGGTCAGGGTGACCTCGTGCTGGGCCAATGCCTTCTCGCGATCAGGCGGAAGCATGCCGGTGCCTACGGGGCGAAACGGTGGATTCGTCGCCACCAAATCGAAAGCCCCCGCCTCCACCACGCCCGCCTTGCGCACGTCCCCGAGGGTAACACGCCACCGGCCCGCGAAGCCGTTGTCGCCCCTGCCCCGCTCCGCAAGCTCGGCCAGGCGTGGTTGGATCTCCACCCCTACTCCCGTCGCTGTAGCATCCTTTGCAAGAAGCAGGAAGGAAAGCGCGCCGTTGCCGCACCCGATGTCAAGAAAGCGTCCGCAGGGCGGCACGATGAACCCGGCCAGCAGCACCGGATCCAGGCTGCTGCGATACCCATTACGTGGCTGCAACAACTTCACGCGCCCGCGCAAAAGCGTATCGCGCGTGATCTCCGCTTCGTCGAGCACCCTGCTTCCGTCCTCCTACCCCGACGGCCAGGTGATTTCGTGGCCGTGGCCGTGGTCGTAGACGTGGTCGTATACGCAGACGATTTGTCCGGCCACGGCCACGGCCACGACCACGTCTACGTCTGCGACCACGACGATCTCCTATCCCTCGATCGGCTGACTCGGGCGGATCTTCTGCATCACCAGGCCCGTGGCGAGCTTGGGCTGGAAATAGGTCGATTTCTGCGGCAGCACGAAGCCCGCCTCGCAAGCATCGAGCACCTGGTTCGTCTTGGTCGCGTTCATGATGAAGGCGGCCTGCACCTTGCCGCTGGTCACCCGTTCCAGGGTCTCGCGCAGATCGTGGCTGTAAGTCAGGTTCTGCTGCTTGGCCATGGCCTCGGCGCCGATGCCGAGAATCGGATCCAGGATCAACCCGTGCAGGACGCTGACGTCCAGGCATCCGAGCGTTGGCGGGCCCAATTTCGTAAGATCGGCGTCCTTGCGCAGGCGCAGCCACATGGTGCGTTCCTGCTTAGGCCGTCGCACCGCGAAGGCCACGGTAGTTTCGCCCGCGCGGCGCAGGCGCTCGCCGATGGCGGCCGCGTCGCTTTCATTGCCGGTCTCCACCTCGAACCATGGCTGGCAGCGATCCGCCAGGGCATCCAGCGCGCTTCCCGCCAGCCCGTGCACCATCCGGTGCGTGGGCAGCACCAGCAATCCAGGATCCTCGGCGCGCGCGAAGAACATGGGACCGAAGTCGGCCTGCGACTGGCCGGGGGCCACGCCCGCCGGCCGGAGCGCGTCGCGAATGGCGACCATGGTCTCGTAGCGGTGGTGGCCGTCGGCGATCATGACCTGCTTGGGAGCCATCACGGACGCGACCCCGGCGATGGCGGCCTTGTCGGTCACCACCCACAGACGGTGGCGACAACCGTCGGGCGTGGTGGCATCGACGTCGGGCGCGCGGCTGGTGGCGCGCTCGAGAATCGCCTCGGCCTCGCCGCGCGGATCGCGGTACAGGACGAAGATCTCCGAAAAATGCGCCTCGGTGCTCTTGATGAGCTTGAAACGATCCACCTTGGGGCCCGAGAGCGTGTGCTCGTGCGGCAGCACGACCCGGTCGGAGGTGGGCGAAAGCAGGATGAGCGCGAAGAAGCCCTTGCGCGTGTAGGTCCGCGGGCCGGAACCGGTGTCGAAGGTGAAGGTCTGCTCGTAGCGGTAGATGGCGGGCTCGCTGTCCTCGCGCAGGCTGCCCTCGGCCATCCAGGCATCCAGCATGGCGCGCGCGTTGTCGTACTTCGCGTCGCCCTCGCCGCGCGGCAAGTCGAGGTGCACGATGTTGCGCTCGTGCTGCGCCTCCAGCACCGCGCGCTGTTCGGTCGAGATGACGTCGTAGGGTGGCGCGATCACCCGAGCGGTCTCGGGCAGTCGCGACACATTGAAACGAAGGGCGCGAAAGGCAGCGATGCGTGGCATGGCCGCAGGACTTTAGAGTCAGGGCGGTTGAATGCCAAGCGGGAACACTCGGCCACGACGTTCATTGGGGAGCGTGGGAGCGTGTATGCTCTACGGATTGATCCGCCCGATCTTGTCGCCCACCTGCTCGGCAAACCAGATATTGCCGTCGGGGCCCAGGGCGATGCCGTCGGGGCTGCTGTCCTTGGTCGGCACGGGGAACTCGACGATCTCGCCCGCGGTCGTGATGCAACCGATGTTGTTGCCCTTGTCCTCGGTGAACCACAGCGCGCCGCTCGGCGCGGCCACGATGGAGACCGGATAGCTCTCCGCGGTCGGGGTCTCGAATTCGGTGATCGCGCCCGCCGTGGTGATACGGCCAATCCGGCTGACGCCGTATTCCGCGAACCACAACGCGCCGTCGGAGCCCGCGGCGATTCCCCACGGCTGGCTGCCGGCGCGCGGAAGAGCGAATCTCGCCGCCAGACCGGTGAGCGAAAGCCGGCAAATGCTGTCGGCTCCCTGGCCAGTCAACCACAGATTGTCATCAGGCCCTGTGGTGATGCCGACCCAGACGCCGTCGCCCGGACAGGTGAGGAGAATCGAACCCACGCCGGCATCGCTCACGGACGCCACATGCTCGGGCAGATAGCCCGTGAACCAGGGTTTGTCATCAGGCCCCAGGGCGAGATTTCTGGGCAGACTCGCGGGCTCGGTCAGCGAGATCTCCACCACTTGCCCTGCCGGGGCGATGTAGCCGACCCGGTGGGCGAGCACCTCCGTGAACCAGATCGTTCCGTCGGGCGCCGTCACGATGCCGAAGGGGCCGGAGTTGCCCGTCAGGACGTGAAATTCGGCGATGTCGCCCACCGGTGAGATACGGCCCACGATGTCGGCGTTGTATTCGGTGAACCACAGGTTCCCGTCAGGACCGGCCACGATGCTGCGGGGCTGGCTGCGCTGCAAGGGCAGCGCGAACTCGGTCACGGTGTGCTGTCCGGCGCACGGATTGCTGGCTGTCGTCCCGCCCGTGCCCGTCGCGCCGCCGGTCCCGGTGGCGCCACCCGTGGCGGGAACGCCGCCCGCGCCGCTGGCGCCGCCTCGACCGGATTCCGTCGGAGGCTCCAGCATCCTCGAACGGCCACATGCCGCGATGGCCAGCAGCAGTGCCCATATCGTCGATCGGTTTCTCATCGCTCACCGAGAAGATGAACGATACCACCGTGCCACTCGCATGTCGGTGACGTGAGCTACAAAGTTCGCACCAGAGGCAACGGCGACAGCCGCTCCGACCGGTAGACGCCGAAGTCGTTCGGCCGCTTGGGCTCCCACGTCGCCGGATAGACACCGCGGCGAACAACTACTGCTTTCCCGATGGAGGGCCCGGCTCCAGGCCGCGATGATAGACCAGAATCTCGGACTGACTGCAGCGACAGATCGTGTAGTTGTTCGTGGCGACTCGATGGATGGTACGCCACGAAGACGGGTCAACGGAGGGATACCAGGACGGAAGAGTCGAAATGAAACGCACTTGGTCCAGCTCGGCGAGGGCCGCCTTCTCCTGGCGCAAAAGTCCGTGATGGTTGAGGCCGAGGACATCGAGGATTCGGTGGTCGCCGAAGTAGCGAGCGGCACCGGCATCCACCGCGCCGATAGTCTCGCCCGGCGGGACGTGGTCCTGCAACCACCTCGCCACGGCCACGTCCAGCTCCTCGATGTTTTGGCAGTTCCAGGCGAAGAGATCGGCGTTTCTGCGCAAGGTCCCCGGCCATGCGACGACCATCCCCACGATGAGCAGTGCCGTACCCATGGGATAGACTAGGCCCCAAGCACGCCAGCTTTTCTGCCAAGTCCAGGTGACGGCGCTTACCCCACCCACGGCCATGGTCAAAAGCACGAAGGGCAGGGCGGGCATCAGGTAGCGCTGCCAGTAGAAGGCCGATACTTGCGGGAGGTTCCGCGACGCAGCCACGGCCAGCAGGAAAACCAGCGGAAAGATCACCACCGTGAGCCCGGCCAGCCATCCCTTGCGAAAGAGCAGAACCGCCCCCAGCCCCCACGACAAGCAGCCAGCGCCATAGGCGAACCAAGCGTAGGACGGAAACAACTGCACGAAGATCCCATCGAGATTCGCGTTGAGCCGGTGACGTCCGCTGGCGAACTTCGCATAGAAGGTGTTCGGCAAGGGGTGGCCGGTCACCCGCAGGCAATAGAGACTCCAAAGCCCTACCAGCGCGACGGTGGGAGCCAAGAGCGCAAGTCTCCGGCGCACCGGAGCGTGTTGCTGGTGTAGCTTCCACTGCAGCAGCGCCAGCACCAGCAACGAGAGAACGATGAGCTCGGGGCGGGCCAGGGGCGCGAGCCCGGCGCCCAGGGCCGCCCGGTGATGGCGCTCGTGCACCAGCTCGGACACGGTCCACAAGGCGACTGCGGCGGCCAGCGCCACCTCCATCCCCGACAGCTTGGCGAAGGTCAGCGTCGGCTCCGCCGCCAGGACGAGTCCCGCTGCCAACGCGGCGGCCATCCCGAATCCCAGACGCTGTACCAGTCGGCAGGCCGCCAGGCTGGCGGCTACGGCCGCCAGCATACCGGTGATCTTCGCGGGCAGCACGATGCTGATGCCAAACCAGCGCGCCACCCAGCTGGCCGGCAGCAACGCCACGGTCCACAGGGGGCTGCTACATCCCGCCTCTGGTTGACCCGGGTTGTACTCGAAGCCCCTGAGCGCGGCCAAGCTGCGCGCATACACCATGTGAATCCAGGAATCGTCGAGGGGAAATCCCACCAACGCTGCCGAGGTGCCCGGCGCCCGATCCAGTAGAAACAGCAAGCCGGTCGCCGTATGTGCGGCCAGGAAAATGAGCACCAGTGTCCGCAGCCGCAACGGCCGGCTCACGGTCCGTGAAAAGCCTTCACTCGGTGACACGTCGGCGTCTTCATCTCCGGGGTTTGTACGCTGGGATAGAATAGCTCGCTCTTCACGGCTGCGTGCGCAGACATTCCCGAGATGCTTGTACGCAAGCGCGGTATCCTCAAGATTATTCGGGTTTCCGTGCACGCTGAGCTCAACCGGGCCGCTGACGGTCTCGCCTCCGATCCCATAGCTGTAGGGGAAGCCGCTTCGCGGTTCCGCTCGGCCATGGCATTCTGAGCGTCCGAGTCGACGCGCAGCCTTCACATCTCTGGGTAGAGGCGCCGCAGCCCCGCGGCGGTCGCGGGACAGACGCCGCGCTCGGTGATGATGCCGGTAACCAGCCGGGCGGGCGTGACGTCGAAGCCTGGGTTCGCGGCCGCGCTGTGCTCCGGCAGGACGTTCACCGCGACCACTTCGCCAAGGGCGGTGCGCCCGCGCACCCAGCGAACCTCGTCGGCGCTGCGTTCCTCGATGGGGATCTGCGCCAGACCGTCGGTGATGGTCCAGTCGATGGTGGGACCGGTGAGGGCCGCGTAGAAGGGCACGGAGCAGTCGTGGGCCGCCAGCGCCTTCAGATACGTGCCGATCTTGTTGCCCACGTCGCCAGCCGCCGTCGTGCGATCCGAGCCGACGATGCACGCATCGACCTGGCCATGCTGCATGAGGTGGCCGCCGGCGTTGTCCGCGATCACGGTGTGGGGCACCCCGTGCTGGCCCAGCTCCCACGCCGTGAGCGAGGCGCCTTGGTTGCGCGGCCGGGTTTCGTCCACCCACACGTGGACGGGAATGCCAGCGTCGTGCGCCTTGTAGATGGGCGCCAGCGCGGTGCCGTAGTCGACGGTGGCCAGCCAGCCGGCGTTGCAGTGGGTGAGCACGTTGATGCGCCGGCCGGGGTTCTTCCGGGCCAGCTCGGCCAGGATCTGTTTGCCGTACTCGCCGATGGCAGCGCAGCTCGCCACGTCCTCGTCGCACAGCTCGGCGGCGCAGGCGAACGCGGCCGCGGCCCGCTCCGCCACCGGCAGGGGCGCCACGGTGGCCACCACCTCGTCCACGGCCCAGCGCAGGTTGACCGCGGTCGGCCGCGTGGCAACCAGCCGACGGCGTGCCTCCTCGAGCGCCGGCGTGGTGGCGTCGGACAGCAAGCCAAGGGCCATGCCGTAGGCACCGGTGGCGCCGATGAGCGGCGCACCCCGCACGACCATGTCCGCGATCGCCCGCACGGCGTCGTCGAGGCTGTGCAGTTGCACCAGCGCAAATTCGTGCGGCAGGCGCGTCTGATCGATGACCTCGACGCCGCCGCCGTCGCCGACGGGATAAATCGTTCGATAGTGTTTGCCGCCGACCTTCATCGCCCTAGCCGAGGTACTTACCGAGGATGGGCGACAGGCGCAAGCTGACGTCCTCCGGAATCATGTTCCGGTCGCTCCAGATGGCGAGCTTGAGCGCCGCCTGGCAATCGCAGGGCACCTCGGCCTGGGCGGCGACGTGCGGCAACACCTGACCAATGAGGGCCATCGCATTCTGCGTCGCCGCCTTCACGTTGCCGATGATCTCTTCCAGCAGTTGCACCTTGTCCTCGTCGACGAGGCGTTTGCGCCAGCAATCGTAGTCGGTCACGAGCGTGACCGCCGCATAACAGATCTCCGCCTCGCGCGCCAGCTTGGCTTCGGGCATGAGAGTCATGCCGATGAGATCGGCGCCCCATGCCCGGTGCATCTCGCTCTCGGCGCGCGTCGAGAACTGCGGCCCTTCCATGCACACGTAGGTTCCGCTCGAGTGCAATTTGAGGGGCAGACCCGCGCCCACGCCGGAGAGTAGGCTGCGCAGGGTCGGGCAGAAGGGATTCGCCATCTCGACGTGCACGGCGATGCCGTCGAAGAACGAGGTCGGCCGGCAATAGGTCTTGTCGATGACCTGATCGGGCAGCACCAGATCGCGCGGACCGATCTTCTCGCGCAAGCTGCCCACGGCGGCGCTGGCCAGGATGTGGGACACGCCCAGGCTCTTGAGCGCGAAGATGTTGGCGCGGAAGGGAACCGACGAGGGATTGAGCAGGTGGCCGTCCCCGTGCCGCGAGACGAGCGCGACCGGCACCCCGGAGATCTGGGTGGTGATGATGGGGCCCGACGGCATGCCGAAGGGTGTGTCGATGGTGTGGCTCTGCCCGGCGCCAAACGCGCCCAGCGATTCTCCCAGACCCGTGCCACCGATGATGCCAATCATGCGATTCTCCTATTGTGCGAGCGAGAGTGCCCTGTCACGCCTCGGATCGCAAGACGGCAATACACCAGACGATCGTGGCCGTGGTCGTGGCCGTGGCCATGGTGGTAACCGGACTACAGCTTGTACGAGATCTTGCCCGACAAGTGCAGGATGACGTCCACGGACCAGTCCTTGTCCGGCAGATCCCCCGCCAGGGTGACCGTGACCACCAGCTTCTTCACCGTCCAGATCTTGCTGATGTCGATGGGGTACGGCGTTTGGGCCGTCAGCAGCGCGGTCGGCGCCTGGTGATCGGGACGCACGTAGTCCACCAGCTCGACGGGCATGGCCTTCTTGTCGGCGTCGGACATCGTGATATGCGCGTAGTGGATGAAGCTGAGATCTTGGACGCCGCTGGCGGCCTGCAGGTCGATCTGCGTGAGGTAGATCTTGGAGTTGAGATCCTTGACCCAGGACAAATTGTCCGAGGTCAGCGTGAAGGACTGCGTGGCCGACACCTCGCCGTGCCACCCGCCCGAGCTCGCGCCGCGAAAAGCGACGCCCTTCTGGGTCACCTGCGCCTCGGGGATGTCGGCCTCGACCTGCGCGCAGGAAACCGCCGCCGCCGCGAGGACCATCGCCGCCGTCAGAGCCTTTGTGGTGTTTGACTTGAGCATTGCCGCCTCACAACAGAAAGACGATGAGTCCGACCTTGAGGGATGACCCGAAACCTTTGATCTTCGGGTCCGAGCTGATCTGGACGACGGTGTCCGTGCCGGTGTTCGCCAAGGTGCCGCCGCCCCCGCGGAGTTGCGCCCACACCATCGACACGCCGCCGTGGACGAAGAAGGTGAAGTTCTTGCCGCCGAACTCGAGACCGGCGTGCGCGTTGGCGTACTGGTACTCCAGCTTCTCGAGCAGCGGGCTGCCGGCGAACTGGCCGCCCGCCATGCTGCGCACCAGGCCGTTCGCGTCGCCCTGGGCGTAGCTACCATACTCGAGCGAAAGCGATGGACCCGAACCGAACGGAATCAAGGCGAGCCCCGTTCGCCAACCCTTGCTCACCGAATTGCTGCCCCCTCCGCCGTAAACCCGCGCCCACTTCAGCGGCCTGACGACCAGCGACCCGATCAGCCCATCCGGCACGCCCACGTCCACCATGGCGCCCACGAGCGGCCAACGCTCGGCCTGCCGCGCCTTGAGGGCCGCCTCCACCGTGGCCGGCTCCTCGGCCCGGGCTGGCGCGGGCGCCAGCACGGCGACCCACCCAAGGGCTGCGGCCATTAGAATGGTGGACCTCATGATCATATACTGAACCTATCGGATAGTAATTTCAAATACATTAGTTATTGCATAAAACTTTCTTCGCCGTCCTCTCCGTGGCCATTGCCACTGCGGAATAACCCATCGGAATCACTGTGGATTCATCCGCTTCTGCGAGGCATATGGCGGGCAGTAATCTTCCCTCAGAGGGTGATCGCACCGCGCCGCAAGACTTCGAAGCCGCCGTCTCGCATCCGGACCAGCGTGCTGGGAGCGCCGCCAGGCGTCTGCCCGCCGTCCAAGAGAAAGACAGCGCTGCCCGCGAAGTGCGCGGCGACCTCTCGCGCGGTTTGGGCCGGCAAGGCGCCCGCGGGATTGGCGCTGGTGCAGGTGAGGGGACGCCCGACCGCCTCGACCAGCGCGGCCGCCACGGGATGCGATGACACGCGGGCCGCCACGCACCCATCGCTGACGATGGCGGCGGGGAGGTCGGGACGTGCCGGCAAGGCAATGGTCAAAGGACCGGGCCAGTGAGTGGCAGCGAGCTCGCGCGCGCGCAACGGCACCTCGGCGCACAATCCGGCGAACATGGCCAGGTCCGCCACCAAGAGCGCGCTCGCCTTCTCCGCGCCCCGCCCCTTGAGGGCGAACAGGCGTTCGAGCGCGAATGCATCCAAGGCGTCCACGGCCAGCCCGTAGTAGGTTTCCGTCGGGAATGCGATGATCTCGCCCCGGCAAATGGCGGCTGCCGCGGCAGCGATTCGCTCGCGGTCGACGTTCGCACCTCGCGCATCCATGGCCCCATCATACCCGGTGATGCCACGCGCGATCGCGACCTCCTTGTCATGCGATTATGACCTCGGCTACCTCTCCGTTTCCAAAGCACCAGGCGCGATCCTCATCGGTCGCGCCGGGTTGCTTTTTGCGCACTTGAGTCCGCGAATCTGGAGAATCGTGAGGACCGTGACCGCGAGCAAAGCCAGGTTGCGCACGACGAGCAGCACGATGGGGCCGCGCTTGAGGACCACCAGATCCCAGTAGAGGGCTGGGAATCCGATCTGGGTCAGCAAGGTCACCCCAAGCAGTCCCATCCCGATCGCCAGCCGCCCCCGTCCGCCCGCCGCCGTGACCAGAGCGACGAGGGGAAAGGTCCACACCAGGAACTGCGGCGAGAGCACCTTGCTGGTGCACACCAGGCCGAGGATCATGCCGAGCATGACGAGGGGGACGTCGGCTAGGTTGTCGCGCAGATGCTGTCGGCTCCGCCAGGCGAGCCCATAGAGCGCGGCCAGACAAACGGCCAGCAACCACGGGGAGAGAGTCGCGAGGAAGCGTGTGGCGGGCGGCGCGATGACACCCTGGGATCCGTAGCTGGTCACGACCGTCACCTGGGCCAGGCCCGTGGTATGACCGAGCAGGTACGGGGACGCGAGCACGCTCTCGATCTGCAGGGGACGATTGGCATGGTACGTGAGGATGGAGAGCAACCCACGCCCGCCGCGTACCAGGTGCGGCAGAAACGGCGCCGTGGCCGCGACCACGAAGGCGATGGCCGAGTACACGATCGGACGGCGGCGAGCCGCGAGCAGGAAGACCAGCGGCAAGAACATGGCTGGCGTCAGCTTGAGCGCGAAACCGGTGCCGAGCGCGGCGGCGGCCGGCCACCACCACCGGCGCGCCATGAAGTACGCGAAGATCGCCATGTCCAGCGCGACGGCGGCATCGAAACGGTTGGCCACGAGGGGACCGGCCAGGAGGACGGCGGCCGCGAAGACCGCGCCGGTGGCGAGGGAGCGGCGCGTCCCCGGCCACAACCACGCGGCCGTGGCGGTGGCCACGCCGGCGGCGGCGGCGCAGAGGACCATCATCTCGCCCGCAAAGATCCAGTCGTAGCCACCGAGAAACCCCAACCCACCGGGCAGGGTCAGAAGCGGCACGGCCAGGGGCGGATACTCGAAAAGGACGTCTCGATAGGGAGCAAGCCCCCGCGCGAACATCTCCGCGTACTCGCGGTAAATCGTGATATCGGAAACGTCGAAGAAGCCGTACCAGGGGTGGCGCACGTGGAACAGGTAGACGAGAGCCAGCCACGCGACCGCTTGCATAGCGATCGCGGCGAGCACGGGGATGGTCGCTGATTTGCTTGGCTTCGGCTGTCCGCTCATCGCGCGAGGTCCACCTGGCATCCTATCCGAGGGGGCGCTCGCCTCCATCGCCGCCACGGCGGATTGCCCTTCCCGGTTGCTTTTCCTGCCTCTGGGCAGGATCGCCGTCACAGCTCCGGCCCTGCTATGGTCTGGCCCATGCGCATCGTGCTCCTCGACAGCAACACGGCCGACCAGGGCGACACGAGCTGGCCCGCGCTACGCGCCCTCGGGGAACTGACCGCGTACCCGCGCACGGAACCGACGCTGGTCCGGCAGCGCTGCGCGGGCGCCGAGGCCGTGCTGACCAACAAGGTCGTGCTTTCCGCCGAGCTCCTGGCCGCGCTGCCGGGGCTACGCTACATCGGCCTCACCTCGACCGGAACCAACGTCGTCGCTCTCGAGGCGGCGCGGGCGCGCGGGATCGCGGTCACCAACGTGCCGGCATACTCGACCGAGTCGGTGGCCGAGATCGTCTTCGCCATGATCCTGCACTTCGCCTTCCGCGTCGGCGAGCACGATGGGGCGGTCAAGGCCGGCCGCTGGGCCGCGGGACCGGACTTCTGCTTCTTCCTCACTCCGCTGCGCGAGCTCTCCGGCCAGACGCTGGTCGTGCTCGGGCTCGGCGCCATCGGCCAGGCCGTGGCCAGGATCGCGAGCGCCTTCGGCATGAACGTCATCGCCGCCGCGGTGCCGGGCTCGACCAGCCGGGGCCGGACGCCGCTCGCGGAGGCGCTGCCCCTCGCCGATGTCGTGACCTTGCACTGTCCGCTCGGCCCCGCCACGCGGGGCATGGTGGATCGCGAATTCCTGGCCGCGCTGAAACCGGACGCGATTCTCATCAACACCAGCCGCGGGCCCGTCGTCGACGAGACCGCCCTTCTGGAGGCCTTGCGCGCGGGCAGGCTCGGCGGCGTCGGGTTGGACGTCATGGAACGGGAGCCGCCGCCGCCCGGCCATCCCCTGCTCGATCCCGGCGCGCCCTGGGCTAGTCGGTTGCTGGTGACCCCACACCTGGCCTGGGGCACCGTCGAAGCCCGTCGCCGCCTCGCCGCCGAAGTGGCGCACAACCTCGCCGCCTTTCTCGCCGGCGAGCGAAGAAATCGAGTGGACTGATCCACCTACCGCGCGGCCAGGATGGCGCGCGTGACCTCGGCGAACCCCGCGGCGGATTCGGCCTGGGTGATGAAGGCCGGGCGATCCTCGCCCAGCTCGTCGAGAAAACGGTTCACGTTGCGCACGCCTACACTGGTGCGGCGCAGCCGCGCGAAGAGCGAGCGGTCGTTGCTGCTGTCGCCGACGAAAAGCATGGCCTCGTCGGGCGCGGCGCAGGCCACGGGATCAATGGGCCGCAGGGCCGCCAGCAGACCGTCGGCCTTGCCCCAGCCCGCCGGCCGCACGTGGATGTGGATCGAGCTGGCCATCACCTCGAACTCGGGATCGACGAGCTTGCCGCTCGCCGCGAGCGCGGCACTGTCGAAGCGCGCGGGCCGCACGAACGCCCGCTCGAACAGCCGGAAGGTGTCGTCCGGGGTCACCTCCAGCGCGTACGCCTGGCACACCCGCGCACCGTTCTCCGCCAGGCGGGCGAGGAATCCCGGACCACGCTCGGGCCCGAGATCCATGCGCTCGCCGTCGCCGCCAAAGGCCACCAAGCCGTTCTC
>PNBO01000181.1 GCA_003136095.1 Myxococcales bacterium
CCGGGCCCGGGACATGGCGGGCAACACGACGAATTCCGCCCTCGTCACCGTCACCGTCACCGTCACCGTCATCACGACCGAAGCGGGGCTCTTCCTGAACGGCTATTTCCCCATCGGTGTGTGGACACAGCCGTTGTCGCTGTTCGACACCTGGAAGGCCCGCGGCGTCAACACGATGGTGACCGACGACCCGCCGGATACCATAGCCAATTGGGACCAGGCTGTCAAAAACGAGGGGTTTAGGACAATCCGACCGCCGTCGGAAAACCCGTCCGACGACGTCGGAAACACGGTCTTGCTCGCGTGGGCGCAAAAGGATGAACCGGACATGACCGGCGAGGGATATGCAAATTATCCCGCGTATTTGGCCAAGTACCAGGCTTGGAAAAAGGCCGACCCTAATCGTCCGATCTACTTGAACTTCTCGGGAGGGGATGTGCTGGGGGCCGGGCCGGATCCCGATCCCAAAGATTACGCAAGCAATGTGGACTGTTCACCCGCTGGCCAGCCCTGGCCTTTCAATTGCTCCCTGACATCCAACCACTTGAACTACATCAACAACGCCCTCGATTGGGTCTCCAACGACATCTATCCCGTGTCTGGGAACCTTCCGGACAACCTGGCCCGTTACGACTTGACCGGCCTCGGAGCACCCATCGCAAGGCTCCAGTCGTGGACGGCAAAACCGGAGTTCTCCTATATCGAAACAGCCCCCATCTATAATCGCGGGGTCACTCCGGACGAGCTCCGTGCGGAAGTTTGGCTGGCCATTGTCTATGGCGTGCGGGGGTTCGTCTACTTTCCCGACAAATTTGACTCTTCGGGCAATTGGTTGGACTGGGACGGCACGCCGGACGATGTAGCCAAGGAAATAACCAAGCAGGATGCCGTCATCACCTCTCTGGCACCCGTCCTGCAGGGTGACATCAACCCGGCGGACCTGGGCATCTCCGTTCCCTCGCCGCTATTGGCGTGCTGGCGGAAGGCGGCGTCGGGGAAGTACTTCATCGTCGTCAACCCCGTGGCCACGGTCAAATCCAACGTGACCCTCACCCTGACCGGCACCGCCGGCGGCACGACGGCCACGGTGTTCAACGAAACCCCCACCCGCACGATCACGCTCGGGGGCGGTGGAACGACGATCACCGACAGCTTCACCGCCTTCGCGGTGCACGTCTATGTCGTGAATTGAGATTTCAAGACGTATCCATCAATCGAGGCGAGGCGGGCATGGGCGCGGTGAAGCTGCGTGCTCGCCTCGGGGCGGGTGAAGGCGTACCGGCTCGGTCTGGCCGTCGACACCCTAGAGCACCGAACGGGTTGAAGCCGCAACGATCTTCGGAGTTTTCACCACAGAGAGCGCAGAGGCACAGAGACGGAGGAAGATCGAGTGCGTGCCAGCGGGCTCTGCCCAATGGTACGCATCGCGGGGGATGGAAAGGACGCTTTCAGCGTCCTTTCGACGAATGATGGGGGTTCCAGATCCGGATCCGAACCCTTCCATTCTCGTTTGCCTCTGCGCTCTCTGTGGTGGAAGATCCGGAAATTGCCCGGCTTTCAACCCGTTCGGTACTCTAGGGCCTGTCCGCCCTGCCCCTGCCCCACGCGACTTCGCCGCGCCCGTCGCCCATTGCGGGGGCCGCATGAAGCTGCGCGCCTTGGTCGGCGACCCCGAGAGCATCGAGCGTTTCCTCCGCCACCGGAACCTGAGGACCGAGCCGCTCGGCCTCGCCGAGTCTTGCCCGCCGCCCTACTTCCGCAGCATCACCCGCCTCAAGCCGACCCGCCAGACCGAGCTGTTCGAATAGGCCGCTGCTTTCCCGTCGCAGGGCCCGACGTCAGCCCGGCGAGCACGCATTGTCAGGCTCCTCACAGGTCCAGGGGTGCGGGTTCGTCCTCGTGGATCGCCTTTTCCTCCCAGGTTTGGCCGCCGCCCTAGATCCATCGCTCCCTTTTCCAAGCAGCAGACCCTCTA
Source organism: Myxococcales bacterium (assembly GCA_003136095.1). Taxonomy (GTDB): domain Bacteria; phylum Myxococcota_A; class Polyangia; order Fen-1088; family Fen-1088; genus Fen-1118. The sequence goes on from PNBO01000181.1 coordinate 1,976, forward strand.
GAATCGGTTACGCTCTCCAGCGGATGATGGTCCTACCGGCTGAACCTTCCCCCATGCCCGACAAAGATCCGCTCAACATCTCTGGACAGGTTATTGCCGAGAAGTATCGCATCGAGCATCTCGTCGGCGAGGGCGGCTTCGCCGTGGTGTACCTGGCCGAGCACACCATCTGGAAGCAACCGGTGGCCGTGAAATTCTTCAGCGGCCTTTCGCAAGCCCCCGCCGAATACCGGGACGAGCTGCTGCATCAGTTCTTCCAAGAGGGGGCTCTTCTGACCGAGCTGTCGAGCCAGACCGCGGGAATCGTGCAGGCGCGGGACGTGGGCGCCTTCACCACACGCGCTGGACAGTGGATGCCCTTCATGGTTCTCGAGTGGCTCGACGGCAAGCCGCTCGATGTCATCCTGGCGGAGGACCAGCGTTTGGGACAGCCATGGACGGAGGGCGAAGTCGCGGGGTTTTTGCGGAGAATCCTGCCCATTCTCGACGTGGCTCATCGGCGAGGCATCGCCCACCGCGATATCAAACCGGCGAACATCTTCATCATGGGCAGCGATACGCGCGCGCCGGACACACCCTGCAAGCTGCTCGATTTCGGCGTCGCCAAGATGGTTTCCGACCACGCCAAGATCAACGCGGCTCTTGCCAAGACCGGCGTGGCCATTACGTCCTTCACGCCCCGCTATGGAGCACCCGAGCAATTCACGCGAAGCTACGGCGCCACCGGGCCATGGACAGACGTGTACTCGGTGGCCCTCCTGGCCTGCGAGATGCTCACGGGCCGGGTCGCGCTCGAAGGAGACGATCTGGTCCAGTTCGGATTCTCCTCGGCCAATCCCGCGCAACGGCCCACACCTCGCTTCCTCGGAGCACCGGTTTCAGAACAGATGGAGGCGGTGTTCGCGAAGGCCCTGGCGGTCCGACCGGAAGACCGCTTTCAGCACGCGGGAGAGTTTCTCGAAGGCGTCGAGCGTGGCCTTCCTTCGTCGGCACACGCAGCGCCTTCGCCCCGCCTCGATCTCGCGGCCACGGTCCTCGTCCCGATCGGAAGCCACGCCGCTTCTCCTGCCACGACGAAGCCCGAGCCTCCGCCCCCGAAGACGATGAAGCCCGAGCCTCCATCCCCGAAGACGGAAAAGCCCGAGCCTCCGCCGCCGAGAACGACGAAACCCGAGCCTCCGCCCCCGAAGGAAGAGAAGTCCGGGGTCGGCTCCTTGCTATTCATCCTCGTCGTGGTCGTGGGCGGCTTCGTCGGCTACAGCACTACCGACATCAGGGGGGCAAGAGAAGTTCGTGAGTTCTTCTCTCCGGTGATTCGCCTGGTCAGGAAAGAGGCAGCCCAGCAACTTCCCAAGCTGCGGCAGAAGACTCGACAGGTCATGGACAATGCCGCGGACATCTTGGCAAGGGAGGGGGGCCAGGCCGGAGCAGCACCCGAGTGCCTACCCGGCACGCGACGTGTAACCTCGCTGCCGGTGCACAAGCCGGACTCAATCACCGGCTTCCGTGAACCCGGCCAGATCGAACCGATCTGTGTCGATGAGCATCTGGTCAGCGAAAAGGACTACCGCAGGTGCGCCGTATGTGAGCAGCCAAGGCTGGGCAGATCGCGGGCGAAGAAAAAGACCCGAGGGCACGCCGCATTCTGCGTCGACGGCAAGAATCCGACGACCGATCCGATTCGATGTGTGACCTGGAAGCAAGCGGACATCTACTGCGCAGCCCGGGCAGCCAGGCTCCCCGCCGAAGACGAGCTGCGCGCGCTGGCCCCGACGTTGATTCTGGCGCCAATGGAGTGGACGTCCGCTACCCCCAAGGCGAACCGCGAGAAGCGGGGCCCCTTTCGCTGCGCCCACGACCACTAGGGAGCAATGGGGAAGTCCGGCGGTCGGTGCTTCTAGCCCAGTGGTGGCCGTGCCCTGAACGCATGCCGGGCGCGTCCAGGAACCGGACAGTAGACAGACGACTCGCCTGATGGAACTCGGTGTTCCCGGGTCAGTCCCCCCCCAGCCATGCTTGGTATAGACTTGCCCCATGGACCCGGTCGTCGTCGTTACCCTCGCCGATGAGTCCTACGGCCTGCCACTGGCCGTGATGGTGCGTTCGCTGCTCGAACATCTGGCGGCCGGGCGCGCGGTCCGCATCGTGGTCATCGACGGCGGGATCACGCCCGCGACGAAGCGGCGGCTGGCCGAATCGTGGCAGGACACGGAGGCGGCGTGCCGTTGCGAGGTCGAATACGTCATCCCCGACTATGGCGGAGCGGATGACATCCCCGCCTGGGGCAGGGTCACGCCGCTGACGTTCGCGCGGCTGAGCATCGCCCGCTACCTGCCCCTCGACAGCCGCGAGGTCATCCTACTGGATTCCGACACGCTGGTCCTGACCGACATCGGCCGGTTGGCCGCGACGGACCTGGATGGCGCCACCGTCGCCGCCGCACAGGATCCCTTCGTTCCGCTGGTGTCGTCGGTCGGGGGACTGGCGAATCACGCGGCCCTGGGCCTGCGGCCCGAGGCGCGGTACTTCAACGCCGGCGTCATGCTCATCGATATCGGGCGCTGGCGTACCGAGCACGTCGGCTCGAAGGCTTTCGAGTTCACCCGGCGCCATCTGCCGATCCTCCAGCAGTACGATCAGGATTCACTGAACGCCGTGCTCGCGGGGCGTTGGAAGGAGCTCGACCCACGCTGGCAGGTCCAGCCCCGGACCGCGAATTCCCTCGGCCGCCAACCGCCGGACGACCCGTACATCGTTCATTTCAGCGGCCGTCTCAAGCCATGGCTCTATCGCGGCCGGGATCGCGCCGATGCCCTTTTCCACGAGCTCGTGGACCGGACGGCCTGGCGCGGCGCCCGTCCCGCGCGAACGCTCCGCTCCTGGGCGCTGGCTCTCTATGATTCCCCGATCCGGCGCGTGCTCTATCCCGCCGAGAGGCGCGCGCACAACTGGTGGCAGCGTCGCCAGCGGCGCTAGCAAACTTGCGATCCAGGCTGAGGTGGCCCTGGAAATGTACCGCGATCGCGTCGTCTAGCAGAATCGGCTGTGGTTTGAACCCTGTTCCGGCCGCTTGTCGAGCTCCCGTTCCACCGGCGCTCACCGACAAGCGGTCGCGCCTCTATTGGGCGGTGGTTCCGTCGCCCTTGTCCGCCGGTTTGGGCTTGGGCTTCGACTCGTCATCGGGTCGGTTGGCTCGTTCCTTCTCGCTCTGGCGCGCTTTCCTGTCGACCTCCGCCGCCTTCTTGGTCTCGGCGGCGATATCTTTCGCAATCTGCCTGGCGCGTTTTTCCTCGCAGCCCTTGGGCTCGCACTCGCCGGGGCACTCGCACTTGCCCTTTCTTCCGCAGAAACATTTGCCCGAGGCATCGGTGTAGCAACCGCAAGCGTTGACCGCCTTCGGCGTGGCCTTCGGTGCCGCCGCCTTCTTGCCCTTGGCCAGCGCCGTCGGGGTGGGCCCCGCGGCCAGCAGTGCCAATACCATCGCCATCACGATCCCGCGAATTCTGCCCATGGCCTCCTCCGATTTCATTCCATGCTTGGTGAAAACGCCCACGCTGCGAATCAGAACGTCACGCGCTCCGCGCCTAGGAATTTCAAGTGCCCTTCTGCCATCGCCGCATCGCTTTCCAAGATGTCCGAGAACGCCGTTTACGTCAACTCTCCCTTCCTCATTGGACAGTATCTCAGCACCCCTGTTCGTGAAGAGCTGACGGCCCCTCAGAGGGAAACCGCGGATTCGCAAGTTCCTCCGTGGTCCGCGACCAGACACACCGACTCGCACTGGCAGACGCTGGCCCCCACGCATTTTTCCGGCGAAGGGCAGTCCGCGTCGCGCCAGCACTCGCCAGCACCAAGCTCCGCGCTCGACTTGCATGTGCCCTGGGTCGAGCCCTGCGAATCACAGACGGCATTCACGCACTCCCCGCCATTCCCACAGTCTTCGTCGAGGTAGCAGCAACTGCCGTTCCCGCTCCGGGACGGGCATGCCCTGCCGCCGTCGGTTCCACCCGCGCCGGTTGCGCCGCCGTCGCCCGTCACGCCGCCCGTTCCTATCACACCACCCGTGCCGGTCAGGCCGCCGGTGCCAGTCAGGCCGCCGGTGCCGGTCGCGCCACCCGTGCCCCTCGTGCCACCCGTGCCCCTCGTGCCACCGGTGCCGGTCGTGCCGCCGGTGCC
>PNBO01000304.1 GCA_003136095.1 Myxococcales bacterium
CTCTCCCCGCGTTGCGGGGCGAGGCTGGGTCGCGCGAGTGCCGCTCTCCCGAATTCTCGTTCACCCGCCCTCCTCGTGGCATCATCCGCCCATGCGCCGCCATACCCGCTTGATCGCCCTGACCGTCGTGTTGGGATTCCCCGTGTTGCCGGTCGACCGTGAAGCCCGCGCCACCAGCACCATGGAGATCATCGGCGCGACCACCGGGGGCAACCAGATCACGGCCCGCGTGCTTTCGCACGGCTCGGCGGCCACCTACTTCAATCCCTCGCTCCTGCCGGAAGCCACCCCCAAGCTGGAGGCTGGTTTCTTCGCCCTCGCCCTCCAGAGCAGCATCCGGCTCAAGGCGCGCCCCGACGGCGTCGACGTGCCAAGTACGGTCTACTGGACGGACTCTCCGGGGCGACCGCTCGCCACCGCGGATCTGCCCAACGCCCGCGCCAACACGGACGCGGACAGCAACGTGGTCTATGCCGCCATCGGTCTCGTCCGTCCGCTGGCCGGCAAGTCGCTGGTGTTTGGCTTTCACGCCTTCCTCCCCGTGCGGGCCTTCCTCGACCAGAAGGGTTTCTTCGTCGACGAACGCGAACAGTACTTCTCCAACCAGCTTCACCCCGAGCTACTCGGCGACCGCCTCAACGTATCCAGCGTCGCCTTCGCCCTCGGCTCCCAGCTCAACGACTGGATTTCCATCGGCGCCGGCATCGACGTCGCCATCTTCACCGTCTCGAAGGTCACGGTCTACGTGCCCGACGGCGCCGATCAGAGCCATGTCCTGCTCGCCCCGGACATCCACACCGACAGCAAGTTCAAACCGTACTTCGCCGCCACCGTGCACCCCACCTCGCGCAGCTCCGTCGTCGCCACCTTGCACTTCCCGTTTTCAAACGACACCCAGGGCGAAAACGATCTGCGCTTCTGGAACTATGCCTATCCGGACGGCAAGAGCTCCGTGCAGCAGGTGTACACCATCTCGCAAGGCAGCGAGCCGCTACGCTTCGCGCTCGGCGGCAGCTACAGCGGGCGCCGCCTGCCCGATGGCCGCGCGCCGTGGGAAGTCGGGATCCAGTTGCTGGCCGAGCGCTGGTCGCAATACCGCGACCGCCAGGGCGCCCGCCCGCTCGACACCTGGAACAACACCCTCAATGTCGCGGTGGGGGGCGGCTTCCTCTGGCGAGATCGGCACGTCACCATGGACGTTGGCTACGTTCCCTCCCCCGTCCCGGACCAGACCGGCCGCACCAACTACGTCGACAATTCGCGTCTCGTCGCCAGCGCGGGCATCGAAGGCCCGGTGAAGTTCTTCGGCCGCGACCTCGAAGCCGGCGTCACGCTGTTTGGCTCCTACTTCCTGCCCCGTGACGTCACCAAGGATCCGAACGCCGCCCACCCAGTTCTGGACGAATACCCGGACAATGCCGTGGATCTCCGCACCGGCCTGCCCATCACCGATGCCGCGGGCTTGCAAACCAACAACCCTGGGTATCCGGGCTGGAAGAGCACCGGCTACATGCTGGGCGCCGGCGCGACCTTCCGCATCGCGCGCTGACAACCACTGCTACGGAAACAGCACGGCCTCCTTGGCGCGCACCCATTCGCATCCCACTACGCCGCCGTCGAGGGCCGCGCCATCGCCCGCCACCCCGCCGTCGAGCTCTCCAACATCCATCGTGCCGCCGTCGATGGCCGGCGCATCCGCGATCTTCACCATGGCGAACGTGCTGTCGCACACGACAGGATCGGAGCTGGTGGTGGACAGCGCGTAGAGCGAAGCGATGTTGGTGGGATTACTGGCCAGGATTTTCTGGAACGACGTGAACGACAGCGCGCCCTCCACCCGATTGGGCGCGACCGGGATGGCGATGACGGACGTAATCTGCTCCTGGACGGTATAGATGCTGCCCGAGATCGACTGACCGTTGAGCACGACAGTGATACCGGGATTCCCATCCCCATCTTCATCGATGACCTGGAGGGCGCTTAGCTCGCTCGCGTTCTTCGGCAGCGGGTCCGTTGCCGGCCCGGGCAAGGCGCCCGCGAGCTCGACATACTCGGACATGGCCAGGGTGGAAACGCCGTCCGTGCCAGCCGTGAAGGTTCCCTTCCGGTGCACCATCTTCTCGGTATGCGCCCAGGCGGCGGGAACGATGACGGGCACCAAGGCATTCTGCGGGTTGATTTCCGTGCGATCGCAGTAGCGGCCGTCGAGCTGCAGCTCGGTTCCAGATTGACTGATATTGAGGAGCACAAAGAAGACGTTCTCGGTGTGGATGGCGCCGATCGGAGAGTTTACGATCTCCGCCCCGACCATGCGTGCAACCCAGATTCCCGAGAGATCCGTCACGCTGGCCACGCCCGACTGGCTGGTGCAGTAGGGTGGCGCGACGCCGGCTTCCTCCCCGCCGGCTGCATCCGACAGGCCGGCGTCGGGCGTGGACCCGCCGCCTCCGCAGCCCAAGGCAAACGCGACAAGCCCGTAGGCCAGCGAAGATGAACAGCGAAACGAATCTAGTCTTCTCATGCGCCTAGCTCCCATAGGGCCACCTGGATCGCCTGGCCTCGGCTATCCCTTCACCGCGGCCAAGACTTTCTCGTAGTTCGGCTCGCGCGCGATCTCCGACACCAGCTCGGTGTGCACAACCCGATCATCTTTGTCGAGGACGACCACGGCGCGGGCGCAGATGCCCGCCAGCGGCCCACTGGTGATGAGCACGCCGTAGTCGCGCGCGAATTCCCGCGAGCGCATCATGGACAACGTCACGATCTCGGCCAGCCCCTCGTTGGAGCGGAAGCGTTCGGAAGCAAAAGGAAGGTCCGCCGAGACGATGATGACCGCGCAGTTGGGAATCTCCTTCGCGCGCTCGTTGAACTTGCGCGCCGAGGTGGCGCACACCGAGGTATCCAGGCTGGGCACGATGTTGAGGATCTTCTTCTTCCCCTTGAAGTTGCCGAGTGAAACATCCTGCAAGTCAGCGCCGACCAGCTTGAAGTCGGGCGCCTTGCTCCCCACCTCGGGCAGATTCCCTGACGTAGAGATGGGATTTCCCTTGAGCGTGATGGTTGCCATGCTGTTGTTCCTCTGGCAGCGCAGCCTAGCAGAAGCCGGCGAATGTGAAATCAGCAACTGGGACGGTGGCTTGACTTTGGCAATCCCTGGCCGTAGATCGCCGTCCTCATGCCGAATCGATCCTAGGGATCGAACGGGGGACCCAACCTATCCCCATGGGGCACAGCGCATCTGCGCCGGAGATCTCCTCCCTCCGAGCCCGTCAGCTAACCTCGTAGGCAGTCGGCCCAAGGGAGGTCAAGGCCACGAGAGGAGTTCACCCCATGCCCGAGAAGAACAGTTCCGCGCCACCGGAACCTGACCCGAGCCCGTCAGGCGACGACAGTAGCGATCAGATTGCCCTGGACCAGCCGACCCTGTACGAGCGCGCCTGGAACGTCCTGCAAGGCCGCCCGAAGAACTTCCGGGACCCCGGCATCTTCCACAAGATCTCACTCATCGCGTTCCTGGCCTGGGTCGGGCTAGGCGCCGACGGGCTTTCGTCGTCGGCCTACGGGCCCGACGAATGCTTCCGGGCGCTGCGCGAGCACGGAAACTACACCTTCCTCGCCGTGTTCCTGGCGCTGGCCACCGCCGTTACGGTCATGATCCTGTCGATTTCCTACAGCAAGATCATCGAGCACTTTCCCTCCGGCGGCGGCGGCTACGTCGTGGCCACCAAGCTGCTCGGTCGCCACCCCGGCGTTGTCTCCGGCAGCGCCTTGCTGGTGGACTACGTGCTTACCATCTCCGTGTCCATCGCCTCCGGCGCAGACGCCATCTTCAACATGCTCCCGCTCGGCTTCCACCGCTACAAGCTCGTGGTCGAGATCGGGGGGGTCTTGCTGCTCATCTTGCTCAACCTGCGTGGGGTCAAGGAATCCGTCACCGCCCTCCTGCCGATCTTCGTGGTGTTCCTCGTCAGCCACGCCGTGCTCATCGTCGGCGGGCTGGCCTCACATCTCGGCAACCTGACCACGGTCGCCAGCGACGTGACGGCCGGCCTAAACCAGGGGAGCACCACCCTGGGATGGTGGGGACTGTTCATGATCTTCACCGCCGCCTTCGCCCGCGGCAGCGGAACCTACACGGGCATCGAGGCCGTCTCGAACGGCCTGCAGATCATGCGCGAGCCGCGCGTGCACACCGGCAAGAAAACCATGGTGTACATGGCGATCTCGCTGGCCATGACCTCCGCCGGCATCCTGCTGTGCTACCTGCTGTTCAACGTCGCGCCGGCGGAAGGCAAGACCCTCAATGGCGTCCTGGTCGAGGCCTTCGCCGGGAATTGGCGTTTCCTTGGCCTGCCCATGGGCAAGATCTTCGTTCTGCTGGTGCTGGTGTCCGAGGGTGCCCTACTGTTCGTCGCGGCGCAGACCGGCTTCATCGACGGTCCGCGCGTCATGTCGAACATGGCCGTCGACTCGTGGCTGCCGCATCGGTTCGCGTCGTTGTCCGACCGACTAACCACCGCCAATGGCGTGGTCATCATGGGCTGCGCGGCGCTGGTCGTGCTCGTCGCCACCCACGGCAGCATCGACGCCCTGGTGGTGATGTACGCCATCAACGTCTTCGTGACCTTCTCGCTCTCCCAGCTCGGCATGGCGCGGTTCTGGTTGCAGCGGCGCATGCGCGTCGCGCACTGGAAGCGACAGTTCCTCCTGCACGTCGTCGCGCTGGTGCTGTGCGTGGCCATTCTCTCCTTCACCGTGGTACAGAAGTTCTCGCAAGGTGCCTGGGTCACCCTGGCGGTCACCGCCGCCATCGTGGCGCTGTGCCTGGCCATAGAGCGGCACTACCGTCGGGTGGCCAGCCAGCTTCGGCGCCTCGACCAGGAACTGGGCGACCTCGGCGAGATGCACGGCGCGGGCGCGGAGCCCGACCCGCGCGCGCCCACGGCGGTCCTCATGGTGGGCGCCTATGGCGGCATCGGCGTCCACTCGTTGCTTTCCATCCAGCGCAGCTTCGCCGGCTACTTCAAGAACGTCATTTTCGTTTCCGTGGCCGTGCTCGATTCGGGCAGCTTCAAGGGCTCGGAAGAGCTGGATCGCCTGCAGCAACGGACGCGCGACGCCCTCGACAAGTACGTGCGGCTGGCGCGCGGACTTGGGTGGAACGCTTCTAGCCGCATGGCCTCCGGTCTCGACGCGGTCAAGGAGGCCACCGGGCTGTGCACGGCGCTGGCCGCCGAGTTCCCCCGCACTACGTTCTTCGCGGGCAAGCTCATCTGGAAGCGCGAGACATGGTGGCAGCGCATCCTGCACAACGAAACCGCCTATCAGATCGAGCGGCGCCTGCACTGGAAGGGCCTGTCCATGGCCGTGCTGCCCATCCGCGTCGGTCTAGGCGCCGACACGCGTACCGACCCCATTCGAGCGAGTTAGGCACCCTCGCATACCAGGTGACGAGGGACTTCCCAGGCGCTAATCTGCGCGCCCAATGTCTGACCGAGCATCGAAAAAGATCCGCCGTGCTTTCCTCGACTACTTCAAGGGCAAGGGCCACGAGGAGATCGCCAGTTCCTCGCTGGTCCCCGCCAACGATCCGACTCTCATGTTCGCCAACGCGGGCATGAACCAGTTCAANNTTCTCCTTCGGCGACTACTTCAAGCCCGACGCCATCGCCTTCGCGTACGAGCTTCTGACCAAGAACCTGGCCATCGATCCGAAGCGACTGGTCTACACCGTTCACCACACCGACGACGAGGCCCGCCAACTGTGGAAGAAGATCGCGGGCGTCGACGATTCGCGCGTGGTGGGTCTGGGCGACAAGGACAATTTCTGGGCCATGGGCGAAATCGGGCCATGCGGCCCGTGCAGCGAAATCCACTTCCACCAAGGCGACGACATCCCCTGCGCCGAGGCGGTGGCCGGCCACGCCTGCCAGGGCCCGGCCTGCGACTGCGACCGCTGGATCGAGATCTGGAACCTGGTCTTCATGCAGTTCGAGCAGTTCGCGGATCGCACGCGAAAGCCGCTGCCCAGGCCGTCCGTCGACACCGGCATGGGGCTGGAACGTCTCTGCGCGGTCATCGGTGGCTTCCACTCGAACTACGAGACCGATCTCTTGCGCCCGCTCATCGCCGAGGTGGAGATGTTGACCGGCAAGGCCTTCGCGCCGGCCGACTACGCGCCCAATTCCGCCGCCTCCTCCATGCGCGCCATCGCCGACCACGCCCGCGCGGCCGCCTTCCTCATCGCCGACGGCGTGTTTCCCGAGAAGACCGGCCGCGAGTACGTGCTGCGCCGGATCATGAGGCGCGCCATCTACCAGGGCTGGCTGCTCGGCATCGACAAGCCGTTCCTGGCCGCTCTCGCTAGCCAGGTCATCGACGAGCTGGGCGACATCTACGCCGAGCTCGTCGAGCGCAAGAGCTTGATTATCGAGGTCACGGATCTGGAGGAGAAGCGATTTCGCGAAACCCTCGACCGCGGCATGCGCATCCTCGACGAGGAAGCCGGCAAGCTGTCCGGCAAGGTCATTCCCGGCGCCGTCGCCTTCAAGCTCTACGACACCTTCGGATTCCCCATGGACCTAACTCGGGTCATCGCCGCCGGCCGCGGCCTCGACGTGGACGAGCCCGGCTTCGAGAAGTGCATGGAGGAGCAGCGCGGTCGCGGCGACTTCTCCGGCTCCGGCGAGGTCGCGGTCGAGGCGGTCTTCCAGACCATCTTGAACCGTGTCGGGGCGACCAAGTTCTTGGGCTACGAAACCACGTCCGCGCCGAGTGAAATCGTCGCGCTCGTCGCCGCCGGCAAGGAGGTGGGCAGCGTCGCCGCCGGCCACCCGGGCACCATCGCCGTCATCACCCGCGCGACCCCGTTCTACGGCGAGCAAGGCGGTCAGATCGGCGACACCGGCAGCGCCAAGGGGCCATCGGGCGCGTTCAAGGTCAGCGACACCAAACGCCCACTGTCCAATCTCTATGTCCATCTCGGACAAGCCAGTCAAGGCAGCCTCAAGGTCGGCGACCACGTCGATCTCGCCATCGATGTCGAACACCGCGATGCCATCCGCCGCAACCACTCGGCCACGCACCTTTTGCACTGGGCGCTGCGCAAGGTCCTCGGCGCTCACGTCGCGCAAAAGGGCTCGCTGGTCACGCCGGACCGCCTGCGTTTCGACTTCTCGCACCTGGCGCCCATGACCGCCGGTGAGCTAAGGCGCGTCGAGGATCTGGCGAACGAGCACGTCCTGCGCAATCTGCCCGTCGAGACGGAAGTCCTGCCCATCGCCGAGGCCAAGCAAAAGGGCGCGGTCGCCTTCTTCGGCGAGAAGTACGGCGACACCGTGCGCGTGCTGACCATGGGAGAATCCAAGGAATTCTGCGGCGGCACCCACGCTGTCCGCACCGGCGACATCGGGCTCATCAAGATCGTCGAGGAATCGGGCGTGGCCCAGGGCGTGCGCCGCATGGAGGCGGTCACTGGCGCCGGCGCCATGGCCTACGTGCGCAAGCTGGAGGACGAGCTCGGCCAGGCCGCCGAAACCTTCCGCTCGGGCCCGTTCGACATCGCGGCCCGCGTGGTCAAACAAGCCGCCGAGCTGCGCGAGCGCGAAAAGGAGATCGCCAAGCTCAAGGCGCAGATCGCCTCGGGCGGCTCGCGCGATCCGCTCGCCAGCCGCGAACAGATCGGACCGTACTTCTTGCTCGTGCACGACGCGGGCGTGGCCGACCCGAAGATCTTGCGCGAAAGCGCCGACAAGCTGCGGCCGCGCATGGAGCCCGGCGTCCTGGTGCTCGCCGGCGTGGCCGAGGGCAAAGTCAGCATCGTCTGCGCGGTCACGCCCGGCGCGCAGGCGAAGCTGCCCGCCGGCGCCATCGTGGGCATGCTGGCCAAGGATCTCGGCGGCAAGGGCGGCGGGCGCGCCGACATGGCACAGGGGGGCGGTGCCCTGCCCGCCGGCAGCTCGCTGGCGGACGTCATCGAACGCTGGACCGCCAAGCTGCGCGAACACCTGGCCGCCGCGGGATGAGAATTGCTTTTCACCACAGAGAGCGCAGAGGGCGCAGAGGAGATCGATGGATGCGACCGTTCCGCGCTTCAGACGACCGCTCCCCTGCCGAGGGAGGTTTTAAGGGTGAAGGTTTCCGGATCATGATCCGATCCCTTCCTTGCTCCTCCGGCTCTGTGCGCTCTGCGCTCTCTGTGGTGAAACGACTCGATCACCCAACGCAGCGAGATCGGTGCTTCGGTGTTTGATCCCGCCATCAAAGCCGCGTTCGCCGCCGTTACCCGTGTCATGCGGGAGAGAATTCCGGACCCGGCCACCCTGCCCGACTTCGGCTTCGATCCCGAATTTCTCAAGACCACGGCGCCAGTCCTGGAATTCCTCTGGTCGAGGTACTTCCGGATTCGCCTCACCGGCATGGAAAACGTNNCGCCCGTTGCGTCCGCTGGTCGCCAGCTTCGCCTTCCAGTCAGCCTGGATGCGCCCGGTGGTGGCCCGTATCGGCGGCGTGCGCGCCTCCATGCAGAACGCCCTGACCCTTTGCCGGACCGGGCAGCTCATCGGGGTTTTCCCCGAAGGCCTGCGCGGCGTGGGCAAGCTCTACCGCGAGCGCTACCGTCTGACCTACTTCGGGCGCGGCGGCTTCGTCCGGCTGGCGCGAACCGCCGGGGTCCCCATTATTCCGGTAGCCATTGTCGGCGCGGAGGAAACCCACCCCGTGCTCGCGAAGCTGACCCGCGTCGCCCAGCCCCTGGGCCTGCCATACATCCCCATCACGCCGACCTTTCCCTTGTTGGGACCACTCGGCCTGCTCCCGGTGCCGACCAAGTGGAGCATCAAGATCGCGGAACCGATGCATGTCCCGCCCGGCGCGGGCTCGAAGGAAGAAACCCTGGAAATGGCCGAAACGGTGCGCAGCAAGCTGGATCACATGATCGCCGAGCTGCTCGCNNAGATATGCACCGCTGCCGGCCCTTCCTTGACCTACCGCCTGAAATGCCCGATGGTATCGGGTATATTTGCCTAGCTGGTTAACGTGCTTCACGACGCTTCCACGCCCATGATCGCCGTCGGTCAAACGATCGGTAATTATTTGATTACGGCCAAACTCGGCGAGGGTGGAATGGGTGTCGTCTACCTGGCGGAGCACCCGGTCATCGGCCGCAAGGTGGCCATGAAGGCGATCCACCCCGAGCTGTCGCGCAACCCCGAGGTGGTATCGCGCTTCGTCACCGAGGCCAAGTCGGTCAACCAGATCGGCAACGAGCACATCGTCGACATTCACGACTTCGGCACCACGACCGACGGCGAGTTTTATTTCATCATGGAGTTCCTGCAGGGCGAGGCGCTGGTCGACCGCTTGAAGCGCGCGGCCCCGCTCGATCCGGCCCGCGCGCTGGCCATCGCCGAACAAGTCACGGACGCACTGGGGTCGTCCCACCAGCACGGCATCATCCACCGCGACCTCAAGCCCGAGAACATCTTCCTCATCACCAAGGGCCATGCCACGGATTTCGTCAAGGTTCTCGATTTCGGCCTGGCCAAGCTGACCCTGGGCGAGGACAAGGTTTCGCACAAGACACGCACCGGCTCGGTGATGGGAACGCCCTACTACATGTCCCCCGAACAATGCGAGGGCAAGGCGAACATCGACCACCGCTCCGACATCTATTCGCTCGGCGTTATCCTGTTCGAGATGGTCACCAAGTGCGTGCCGTTCGGTGGCGAGGGCTACGGCGAGATCATCGTCAAGCACATCACGGCGCCCATTCCCTCGCCCCGGGCCTTGAACCCGCTTCTGCCCTATGCCATCGAGGCCATCATCCTGCGGGCCATGGCCAAGCGGCGCGACGAGCGCTTCCAGACCATGGAGGAGTTCGGGGCGGCTTTGCGGGATCCCGAGGCCTACTTGGCGTCCGCGCCCGTCTTCGAGGCGGACGGGGCGCCCTCCGCGCCCATCGCGCTCCCCAACGCAGGCGCGGCCGCGCCGGCCGGGCGCGCCGACAGCGTGGTCAGCGGCCAGGTGGTCTTCGGCGAACCCGACGCGGATGGCCATGCGGAAACCGTCCCCGTGCCGACCACCTTCCGCGAAGCCGCGGGCGAGCTGACGCCCGGCCCGGAAGATGACATCTTCGCGACGGAGCGCAAGCCGCGTCACACCGGGCTCATTCTCGCCGGCGCGGGCGCGGTCATCGCGGCCGGGCTGGCCGCGTACCTCATCACAAGGCCCACCCCGGTGGAGAATCAGCCCAAACCCGCGGTGGCCACGGTGCCGCAGGTCACGCCCACGAAGGTGAAGTTGAATTTCAAGTCCGACCCCGCGGGCGCCGCGGTTCTCCGCAAGGACACCAACGAGCAGATCGGAGTCACGCCCTTCGCGGTCGAGCTCCCCGCCGCAGACACGCCGATCGATTTCCTTTTCAAGAAGGACGCCTACCGCGAGAAGATTGAACCCTTCGCGCCGAAGGAATCGGGGCAAGTCGCCGTGACCCTCGTCGCCAATCCGGCCCCCGCGCCCGAGCAGCCCGCCCCACACGCCGAGGTCAAGGTGGAAGCCGGCCCCAAGGCGAACCAGGCCGGCCGCCACAAGCCTCCCGCCGGGCACAAGCGCTCCGGCCACGCCATGGACGAAGACGGGGTCCTAGCCCCGTCATTCTAGATGGGAACCCTGGGAGGGTTNNCCTCCCGCGCTCTGGCGGAGGCGGGCGAAGCCCGGCTGCGCCAACGCGATCTAGAGATGGGAACCCTGGGAGGGTTCCCATGCCCTCCCGCGCTCTGGCGGAGGCGGGCAAAGCCCGCCTCCGCCAACGCGATCTAGCCTCCCGGCCGCGAATTTGTGGCATTGACAGGCCGCCGGTTTGCTACTATCTGCAAGGATCTTCCGGGCGTTTAACTCAGTGGAAGAGTGCCACCTTCACACGGTGGAAGCCGCAGGTTCAAGCCCTGCAACGCCCACCGTCCGATAACAGTTACAACCCTGCGACAAAGCCCGCCATGGTCATCCAGGTTATCTTCCGGGATCCCGCCTCAGGCACCGAACAAAGATACGAGTTCGATCAGTCGCCGGTTCGCATCGGCAGGAACCCACTCAACAACGTGGTGCTCGAAGGGAACTTCGTTTCGGGCTGGCACGGCATCATCCGCTTCGACGAGACCGGCACCTACTACTTCGATCTCGGCTCGACCAACGGCACCTGCCTCGACGGGAAACGGCTGCCCAAGAACACGGCGACGCCCATCCGGCAGGCCACGCGACTGACCATCTGGAGGTTCGAGCTCATCGTCACGCCGGCACGCACGGGCGTAGCGGCCACGCCGGAACGCCGGCCGTCGGTGTTCGGAACGCTGGTCGGCAGGGGCACGGAGATCCTTCCCACGGCCTTGGCGCCAGAACCGCCGCCTTCGCCCAGCCCCACGGGCGCGTCGCGTATCGTCTCGGTCGGGACACGCACGCCCCTGCCCCCTCCGGCCACGGCGGCGCACCTTTCCTCACCGCAAGAAACCACTCTGCCGCTCGCCGAGCAGTCGTCTGCTCGCCTCCTCCGCTGCCTGCGCATCATCGGGGCCTTCAGCGATGCCTTCGTCGGGTTGAAGAAGGGCTACGAGCAGTTTGGCGCCGAGGTCGGCGTGCGGCCGCTCACCGGAACCACGAAGCTCCACCGCGCCCGGACCAGCCAGGAGATCGTCGAATACCTGCTCGATCCCGCGACCGATCCCGACGCCTGCGCCCGCGACCTCAACGCCGTCTTCGCCGACATGGGCATCCACGATGTCGCCCTCATGGAGGGCATCTCGCAGAGCGTGCGGGCGTTGCTCGCCAAGCTCGATCCGAACGCGCAGGACATGAAGGTGGTCGCCAGCTTGTGGTCCGGCGCCAAGGCCAAGACCAAGTGGAATTCCTACCTCGAAGCCTTCAACGCCCTGCTCGCCGAGGACGCCGCCCTGCACGCCGAGATCTTCGGCGAGGAGTTCGCCAGCGCCTACGCCAGCGTGGCGCTCGGCGATGAGCCCGGCCCCAAGGACGACGGCGGTTGAGCTTCCGCCACGCCCGCCGGAAACGACGTGTCAAGCACGCTCGACGCGGTCCGCTATCGTCTCTGTGAGGTGCGTCGCGCCCTCCTCGCCGCGCACATCATCCACGGCTGACGCCGGGTGAAATTCGCTTGACATCCTGCCGGAGTCGAAGGTAAATGCCACACTGTTTCACGCAAGCGGCCTGACCATGCCGATCTCCAATATCACGTCGCTGTTTGAACCCGTTTCCGCAGATGCGCCTTGTGGCGCGGACCTCGAGTACGATCCCGCGTTCCTCGAGCTCGACCGCTTGTCGCAAAGCAAGCCCGAGCAGCAGATGGGCGACGCCATCGTGCCGGCCCAGGAGCCCGACTGGAAGGAAGTTGGCAATCGCGCCCTCGCTCTCCTCGGCAAGACCAAGGACCTGCGCATCGCCATCCGCTTGACCCGCGCCCGCCTCTACACCGAAGGACTGGCTGGCCTCGCCGACGGCTTGGCGGTGGTACGCGGGGTGGTCGAGAAGTTCTGGGACGGGTTCTACCCGCGGCTGGATCCCGACGACGACAACGATCCGACCTTCCGGGTGAACGTTCTCATGGGGCTGTGCGATGGCGCCATGTTCATCGACCGACTGCGCTTGATCCCCCTGGTCGCGTCACGCTCCTTTGGCCGCTTCTCCTTGCGCGACCTCGCCATCGCTTCCGGCGAGTTGCCTCCCCTGACCGGCGTCGACCCGCCCAAGTCCTCTGCCATCGACGGCGCTTTCACCGAATGTCCCCTGCCCGAGTTGCAGGCCACCGCCAACGACGTGCGCTCGTCCCTGGAATGTCTCGCCGCGGTCGAGGCCTTCGTCGGCGAGAAGGTCGGAGCCGCGAACGGCCCCAATTTCGCGAAGCTCACCGAAGTCCTGCGCGCGGCGGACAAGATCCTCGCGGCCCGGCTGGCCCGCCGGGGCGTCGTGACCGAGGGCGCCGGGGAAGCCGGAGGCGCGACGGAAGGGGGCGCCGGGGGTTCGGGGGGAGGCCCGTCGATGTCTGGCGAGATCAACAGCCGCGAGGATGTCGTGCACGTGCTCGACAAGATTTGCCTCTACTACGAGCGCTGCGAGCCATCGAGCCCCATCCCCCTGCTCCTGCAACGGAGCAAGCGGTTGGTTTCCGCGAATTTCATGGATATCGTGCGCGACCTTGCGCCCGAGGGCCTCGCCCAGGTCGAGAATCTGCGAGGCAAAGACGGTTCGGAAAGCAGTTAGGCGTTCTCCAACATCACAGGTAGGTGGACATCATGGCAACCAGTTCGCAAAAATTCATCCAGAGAAACCGAGCACCCCGCGTGCAGATCGAGTATGACGTCGAGCTGTACGGCGCCGAGAAGAAGGTCCAACTGCCCTTCGTGATGGGCGTCATGTCGGACCTTTCGGGCAACCCGTCGGAGCCTCTCGCCCCGGTCGCGGATCGCAAGTTCGTCGACATCTCCGTCGACAATTTTGACGACCGCTTGAAGGCGATGAAGCCGCGCGTGGCCTTCCAGGTACCCAACACCCTCACCGGCGAGGGCAACATCAGCATCGACCTCTCGTTCGAGAGTCTCGACGATTTCTCGCCCGCCGCCGTCGCCCGCAAGGTCGACGCCTTGAACCAGCTCCTGCAGGCGCGCAACCAGCTCTCGAACCTCGTGACCTACATGGACGGACGAACCGGCGCGGAGGATCTCGTCGCCAAGCTCCTCAAGGATCCGGCACTCTTGCAAGCGCTCTCCGCGGCACCCAACCCCGACGCCACCGGCGAAGGCAACAAGTAGCAGTGAGGAAGACCCATGGCTGAGACACAAAAAGAATCCCAGAAAGCCTCCGCAACGCTGGAAGCGAGTGAGTTCTCCTCGCTGCTCAACAAGCAGTTCAAGCCCCAGACCGAGGGCGCCAAGAAGGAAATCGAGAACGCCGTGCGCACCCTGGCCCAGCAGGCCCTGGCGAGCACCAAGCTCATCTCGACCGACGTCGTGGAGACCATCAACGCGATCATCGCCCAGATCGACGCGAAGATGAGCGAGCAGATCAACCAGATCATGCACGCGGCCGAGTTCCAGACCCTCGAGAGCGCCTGGCGCGGCCTGCACTACCTGGTCAGCAACAGCGAGACCGACGACCAGCTCAAGATCCGGGTCATGAACATCTCGAAGAAGGATCTGCACAAGACCTTGAAGCGCTACAAGGGCGCCGCCTGGGATCAGAGCCCCATCTTCAAGAAGCTCTACGAGGAGGAATTCGGCACCTTGGGCGGCGAGCCCTTCGCCTGCCTGGTCGGTGACTACTACTTCGACCACGGCCCCATGGATGTCGAGTTGCTCGGCGAGATGGCGAAGATCGCGGCCTCGGCCCACGCGCCCTTCCTCGCTGCCTCCTCCCCCACCGTGTTCCAGATGGAGTCGTGGCAGGAGCTCGCCAATCCGCGGGACCTCACCAAGATCTTCTCGGTGCCCGAGTACGCCGGCTGGCGTTCCTTGCGGGAATCCGACGACGCCCGCTATCTCGGCCTCACCATGCCGCGCTTCCTGGCGCGGCGGCCCTACGGCGCCAAGACCAATCCGGTCGAGGAGTTCAATTTCGAGGAAGACGCCGCCTCGTCGGACGCCAAGAAGTACACCTGGGCCAACTCGGCCTACGCCATGGCTGTCAACATCAACCGCTCGTTCAAGCTCTACGGCTGGTGCTCGCGCATTCGCGGCATCGAGTCGGGCGGCGCGGTGGAGGGGTTGCCCACGCACACCTTCCCGACGGACGACGGCGGCCAGGACCTGAAGTGCCCGACCGAGATCGCGATTAGCGATCGCCGCGAGGCGGAGCTGGCCAAGAACGGCTTCATGCCGCTCATCTACAAAAAGAACTCGGACTTCGCCGCCTTCATCGGCGCGCAGTCCTTGCAGAAGCCGGCCCAGTACGACGACGCGGATGCCACCTCGAACGCCGCGCTCGCCGCGCGCCTGCCCTACCTCTTCGCCACCTGCCGCTTCGCGCACTACCTGAAGTGCATCGTGCGCGACAAGATCGGATCCTTCCGGGAAGCCTCGGACATGCAGCGCTGGCTGCAGGACTGGATCATCCAGTACGTGGACGGCGATCCCTCTCACTCCAGCGAGGAAACCAAGGCGCGCAAGCCATTGGCCGGCGCCGAGGTCATCGTGGAGCCCGTGGAAGGCAACCCCGGCTACTACACCTCGAAGTTCTTCCTCCGGCCCCACTACCAGCTCGAGGGTCTCACTGTGTCCCTTCGGCTCGTCTCCAAGCTGCCGTCCGCAAAGGGCGGGGGCTAGGTTCAATTCGTCGCAGTTAACCTCTAACGAATCAGTGCATAGCAAGGAGCTACGAACATGGCGGTCAGTATTTGCATCAAGATTGGTACCATCAAGGGCGAATCGCAGATCAAGGGACACGAGACGGATATCGACGTGCTGGAGTGGAGCTGGGGCCTCACCCAGTCCGCGTCGGCCCACGTCGGCCCCGGCGCCGGCTCGGGTTCGGCCGACGTGCGCGATCTGACCATCAAGAAGTACGTTGATGCGGCGACTCCGACGCTGATCCAGGAGTGCTTCTTCGGCAGCGACCACAAGACAGCCACGCTCACCGTCCTCAAGGCCGGCGGCAAGACCGCCGTCGAGATGGTCAAGATGACCATGTCGGGCACCGTGTTCATCTCCTCGGTGAACACGGGTCACCCGGAGCCCAACGATCGGTACACGGAGACCGTGACCTTGAACTTCGCCAAGGCGAAGTTCGAGTACACGGGCCAGAACCCCGACCAGTCCAAGGGCGCGTCGGTCTCCGGCGAGTTCGACATCTCAAAGAAACACTAGATCCCAACCGGCCAGGCCGTGGGTGCCCGGAAGGTGAATGGGTGCCCATGGTTTTGTCGTGCCTGGGATGCAGGAGGGCAGCTGCCGTGAGCACGTACGAGGATGACGTCCGTCAGGGACGGCTGGAGGAAGCTCTGGCCGGATTGCAGGCTGCCATTCGCAAGGCCCCTGCCGATGCCAAGCCCCGCGTTCTGCTGTTCCAGTTACTTTCGGTCATGGGACAGTGGGAACGTGCCATGACTCAGCTCAACGTCATCGGGGATCTGGACGTCAAGGCCCTGCCCATGGTGCAGACCTACCGCACCGCCCTGAAATGCGAGGAGCTGCGCGCCGAGGTCTTCGCCGGCAAGCGCACGCCTCTCCTCTTCGGCGAGCCCGCGCGCTGGGCGGCGTTGCTCGTGCAGTCACTCGTGCTGGCGGCGCGGGGACAGAGCGCGGAGGCCGCGAAGCTCCACACCGAGGCCTTCGACCTCGCGCCGACCGCGACGGGCAAGATCGACGACCAACCCTTCGCCTGGCTCGCGGACGCCGATACCCGACTCGGCCCCGTCCTGGAGGCCATCATTGATGGCAAGTATTACTGGATTCCCTTCGGCAATCTCACCGCCATCAAGATCGAGAAGCCGGCCGATCTGCGCGATCTGGCCTGGATTCCTGCCTACCTGACCTCGGCAAGCGGCGGCGAGGTGGTGGCCCTGATTCCCACGCGCTATCCCGGCTCCGAAACCAGCGTCGACGCGGCCATTCGCTTGGCGCGCAAGACGGAGTGGCTCTCCGGCAAGGACGGCGCTTGCTCGGGCCTCGGCCAGCGCATGCTCGCCACGGATCAGGGCGATTACCCGCTCTTGGAGATCCGTTCGATCGCATTCGACCCATCTCCCGTGCCGGTCGGCAATCCGGTCGGATAGCCGACCTCGGCCAATGGCTGACCTCACACAAAAAGAGCGCCTTCAGCCTTCGCTCCTGGATCGGCTGACTGACAACGATCCGGAAAGAAAACAAGAGTCGCGCGATGCTCGCGTCTTGTCCCCCAGCCGGTTGCGGGACTGCGTCCGGCGCGATCTGGCTTGGTTGCTCAACACGACCCACCTACGGGCCATGCAGAACCTGGACGAACATCCCCAGGTAGCGCGCTCGGTCCTCAACTACGGCATGCCCGATCTCGCGGGGCGGACCACCTCTGGCGTCGATACGACGGTGCTGGAGCAAGCCATCCGCAAGGTCATCCTGGACTTCGAGCCACGGCTGGTGGCCAAGACCCTGCGCGTGAAGCTCTTCGTCGACGAGAAGCAGATGAACCACAACGCCATGTCGTTCGACATCGAGGCCGAGCTCTGGGCCCAGCCGCTGCCACTGCGCCTCTTCCTGCGCACCGCCGTCGACCTCGAAACCGGCACCATCGATGTCCTCGATCTCGGCAGCAAGGGAGGGGGCTAGTGCCTACCTTCAGAAATACGGTCGCATTCGGCCGCCGATCCGCGCCGCCCGCGTCGTTGCTCCTCGGTAACATAGCTCGGGCTATGCGCCCTCGTCGCGCCTCGCGGGCAGCGCGGCTTGGCGGCCTCGGTGCTGCCCGTATTTCTGGCGGGAGGCACTGATGGATCCGCGCCTGCTCTCCTACTACAACCGCGAGCTGCAATACATCCGCGAGACCGGGCAGGAATTCGCCAAGGAATTTCCCAAGATCGCCGGCCGCCTGGGCATCGAGTCCCTGGAGTGCACGGATCCCTACGTCGAGCGGCTGCTGGAATCGTTCGCCTTTCTCACCGCCCGCGTCCAGCTCAAGATCGACGCCGAGTTCCCGCGCTTCACCCAGCACCTGCTCGACATGGTGTACCCGCATTACCTTGCGCCGACGCCCTCCATGGCCGTGGTCCAGTTCAAGCCCAGCCTCAGTGAGGGCGCGCTCGCCGATGGCTTCAAGGTGCCACGTGGCTCCGTGCTCAAGAGCTTCGTCGGCCGCGGCGAGCAGACCGCGTGCGAATACCGCACGGCCCACGACACGACCTTGTGGCCGCTCGAGATCACCGGCGCGGAATACACCTCCTTTCTCGGCGACCTGGGCAACCTGCGCATTCCCGTCAAGGCCAAGTCCGCCATCCGGTTGCGCCTGCACGCCTCGGCCGGCCTGAACTTCAACCAGCTCGCGCTCGATGCCTTGCCCATCTACCTGCGCGGCGGGGACGAGATCGCGATGCGCCTCTACGAGCTGCTGCTCGGCCACACCGTGGCGCTGGTCGTGCGGCCCGCCGGCCAAGGGGGCGGCGGCGAGCTGGTGCTCGACGATCCCATCCGGCCGCTCGGCTTCGAGGACGAGGAAGCCCTACTGCCCTTCGGCCCCCGTTCGTTCCAGGGCTACCGCCTGCTCTCGGAGTACTTCGCCCTGCCCAGCCGGTTCCTCTTCGCGCTCCTCACCGGCCTTGCGACCGCGGTTCGCCGCTGCGGCACCCCGGATCTGGAAATCGTCATCGTGCTCGACGCGCAGGACGGGCGCCTGGAGAAGGCCGTCGGCCCCGGACAGTTCGATCTCTTCTGCACCCCCGCGGTGAACCTCTTCCCCAAGCGCACCGACCGCATCCACCTGACCGAAAGCGAGAGCGAGTACCACGTGGTCCCCGATCGGACGCGGCCGATGGATTTCGAGATCTACCAGCTCACCGAGGTCATCGGCTACGGCGCCAGCGGCGACGAGAAGCAAGACTTCTTCCCCTTCTATGCCCTGCACGACCGCGCCTCGACCGAGGAGATGTCGTCCTACTACACGGTCCGCCGCGAGCCGCGCATGCTCTCGACCAAGCAGCGCAGCCAGGGCGCGCGTTCCAGCTACGTGGGCAGCGAGGTCTTCCTGGCCCTCGTCGACTCGACCGAGGCGCCGGTGCGTTCCCAGCTCAAGCAGATCGCGATGAACGCCCTGTGCACGAATCGCGATCTCACCCTGCACATTCCCATCGGGCAACGCGGCAGCGATTTCTCGCTCGAAAGCGGCGCGCCGGTCGAGGCCGTCCTCTGTGTCGCCGGGCCGACGCCACCGCGTCCGTCCTACGCGCACGGCGATCCGACCTGGCGGCTCATCAGCCATCTCTCGCTCAACTATCTCTCCCTCACCGACGACGCCAATGGCGGCGGCGCCTCGGCGTTGCGCGAGCTGCTGTGGCTCTACGGCGACACCGCCGACCCCATCGTGCGCAAGCAGATCGAGGGTGTCCGCCAGGTCGACTCGCGTTCCATCACCCGCCGGCTGCCCATCGCGGGACCGGTGGCCTTCGGACGCGGCATCGAGGTCGCCCTGACCCTCGACGAGAGCGCCTTCGAGGGCTCCGGCGTGTTCCTGCTCGGCTCGGTGCTCGAACGTTTCTTCGCGAAATACGTTTCGATCAACTCCTTCAGTGAGACCCTCTTGAAGAGCATCCAGCGCAAGGAGATCGTGCGATGGCCAGCCAGGCTCGGCCGGCGTCCGGTGATGTAGGTCCGCGCGGACCCGCGACCGCTCGGGATCGCCTAGGCGAGCTGCTCGGCGCGGTCGCGAAGGACCCGCCGCACTACGACTTCTTCGCCTTGCTCCGCGCCATCGAGTGCGCCTGCCCGGATCAGTTGCGCCTCGGCCAGGCCACCCGCCCGGTCGACGAGCCCATTCGCATGGGGCAGGAAGCCTCGCTGGCCTTCGCGCCATCGACCCTCGCCTACCTGGTACCGGCGCGTGAGGGCCGGCCGCCTCGCCTGGGCGTCCACTTCCTCGGGATGCTCGGCCCCAATGGCCCCTTGCCCATCCATCTCACCGAATACGCGCGCGATCGCCTGCGCAACGCGGGCGATGCGACCCTCGTCCGCTTTCTCGATCTCTTCCATCACCGCATCCTGGCCCTCTTCTATCGCGCCTGGGCCAACGCCCAGCCCACGGTCAACCGCGACCGCCCGGCCAGCGACCGCTTCGTGACTTACCTGGGCGCGCTCTTCGGGCTCGGCTCACCCGCCGTGCGCGACCGCGATCTCTTTCCCGACAGCGCCAAGCTCTATTTCGCCGGGCGTTTCGCGCAGCACGCGCGCAACGCCGAAGGCCTGCGGGCCGTCATCACCGATTACTTCCGCTTGCCGACCGCGTTGGAGGAATTCATCGGCGAGTGGACGCCGCTCCAGGATGCCGAGCGCTGGCGCATCACGCGCACCGCTTTCGCTGGCGCGCTCGGCATCGGCACGATTCTGGGCGCGCGCGCCTGGCAGCGGCAAACCAAGTTCCGCGTCGTCTTCGGGCCGCTTCGGGAGGACGAGTTCCAAAGCATGTTGCCCGGCAGCCCGCGCCTCAAGCGCCTGACGGCGCTGGTGCGCAATTACGTCGGTGATTCCCTCAACTGGGACGTGCGCCTCTTCCTCGACAAGCGGGTCAGCCAGCCCTTCCGTCTGGACCGCATTACCCGGCTGGGATGGACGTCCTGGCTCGGTCACTGCCCCGAAGGCGAGGGCCGCGAAGACCTCATCATTACCCCCCACCTCGACACCATGACGGAGGGCGCACCCTCTCCCGCCTAGATCGTTCTCTNNGGCCATCGAAAGCGCGACCGCTTTCTGCAAGCTGCGCGGCAACCCCTACGTCGAGCTGGTGCATTGGTTCAACCAAATCCTGCAGCTCCAGGATTCGGACCTTCATCGCATCATCCGCGAGTTCCAGATCGATCCATCGCGTCTGGCCGCGGACATGACCGCGGCCCTCGACCAGCTGCCGCGCGGGGCGACCTCCATCTCGGATCTCTCGCCGCACATCGAGAACTCCGTCGAGCGCGGCTGGGTCTACGGCACGCTGCTCTTCGGTGAGTCGCAGGTGCGCACGGGGCACCTCATGGTCGGCATCCTCGAGACCCCCGGTCTGCGCCACGTCCTGACCTCGATGTCGGCCGAGCTCACCAAGATCAAGCTCGACGACCTCACCGATCGTTTCGCCCAGATCGTCGGCAAGTCCCCCGAAAGCGCCCTGGCGGCCAGCGATGGCTTCCAGGTGGGCGGCGGCGCCGTGCCCGGAGAAGCCAGCGGCGCCCTGGCCCCCGCGGCCATGGGCAAGCAGGAGGCGCTGGCCAAGTACTCGGTCGATCTCACCGAGCGCGCGCGCAAAGGCGAGATGGATCCCATTTCCGGCCGCGACGAGGAGATCCGCCAGATCGTCGACATCCTCATGCGCCGGAAGCAGAACAACCCCATCCTGACCGGCGAGGCCGGCGTGGGCAAGACCGCCGTCGTCGAGGGTTTCGCGCAACGGATCGCCGCCGGTGACGTGCCGCCGCCGCTCAAGGACGTCAGCTTGCGCTCGCTCGACATCGGCCTGCTGCAGGCGGGCGCCAGCATGAAGGGGGAATTCGAAAACCGCCTGCGCCAGGTCATCGACGAGGTGCAGTCCTCGCCCAAGCCCATCATCCTCTTCATCGACGAGGCCCACACCCTGATCGGCGCGGGCGGCGCCGCCGGCACCGGCGACGCCGCCAACTTGCTCAAGCCGGCCCTGGCGCGCGGCAAGCTGCGCACCATCGCCGCCACCACCTGGGCCGAGTACAAAAAGCACATCGAAAAAGATCCCGCCCTCACCCGGCGGTTCCAGGTCGTGCAGGTGGGCGAACCCAGCGAGACTCGAGCCCTGCTCATGATGCGCGGGGTAGCCGGGGTGCTCGAGAAGCACCACCACATCCAGGTGCTCGACGAGGCGCTGGAGTCCGCGGTCAAGCTGTCCCACCGCTACATTCCCGCCCGCCAGCTTCCCGACAAAGCCGTCAGCCTGCTCGACACCGCCTGTGCCCGCGTCGCCATCAGCCAGCACGCGGTGCCGGCCGAAGTCGAGGATTGCCGCCGGTGCATCCAGGCCCTCGAGACCGAGCTGGGCATCATCGGGCGCGAGCTCGCCATCGGGGTCCCTGGGGCGGAGAAGCGTGAGACCGACGCACACGCGCGGCTGGGCAAGGAAAAGCAGCGGCTGTCCGAGTTGGAAGAGCGCTGGATCGAGGAGAAGGCGCTGGTCGACCAGATCCTGGAGCTGCGCCGCCAACTACGCGAGGGGTCAGGCAAGGTCGAAGGCACCACCAGCAAGTTGGAGCCGGCTGCCACCGATGCGAAGGCCGCGCCGCCAGCAGCGACGGAGGCGGGCGCGCCTGCGCCCGTGGATCGCCAAGCGCTGCTGGCGAAGCTGGGCGCAGCCCAGACGGATCTTGCCACCTTGCAGGGCTACCACCCGCTCATCCTGCCCACGGTCGACGCGCAAGCCGTTGCCTCCGTGGTCGGCGACTGGACCGGCATTCCGGTCGGCCGCATGGTGAAGAACGAAATCGAAACCGTGCTCAAGCTGGCCGACACCCTCGACCAGCGTGTGCTCGGGCAGCGTCATGCCCTGGAGATGATCGCCCGCCGCATCCAGACCTCGCGCGCCGGCCTCGAAAATCCCCAGAAGCCCATCGGCGTGTTCATGCTGGCCGGCCCCTCCGGCGTCGGCAAGACCGAGACCGCGCTGGCGCTCGCCGAAGCCCTCTACGGCGGCGAGCAGAACGTCATCACCATCAACATGAGCGAGTTCCAAGAGGCGCACACGGTTTCCACCCTCAAGGGCTCGCCGCCCGGCTACGTCGGCTATGGCGAGGGCGGCGTGCTCACGGAAGCCGTCCGTAGGCGGCCCTACAGCGTGGTGCTGCTCGACGAGGTCGAAAAGGCTCACCCCGACGTGCACGAGATCTTCTTCCAGGTCTTCGACAAGGGCTGGATGGAGGACGGCGAAGGTCGGGTCATCGACTTCAAGAACACCCTGATCATCCTCACCACCAACGTGGGCACCGAGCTGATCGCGAACATGTGCAAGGATCCAGCCCTGCTGCCCGAGCCGGAGGGCATCGCCAAGGCCCTGCGCGAGCCGCTGCTCAAGACCTTCCCGCCCGCCCTGCTCGGCCGCCTGGTCGCCATCCCGTACTACCCGCTCAGCGACGAAATGATCGGGAACATCGCCCGCCTGCAGCTCGGCCGCATCAGCAAGCGCATCGGCGAGAGCCACAAGCTCCCGTTCACCTACGATGACGAGGTTGTCAAGCTGATCGTCAGCCGCTGCACCGAGGTCGAGAGCGGCGGTCGCATGATCGACACGATCCTCACCAACACCCTGCTGCCCGTCATCAGCAAGGAATTGCTCACCCGCATGATGGAAGGCAAGCCGGTGATCCGTGTCGCCGTCGGCGTCAAGGACAGTGAATTCCGCTACGATTTCGACTGATGTGCGCCATGCTTGCTACCCGCAGCGCAACAGACTCTTCCTCCGCCCCCGGTCCTGGCACGTTGTAACGACTGACCAACCGCTAACCTGAGGACACTCCCATGGCACTGCTTGGACTCGACACAAAGGTTACCGGCCCCCTCGACGAGGGCGTGCTGCTGCTCGAAACCTTCCAAGGCAAGGAGACGCTGGGAACCCCCTACCGCTACGACCTGACCCTGCTCTCCCATGACGCCAACATCGCGGTGGACAAGGTGCTGGGTCAGTCGCTCACCGTGCACATCAAGCTCGACACCGGCGATGTCCGCTACTGGAACGGGATCGTCACCTATTTCGCCAAGGCCGGGCTGGCCATGAAGCACACCCGCTACGTGGCCGTCCTGAATCCCAAGCTCAGCCTCTTCGACTATACCCGCGACTGCCGCATCCTCTTCGACGAAGACGCCCCCACCCACGCGACCGACGTGCTGGGCCTGCGCGGTTTCACCGATGTCCAGTCAGGCGCGCTTCAGGGCAGCTACCGGAAGCGCGAATACACGGTGCAGTACCGCGAAACCGATCTCAATTTCGTCCAGCGCCTGCTCGAGGAGGAAGGCATCTACTACTTCTTCAAGCACGAGGATGACAAGCATACGCTCGTCATGGCCGATTCCGCCGGTGCCCACGCCACGGTGTCCGGGTACGAGAAGATCCTCTACCTGCCCAAGCAGCGCAAGCAGGCGCGCGAGGAAGAGCACTTCTGGTCGCTCAGCGCGGCCGGCTCGCTCTATCCCGGAAAGTTCAGCGTGCTGCGCGGCTATGACTACAGCAAGCCGCGGCCGGGGACGGCACTGATCGAGGTGAAGCCCTCCCTTGCGGTGCAGCCGGGCGCCGACTTCGAGGATTACGACTACCCCGGCGGGCTATCCGAGAAGCCCGACGCCGAGGCCGAAGCCGCGGTCCGCATCGAAGGTGATCACGTTGCCAACACGCTCATCGAGGTCGAGGGCAACACCATGGGACTCGGCGTCGGCGATCTGGTCAAGCTGCGCAAGCCGCTGTCCATCGAGGGAGAATTCAACCCGTTCTGGGACGAGGCCGACTTCGACAAGGAATATCTCATCACCGCCGCGACCTACTCCATCAGCATCAACCAGTACGAGACCGGCGACGTCGCCGAATCCGACGAGCCCTTCAAAGCCACCTACAGCCTGCTCGACAGCCAGTCGCCTTTCCACCCGGCCCGCACCGCGCAGAAGCCCAGGATCGAAGGACCCCAGACCGCCATCGTGGTGGGTCCGTCCGGCGACGAGATCTACACGGACAAATTCGGTCGGGTGAAGGTACAGTTCGACTGGGATCGCCTGGGCAAGCGCGACGAGAAATCCTCCATCTGGGTGCGCGTGGCGCAGGTGTGGGCCGGGAAGCAATGGGGCGGGATGCACATCCCGCGCCTCGGCCACGAGGTCATCGTCGATTTTCTCGACGGGGATCCCGACCGGCCGATCGTCACCGGCCGCGTCTACAACGCCGACAACATGCCGCCCTACGCACTGCCCGCCAACATGACCCAGAGCGGGATCAAGAGCCGCAGCAGCAAGGGTGGCACCGCCAGCAACTTCAACGAGCTTCGTTTCGAGGACAAGAAAGGCAGCGAAGAAGTCTACCTGCAGACGGAGAAGGACTTCAACATTCTGGTCAAGAACAACGAGACTCGCACCGTCGGGAACGACCGGGTCAAGACCGTCGAGAACGACGAAACCACGACCATCGGCAACAACCGGACCGAAACGGTCGGCACGAACGAGACCATCTCCGTCCACGGTAATCGCACCGAGACCGTCGGCGGCAACGAGAGCATCGCCATCGCGGGAGGACGGACCGAAACCGTCGCCAAGGACGAAACCATCACCATCGCCGGCAGCCGTAGCGAAACCATCGCCAAGAACGAATCCTTCGCCATT
>PNBO01000295.1 GCA_003136095.1 Myxococcales bacterium
GACTACGCCACGAACATCGCCGAGGATGTCATCTACCTGACGGAGGGAGAAATCGTGCGGCACAAGCCGACCGTCCCGGAGAAGTGAGGTCGGCGATCCGGGTTTGGTTTCGATGTGCAGCGAGCTGCCTTGTGGATAATTGCCGCCCTTGCCGGTGACCGTGATCGTGTCTCCTGCCTTGAGCGCGAGGGTTTCAAGCCATTTTCTCCCCTTCGAATTGATGGAAATGGCACTTCATCTTGGTCGAACAGGCCAGTCTTCCGCGCCTTTCCGAGCTGCAAGTCTCTGAAATTGCTGTCCCCGCCTTGCTGGCTCGAAAGCTGCTGTAGGTGTGTACCGAGATGTAGGGACCCTCTGGGTGGTCCCGATTGCGTCAACCGTACCTAGCGAAAGGCAAACACATGCTCTGGACAATTGCAGTGGTCTTGTTGGTCCTCTGGGGCCTCGGATTCGCCACCTCCTACACGATGGGCGGGTTCATCCACATCCTACTGATCTTGGCGGTGGTAGCGGTGCTCGTCCGCGTCATCCAGGGTCGACGAGCTCTCCCCTGACCATCCCCAAAGCGGGGAAGGAGGCAACATGACTCGCAGAACACAAGAATATCCAACCGTCCCGACGGCTGACTGGCATCTGCAAAACACCAAGGAGCTCCGTGGCAACAAGCTCGCCGCTTTGGATGGCGACATCGGCCATATCCGGGACTTCTACTTTGACGACAACATCTGGGTGATTCGTTACGCCATTGCGGACACCGGATCCTGGCTGCCCGGGCGCCTCGTCCTGCTTTCTCCCCACGCCTTTGGCAAGTTGGACCAGGACGAAAAAACGCTGCACATCAACTTGCGCAAGATCCAGATCCAGGACAGCCCACCGATCGAGTCGCACAAGCCGGTCTCCCGTCAGTACGAGGTCGAATACTACCGCTACTATGGGTGGCCAGCCTATTGGGCAGGGGACGCCATGTGGGGTATGGGCGGCTTTCCCGTGCTCGTGCCACCAGCGAAGGGCGAAATCGAGGCCCAGCGAATCTACTACCACAGGGACGACAAGCATCTCCAAAGCACCGAGGAGGTAACCGGTTATCCTATTGAAGCCGCCGATGGCTTGATTGGCCATGTGACCGGCTTCCTCGTCGACGACAGGAGCTGGGCGGTTCGGGAACTGGTCGTCGAAACCGGCCACTGGTATGCGGGCAAGGAAATCCGCATCGCAACCGACAAGGTCAATCGGATCAGCTACCAGGAGGCGAGAGTGCACGTGAGTCTCACCAAGGCGGATATCCAAAAGACCGCGGAACATGAGCTCGCCAAGGTGAGCGCGGGATAGCATGGAGAGAGAAATTCCCACGTCTGGGTTCCGACGGGGTCGAAGCTTGGCCCAGAGGGTGGTGACGGTGGCTTGAGTGAGGGCTTTCTCATGAATGCAGGCACGACCGGCGATCCAACTCCGCCCGCTCCGCCACCGGGGATGGACGCTCTCACGGAGCTGGCCATGGATTTGCGCTGGTCGTGGAATCACGGTTCGGACGAGCTTTGGCGACGGCTCGATCCCGAGCTCTGGGCGCTCACCCACCACCCAAACGTGGTTCTTAGAACCGTCGCGCGTGAGAAGCTTGCGAGCGCTTTGGCCGATCCGGACTTCCGCCAGCTCCTGGACGGCCTGGTGCAGGCCAAACGCCAGGCGGCCGCGGATCCGGCCTGGTTTCAGGCGACTTATCCCCAGTCTTCCCTTACTTGCGTCGCCTATTTCTGCATGGAATTCATGCTGAGCGAGGCNNGATCAGCTCAAAGCGTCCAGCGATCTGGGCGTCCCGGTAGTCGCGATCGGCTTGCTCTACCAGCACGGGTATTTTCGCCAGGCAATCGACCGCAACGGCGCGCAGCAAGCGCTCTATCCGTACAACGATCCCGGACAGTTGCCAGTCACGCCGGTGTGCCGGCCGAACGGCGATTGGCTGCGACTGGAGATAGCATTGCCTGGCTCCTCCGTCTGGCTACGCACCTGGCAGGTCCAGGTTGGTCGACGAAAGCTCTACCTACTCGACACGAATGACGCGGCCAATGTTCCGGTCCACAGGGGAATCACCAGCGAGCTGTATGGCGGTGATCCGGAGCTGCGGCTGAAGCAGGAGATTGTGCTTGGACTGGGTGGCTGGCGATTGCTCGATGCGCTTGGGATCAAGCCGGAGGTCTGCCATCTCAATGAAGGGCATGCGGCCTTCGCCTTGCTGGAGCGGGCCCGAAGTTACATGCAAGCGAGCGGAAATTGTTTTCCCGTCGCGCTGGCGGCCACTCGAGCCGGAAACCTCTTTACCACCCACACTGCTGTCGCCGCGGGTTTCGACCGCTTCTCACCGGCCTTGATAGGGCAGTACCTCGGCCAGTATGCGCAGGACGAGCTGGGCCTTTCCCTGCGCGAGTTGTTGGCCTTGGGACGCAAGAACCCCGCGGATGTGGACGAGCCTTTCAACATGGCCTATCTGGCGATGCGCGGGAGCGGAGCCGTCAACGGCGTCAGCCGGCTACACGGTCAGGTGAGCCGACATATCTTCGCGCCGCTCTTTCCCCGATGGCCGGAAGCGGAGGTTCCCGTCGGCCACGTGACCAATGGCGTGCACATGCCCACCTGGGACTCGGCGGCGGCGGACCAGCTTTGGACGGAGGCCTGTGGCAAGAGTCGCTGGATGGGAACGTCGGTCACCCTCGCGGCCGATCTCCGCCGGGTATCCGACGAGAAGCTGTGGGCGATGCGCACCACAAGCCGAAAAGCCCTGGTCGACTATGCCCGGGAAAGCATCGGCCGGCAGATGGCCGCTGTCGGAGCGGAGGCGGGAGCGATCGCCCGGACCCAGGCCCGGCTGGATCCCGGGGCACTGACCCTCGGTTTCGCGCGTCGATTTGCGACCTACAAGCGGCCCAATCTCTTGCTGCACGATCCCGACCGGCTGCTCAGCATACTCAATCATCCCGAGCGTCCCACGCAGCTCATCCTGGCGGGCAAGGCGCATCCGGCCGACCAGGCTGGTCAAGCCCTGATTGCCGAGTGGACGCAGTTCATCGGCCGAGGCGATGGGAACGTGCCGGTGTTCTTCTTGGCCGACTACGACATGCGGCTGGCCGAACGCTTGGTACAGGGAGTTGACGTNNNNCTGGGAGACGGCCTGGAGCATGGTGACGATCCGGCCTGGGACGCGGCCGAGGCCGAAGCCCTGTACGACAAGCTAGAGCAAGAGGTGATCCCGGAATTCTTCGCGCGCACCGAAAAGGGCATACCCACGGCATGGGTGGCACGCATGCGGGAAAGCATGGCGCGGCTGACACCCGGCTTTTCCGCCTGTCGCACCGTACGCGAATACACCGAAGAGCACTATCTTCCCGCTGCCGGTGCGTATCACGTCCACGTCGCCGACCATGGTGATGCGGCTCGCAAACTCATTGACAAGCAAAATGTCCTCGCGCAGAAACTGGCGGCAATCCACTTTGGCGACGTCACCGTGGAAACCCTAGGGGCTGAGCACCTCATCGCGGTGGATGTCTTTCTAGAAGACGTCAGTCCAGACAAGGTTCGAGTCGAGCTTTACGCCTCCGGAGACAAGGGTGGCGGCGCGGTGGAAAAGGAAATGACGGGAACACCGCAACAAGGGCATGGAGGTGGCGGCTACGCCTACCGCGCCACCGTCTCTTCCGCTCGTCCAGCGATGGACTACACGGCACGAATCATGGCGAAACATGACTCTCCTGCGCAGGACCTAGAGGCGGGGTGGATGCTTTGGCAGAAATGAACAATGTTGGACCTTCCATGGTCGAAGTGGACATCGGCTCTCGTTCGATGTCGATGCGGGCAATTGTCGTGAAGGAGAATGTGATGAAGACGGTTGAAGCGCATGTGGGAAAGATGGAAGCTGAGCTCAGGCAATGGGGCGTGAAGCTGGACAAGCTCCTCGCCAAAGCCAACGCGGCTGGCACCGAGGTCAAGGGCGACTATCGCAAGGGCGTGGAGGATCTGAAAGGCAAGTACAAGGTCGCGCAATCGAAGTTCGCCGACTCCAAAGCTGCGGGTGGTGTGAAGTGGGGGATCTTGAAGACCGGCCTGGAGGCCGCCTGGAACGACCTCGAAGCCGCCTTCAAGAAGCTGGGCGAGAGCTCGGTCGAGGTCACGATGGCGAACCAAGCAAGCCCGAAGGTCAGAACGAGGCGAGTGAAAAGATCACGCCGTGACTAGTCTCTCGTGCTTTCCTACACGGGAGGGAGTGTCGTTTGGGGAGGGAAAGCCACCCATGGCTATTGCACTGAGAACCGATGGCACCGTCTCGGCTGCTCCCGAGTCGGTGGAACTGCTCGACGGTGGTGGGCAGGCCTATCCGCGCATGCTTGCCGCCATCGAGCACGCGCGGCGAGGCATTCACCTGGAAGTGTACGCCTTCGCGCCTGCAGGCGTCGGTGCACGCTTCGTCGAGGCGCTGGGCCATGCGGCGGGCCGCGGTGTCGAGGTGCGGGTGCAGATCGACGGCTGGGGCTCGGCGCGGGGTGGACTTGCCGTCGCGGACGCGCTGCAAGCCTCGGGTTGCGAGGTTCGCATCTACAATCGGATGCTGGCGTTGCTTATTGGTCGCTTTGGCCGCAACCATCGCAAGATCCTTCTCGTCGACGACGAAGTGGCCTTTCTCGGTGGCATCAACATCGGCGACGAGAATGTGGACGCGGGCGTGCGGCTGGCCTGGGCTGACCTGGCCCTGGAGATTCGAGGGCCGCAGTGCGCGCACCTGGGACACATGATTCGCGGCGAGGCGGACCGTCCGGTCGACAGCGTTTTGCGCCTTTACTTGTGTGGCCTGGGTGGAGGGTGGCGATTGCGTCGACGTTACCTGAAGGCCTTCACTAGCGCGCGCCAGCGCATCCACGTGGCCCATGGCTACTTTTTGCCCGACCGAGGCATCGTCCACGCCATCACCTCTGCCGCGCGCCGTGGTGTCGAGGTTCACCTTCTGCTTGCGGGCCGGAGCGATGTTCCGTTCGCTCGCTCGGCCACGAGGAGTCTCTATCGCCGGCTGCTGGGGGCAGGTGTCGTGATCCACGAATGGAACGACTCGGTCCTGCACGCCAAGGTCGCGACCATCGATGGGCGCCTTCTTCTCGTGGGCAGCTTCAACCTGGACCCGCTTTCGCTGGCCAATCTGGAAACCCTGGTGGAAGTCGCGGACACCCACCTGGTCGAGCAGGCCGAGGCGTGGATCCAGGACCACTTCACGCGCTCGCGCTCGATGACTTCCGTGGAGGCGAGCAGCTGGTTCCATCGGTGGATGCTCGATCCGCTCGGCCGTCTCGTCGCACGACTGGTGGACATGATTGGTGTCGTGATCGCAAGCCGCAAACGGCGCAAAGCCTGGACTGAGAAAGCGATGAGCGGCGGTCGGCAGCACGAGAAGAGCGGAAAGAAACACTTCTGAGAAGGAAAACCATGTCTAACCTCGCTCGCTCGGTTCTTCTCGTCATTCTCATTCCCGCCGGTGCTGCCTATAGCTCGTCCAGTACCGCGCAGCCCGCCGAAACCAAGTCGCAAATCCTGGCGCGCACGAACGTCGACGGCAAGTTCGCGCGGGACCTCGAGTCGCCGAGTGGTGACATCGATGGCATCGTGCTGGAAGACGGCACGGTAGCGCGATTTGCACCGATCGAGCGCGGTCCTCAAACCGCGCGGTTCCGCCCGGGAGATCCCGTCCGTGTCACAGGCGACGTGGTGAGCGGCTTGGCAGGACCATACCTGGTCCATGCTTTCGTGACGAGAATCGACGTCCCGACCACGCGAGGTGCGATTTCGCCGCCAACCCCAACAGGATCCGCTGCTGAGCGCTCTCGGTTCCGCCGCGCTGGAAAATACGGCAAGGGATCTCTGAAGGGCAACGCGCAGACGCCACGTGGCAGCGGCGCGCCCGGCGGTCGAGCAACGGATCGGCAAAAGCGAGTGGACGAGATCCTTGTCGTCAACAGTACGAGTCCTCGCGCCCGAAAGAAGGGGCGTCTAGAAACCGCGGAGTCCAAAACCCGGGACGCGACGACGGGCAAAGGCAGGAGCGACAGCTCTTCGCAATGGGGCCGAGCTCAAGAGACAGCGGGTCCCTAGGCGATGTACCAGACTTCTGCGAACCACGCGACGCGCTAGCCCCACGGTGTTCATCGCGGCGTAGGTCAGTCGATGAGGTGGAGTCGGCTCATTCGAAGTGAATGAGTCGCCACATCACATTGATCTGACCACCTGCTCCACGCATCCGCTCAGGTTTCCCGGCACCTCGAAAAGGCGCGAAGAAGACGACCTCGGTCGTCGGCACACCCGATGCATTTGCCTCGCGACAATCGCAGCCAGTGCGAAAGCGAAGGAGGCAAGCAAGCACCATGACTCCAAGCCCACAGGAACATGAGCTCGACGTGCAGGCGGGAAAGTTTCTCGTGCTCGCGCGCGGCACCCCCGAGATGATCGCGCATGCGCACGTCGTTCTCGGGACCACCGGCGCTTCCTTGTTGGCGGCGCACGCCGCCTGAGAGGCCTCACCACGCCATGACCACGCAGACGAACGCGCTCACCTAGTCAACGCAGAGGAACCTGCCCATGAAGGCCCTCGTGTATCTTGGTTCGGGCAGCAGCGCCTTGGAAAACCGACCAAGACCCGTGCTTGCGGGCCCCACGGACGCCATCGTCAGGATGGCCAAGACGACCATCTGCGGATCCGACCTGCACATCCTCAAGGGTGACGTCCCCAGTTGTCAGCCTGGGCGCATCCTCGGTCACGAAGGCGTGGGTGTCGTCGAGGTGGTTGGACCGGCCGTCACGGCGTTCCAGCACGGTGACCGGGTCCTGATCTCCTGCATCAGCACCTGTGGCAAATGCGCCTACTGCCGCAGGCTCATGTACTCCCACTGCACCTCCGGCGGATGGATCCTCGGCAACGAAATCGACGGCACCCAGGCCGAATGGGTCCGTATTCCCTATGCTGACTGCAGCCTCTATCGCATTCCAGATGATGCGGACGAAGAGGCCATGGTGATGCTGAGCGACATCTTCCCCACCGCTTTCGAGTGCGGCGTCACCAATGGCAAGGTTGAGCCGGGCAGCACCATAGCGATCATCGGTGCGGGACCGATTGGGCTTGCGGCCCTGCTCACCTCCCAGCTCTACTCACCAGCCCAAATCATCTTGATCGACCTCGACGACAACCGCCTGGAAGTGGCCAAGCGTCTCGGCGCCACGGCTACCATCAAGAACGCGGACGGCAGGGCCAGGGAGAGGGTCATGGAGCTGACCGGGGATCGCGGCGTCGACACCGTCATCGAGGCCGTGGGCCTTCCCGCCACTTTCGAGCTCTGCCAAGAGATCGTCGCCCCCGGTGGCACGATCGCCAACATCGGCGTGCACGGAACGAAGGTGGATCTTCATCTGGAGTCGCTGTGGGACCGCAACATCACCATCACGACCCGGTTGGTCGACACCATCAGCACTCCGATGCTGATCCATGTCTTGCAGTCGCACAAGCTCGACCCCAAGCTCCTGATCACGCATCGCTTCAAGCTCGACCAAATTGTAGATGCCTACGACACATTCGCCGACGCCGCCAAGACGAGAGCCCTCAAGGTGCTCATCGAGGCATAGCCGGCATCCTGAAGACCCGAACAAGTGACGTGATTGGAGAACGATTGTGAACGATGAAACCAGAACGCAGTATGTAACCCGCGAGAAGATCTTGATGCTACTCTCCGACGGTGAAGTCGCTCGCGTAAGCAACATGGAAGCGAAGGCTCACTTGCTTGACGGTGAGGAGTATCTCGACTTGGAGGAGATCGAGCAGGGGGTGCGAAGTGCACTCGGGACGACCACCGCCCCCATGGGCCGCGTGCTGCCACGAAGAGCGGTGCACGTAGGCACCTGGAACAAGATCCTGGAACAACTGGCGGTGTTTCACCCAGCGAAAACGCCCCCGGGGGCGTAACCACTCTTGCCGACGGCGCGTGCCGGTTGCGACTACCTGCCATGTTAGCTCGAAGAGCGAAGCGGAGCTCCCGAACGCATCGGGAGAGGCACCAAAGCGGGCGCGCAGGATGGTTGCGCGCAGCGGTGCTCGGGTCGGACGATGCCATCGTTTCGACCGCGAGCCTCATGCTGGGTGTCCTGGCGTCTTCGGCGTCACGGGGAACCACCTTGATCGCCGGCGTGGCCGGCTTGGTCGCGGGAGCCATGTCGATGGCTGTCGGCGAATACGTCTCGGTCAGCTCGCAGCGCGATGCAGAGCGGGCGGACATCGCGCGGGAAATGCGCGAGCTGGCGGGGCAGCCGCGGGCCGAGCTGCGCGAGCTGGCGACGATCTACGTCAAGCGGGGTCTCGACGATGCTCTTGCGATGAAAGTCGCGGAGCAACTGAGTGCGCACGATCGGCTCGGTGCGCACATGCGCGATGAGCTTGGCATCGACCAGGCAGCCCTCGCGCGTCCGCTGCAAGCGGCGTGGATATCAGCGGCGAGCTTCGCGTCCTTCGCCGTGATTCCGATTGCGGCGCTTCTCGCGTCACCGGCAGCGCTACGTATCCCCATGATCGCGGCGCTTTCGCTCGTGAGTCTGGCAGCTCTCGGTGCGCTCGGCGGCCATCTTGGGGGCGCGCCCATGGCTCGGGCGTCCCTGCGAGTCACCCTCGGCGGCGCTCTGGCGATGGCCGTGACCGCGGCGATCGGCCGGCTGCTCGGCATTTCCGTGGGCTGAATCAGTTTGAGTGAGAAGGCACTTCATTTTGATTGAAGACATTACTTCTCCGGAGCCCTGTGTGACGCAAGTGCTTGAAGTCATAGGCGTCTCGTTGCTGGCGCGATTGCTGCTTCAGACGGGTGTCGAGTTGGTGGGCTCCCCACCGGCGAGGAAGTCAGGAAAACGCCCGCGCGGAGGCTCTCTCCGCCACGACCAACTCAGACACAGGACTTCACACATGCATGTCGTGACCAGCAAGGAAGACGGTGGCAGGCAGTCGCGTGGAAGGACGGCTCTTCTTGCGCGCCTCTCAGAAGCGGCCCTTCTCAAGCGCGCGCGCGCCAAAGATGTCGGAGCCTTCGAGGAACTGGTCGGCCGCACCGAAGACAGATTGTACCGATTGGCCATGCGCTATGTTCGCAACGAAAGCGATGCGCAGGAGGTTCTGCAAAACTCCTACCTTTCCGCGTGGCGAAGCCTGCCGAGCTTCGAGGGGAGGGCGCAATTTGGGTGCTGGATGCACAGAATCACGGTCAATGCGTCGCTCATGTTCTTACGAGCACGCCACCGCCACCCAGAAGTTGCAATGAACGATGTCGAACCCATGGAGTTGAACGAGGCTATTGGTCAAGCTACGCAGCAGTCGAGAGCGCACGAGGACTGGTCGCATCGCCCTGACGAAGAATTGCAGTCTGGACAGCTGCGTCGACGCATTGAAACCGCGGTGAATTCACTCCCTCAGAACCTGAGAGCGATATTCCTTCTGCGCGACGTGGGCGAGATGTCAACCGAGGAGACGGCCACCAAACTGGGAGTGTCCATACCAGCGGCAAAGACGCGACTTCATCGCGCCCGCAGGGCGCTGCGTGAGTCGCTGGGCGACTACGTCGCCTGCTGACGACGAGAAACTGGTGACGGTGAGCTTCTGTCTCATGGTGGTCTGTCACGGGCCTGCCAAAGAACTTCGGATGCTCAGTGGTGACGTTCCGTCCGGAAGATGGACGACCAGGTCGGGCGCAAGATGCCGGTTTCCCTTCAGATTCTTGCAGAGCGGCAGCCGAGGACGATAGGCCAATTTGAACTTCGTGCCCGAGTCCTCGGTAACCTTGTCTGCGTGGAACCATCCTACCGGGCGAATCCTCGCGGGTTCAAAAAGGCCCCTATGCTCATTCTGGAAGAAGGTATAGAGGGGTTCATTGGGCCAAGGATATCCCCATGAATCAAGAGTTACCCGAAGAGGCGAGGCTTTCTCCCTGGTGGCGACAAGCCGTGATCTTGGTCATGGCCTTTGGCTTCACCCTGCTCACCGTCGTTACCGTGAAGACCTACCAGGGGGCTCCGCCCATCCCAGCGCGTGTGGTCAATCCCGCGGGTCAGCTTCTGTTCACCGCGGAGGACGTGAACAAAGGACAGGAGGTTTTCTTCAAGTACGGCCTCATGGAACACGGCACGCTGTGGGGACATGGCGCCTATCTTGGGCCGGACTACACCGCCGAGTACCTGCACCGCCTGACG
Source organism: Myxococcales bacterium (assembly GCA_003136095.1). Taxonomy (GTDB): domain Bacteria; phylum Myxococcota_A; class Polyangia; order Fen-1088; family Fen-1088; genus Fen-1118. Next base: position 10,243 of record PNBO01000295.1, read on the forward strand.
GAAATCGCTCGCGACACGGAGGCAGGGGCCCGCTACGGCAAGCCCTTCGCCGCGCTTACGCAGGAACAAGCTCATTCCGCCGGCGAAGCGGTCAAGCGTTCCTTGAAACAGAATCGGTATGACGCGGGAACGCGAACATTGCGCTTCACCCCCGGGGAACAGGCATCGCTTCTCATCCAGCAGCGCGAATGGCGGGACTACTTCTCCGGCCAGAAGTCGGCGCCAGGTCTTCCGCTCAATTTCATCCGAGAAGACAACGAGCTCCTGCACCTCAATGCCTATTTCGCGTGGGCGACCTGGGCCACGCTCGCGCCGCGACCTGGCACGCAGGACTCCTACACCAACAATTGGCCCTTCGAGCCTCTGGCCGGAAATACCCCGACCGCATCCACCTATTTGTGGAGCGCGTTGAGCCTGGTCTGTCTCTTCGGTGGTCTGGGGTTGGTGCTCTTCGTTTTTGGGAAGTTCGACTATCTCGGGTGGGGCAAGGCGGGAGGTCACGTGCACGTGACCGAAGGACCCCTTCACCGCTGGCAGGTCACGCCGAGCCAGAAGGCACTTGGGTTGTTCTTCGCGGTGGTAGCCGTCCTCTTTCTGCTGCAAGCGGCCATGGGAGGCGTGCTGGCCCACTACCGCGTGGAGCCCGACTCGTTCTACGGCTTCGACCTAGCCAAGCTCTTGCCCTACAACCTGGCCCGCACCTGGCATCTGCAGCTCGCGATTTTCTGGATCGCCACGTCCTGGGTGGCCGGCGGTCTGTTCTTGGCACCGCTGGTTGGTGGCGCGGAGCCGAAGGGGCAGAGACTCGGCGTCCTCGTTCTTCTCGGTGCCTTGACGGTGGTCGTGTTGGGCAGCCTTTCCGGCGAAGCCTTGGGTATCAACGACAAGCTTGGGGCGCTGTGGTTCTGGCTCGGGCATCAAGGAAGCGAATACCTGGACTTGGGACGCTTCTGGCAGTTGCTTCTGGCGGGGGGATTGGTGTTCTGGCTGTTCCTCATGTTTCGGGCCCTGCGACCCGCGATGAAGTCCGGCAAGAAAGGCGAATTGCCTGCCTTGTTCCTCTACGCGGCGGTCGCCATTCCTCTCTTCTATCTACCGGCGCTGTTCTACGGACCCCACACCAACTTCGCCATCATCGACAATTGGCGTTTCTGGATCATCCACCTTTGGGTCGAGGGTTTCTTCGAGCTCTTCGCGACGGTGCTGGTGGCCGTCATGTTCGTTCAGATGGGGCTCGTGACGACCAGAACGGCCACCCGCCTGGTTTACCTCGATGCCATCCTCTACCTCGCCGGTGGCATCGTTGGCACTGGCCACCACTGGTACTTCACGGGCCAAGGCACGCTGAACATGGGGTTGGCATCGTGTTTCAGCGCGCTCGAGGTCGTCCCGCTGACCCTCCTGACCCTCGACGCATGGGACTTCGTGCGCCTCAAAGACCAGAACTGCGAGGACTGCCACCAGCCGCTCGCCGCCCACCAGAAATGGGCCATCTACTTTCTCATCGCCGTGGGTGTCTGGAATTTCGTGGGCGCCGGAATCTTCGGCTTCCTCATCAACATGCCCATCGTCTCGTATTTCGAGATTGGCACGAGCCTCACCGCCAATCATGGCCACGCCGCCATGTTCGGGGTGTTTGGCATGTTGGCCCTCGGAGTCGTCTTCTTCTGCTTGCGGGCTATCCGCGGCGACGCGATCTGGAAGCGGGCCGAAAGGTACGTTCGCATCGGGTTCTGGGGCGTCAACATCGGGCTCGGCCTCATGATCGTGCTCGATCTATTCCCGGGGGGCGTCCTGCAACTCTGGGATGCCATTCAGAATGGCTACTGGCACGCCCGCCGCCTGAGCTTTCTCATGGGCGGCCTCTACCATACGCTGGAATGGATTCGCATTGCCGCGGACTTAACGTTCTTGCTGGTGGGCGCGGTACCGCTGGCGTGGGCCGTGCTCCTCCTCGTGTTCGGAGAAAAGACGCCGCGGGAACTTGGAGAGACAAGGGGGCCGTCATGACGCTGCTTGATTCGCTGAAGAAACAGACCGTGATCGTCGCCGACACCGGCGACATCGATGCCATCGCCAAGCACAAACCGCAGGATTCGACGACCAACCCGTCGCTGCTGCTCAAGGCGGCGCCGCAGCCGCGATACCGTGCGCTGGTCGACGAGGCGCTCAAATTCGCCGGCGCGCAGCCCGGGGACGAGGCGCAACGCAGGTCGGCCTTCATGGAAAAGCTCGCGGTCAATTTCGGCTGCGAGATCCTGAAGATCATCCCGGGGCGCGTCTCGACCGAGGTGGACGCGGCCTTCTCGTTCGACACCGGGGGGACGATTGCCAAGGCACGCAACACTATCGATCTCTATCGGAAGGCGGGCGTCGACAAAGAGCGCATCCTCATCAAGGTCGGTACGACCTGGGAAGGCATCCGCGCCGCGGAGCTTCTCGAGCGGGAAGGCATCCATTGCAACATGACGCTGCTTTTCTCGTTCGCGCAGGCGGTGGCCTCGGCGGAGGCGAAGGTCACGCTTATCTCCCCGTTCGTCGGGCGCATCTACGACTACTACCTCAAGGCGCGTGGCGTGAAGGATATCCCCCCCGAGCAGGATCCCGGCGTGGAATCGGTGGTGCGCATCTACAACCACTACAAGAAGCTCGACTACAAGACCCAGGTCATGGGGGCCAGCTTCCGCAAGACCGAACAGGTGATGCTGCTCGCCGGCTGCGATTTGCTGACCATCAGCCCGGACATTCTCGCCGACCTGGAGAAGCGCGAAGGCGAGCTGCCCCGCCGGCTGTCGGTCGAGTTGGCCAAGGCCAGCGACGCTACGCCACTTCATCTCGACGAGAAGGCCTATCGCTTTCTGCACAACCAAGATGCCATGGCGGTCGACAAACTGTCCGAGGGTATCCGCCAATTCTACGCCGACGCGCGTAAGCTGGAGAAGTGGGCCGCAGACTTCCTCGCCAAAGCGGCCTAGGTCGATCGATGGACCTCTTGCCGCGCCACTCGTTCGGGTATCACTGCGAGTCGGCCTCGGTGGCGCCCCGGCCGTGGCAGTTGCCGCCGCAATAGGCCGGCTCCTTGGCTGCTCTCGGGGTCGAGTCAGTTTGAATGAGAGGGCACGTCATCTTGATGGAAGAAGCCACCATTCCGGAGCCCTGAGCGGCGCAAGTCCTTGAAGTCATAGGCGTCGCATTGCTGGCCCGATTGCTGCTTTAGACGCGTGCCTAGATATAGGTTTTCTCGACCCGGCGGGGTTCAGGAAAGCCAACTGAGCGGAGGACTTCTCCGCCAGGACCAACGCTCGTGGAGACAAGAATGACGAAGAGATTGCCATTGGCGCCTTCGGCGAAGGCCGCCCTCACTGCCGCTGCCCTCCTGCTATTCGTCCCAATCGCCCAGGCCAGCGATGTCGAGACGACGGGCTACAACCCCTTGCCGGCGCGGATCGGTGATTTTGCCCTGAAGGTNNTACATGGACGTCGGGCCCAGCGCCACCTTTCTGGCTCTGCCCAACGAAACATCCGGCGGCGAAGCCGGGACGGCGTGGACCTTCGGAGGAAGCATTCGGTTTAGACGGCCACGCAACGCCGTCCAAAC
>PNBO01000063.1 GCA_003136095.1 Myxococcales bacterium
TGGTTGCGCATACGGGTTCTTCTTGAACATCATCGCCCCCAGATTCGCCCGTGCCGTTGGTATCGATATCTCAGAAGACGCGGTGAGCTACGCACGGCAGGTGCTTGAGGTTGATGCCCGTAACATAGCAATCACCGACCCGCAGCTTGAGCTCGGTGGGCACTATGACGTGGCGTGTATGTGGGATACCATCGAGCACCTCGCCGCGCCAGACGCGTGCATCGAGCAACTATCCAAGCTGGTTCGGCCAAACGGACTCCTGGCGGTAACCACAGGTGACATTTCGAGTTTACTGGCCCGCGTGCGCGGCCGTCGCTGGCGGCTGATCCATCCACCTACGCACCTTCACTACTTTACCCGGCATTCTCTTCGCACGCTTCTCGCGCGATTTGGATTTCAGGTCATTCATGATGAGGCATGCGGGTTCTTCCGCAGCGTTGGCAACATTCTATACAACGTCCTGGCCCTACGCTGGCGTCAACAGCGCCTCTACGACTTTCTGGCCAAAACCCCGCTCGTCAACGCGCACCTGTACCTGAATACTTATGACATTCGATTCGTGGTCGCGCGCCGAATCCCTCAGCCGGAACCAGGCAAGTAAGCGGAATAGAGGAATACGCACGAGGCGGAGTGCTACGCCGGCCGCGAAGTTGGGCCGAGGTGATAGGGACTTGCCTCACCGCTCGTTCAAGCTTAGGCGTACAGCTTCGCGGAGGTCGAATTCCGGGACCGAGCCCAGAATTGAGCGAAGAAGCTCTGTCGACCCGACGCTGCGCTCAACTTGAAGTCCCGATAGCGGCCGTTCTGGCCCCTGCACCACTTCAACCCCTAGCTGCGTCGCGATCTCCTGCAGCATATCCATCATGCGGGTTCCCCTGCCCGAGCATATGTTCACCGTATCGGGAAGGTCGTCCACTGCAGTAAGCGCAAGGATGGTCCGAGCCACGTCATCTACGTACAAATAGTCGCGCACCCCTGACAGCCCTCCAAACTCGACGGTGTTCCGCTCTCCGCGAGCTACTTGCCGGAGTTGACGCATGAACTGCGCAGGAGCAAGCGAGTCTGGCAGGGCGGGGCCGATGAGGTTGAAGAGGCGAAGGACCGCGGCCCGCTGGCCTTCCCTTCTAGCCAGGTGCACCAGCCTGCTCTGGGCGAGCTTGAAGATGCCGTAGATCCCAACGGGAAGCTCTCTGGCCGTCTCGGGGATCAACTCAAAGGGCTGCGCGCCGTACTCAGCCGCCGAGCCGACAGTTGCGACGAGAGCCTCCCTTCCGATGCCATTCGCCGACTGAAGTACGTTCCACGTCGCAGTCAGATTCCGGCCGAGATTCGTCACGCCACTACCTGACCATGCCGCGTGAATGACGACCTGAGGACGGAATTCAGACATGAGTCGGGAGAGGGATGCAGCTTCGTCGACCAGATCGAGGCGAACGTAGTCGGGCCGACTATTCGGCAGAAGGTCAACACAGCAGAGTGAGGCGCTTGTCGTGGAAATCCGCCTCCGTATCGCCCGGCCAAGGAAGCCTTCGCTGCCGGTAAGCAGATACCGTTCGCGAATCATTCTGGAAGAAACTCTCTCCTCCGCCGGGTGAATTCGTCATTCGCTATCGCGTAGTCGTCGACCCGTCCTATGTCGAGCCAATAGCAATCCGGTTGATAGCAGGCAACTGTGCGCCCGGCCGTCATCAGCCTGGAAATCAAATCCGGTATGTCAATCGGCTCGCCCTCGCGCAAAAAGCCAACGACCTCCTTCCGGAAGAAATTGATGCCCATGCTGACCTTGTAGCGAAGCGTTGGCTTTTCTTCGTAGCGGGAAAGAGTCGTATCCGGGTTCTGATGGAGGACTCCAAAGTCGACCTGCACTGCCCTCGGATAGACACCGATGGTGGCAATCCTGCCTCCAGCCTGGTGGAAGCGAAGGCCCTCGGTGAAGTTGAAGGTTGAGAGGATGTCGCCATTCATGACGAGGAAGTTGTCGGCAACATGTTCTTTGACGAGGCCAATTGCGCCTGCCGTTCCCAGCGGGGTTTCCTCTTGGTAGTATGAGAGTTCGAGACCCCAGCGATGTCCGTCCGCGCAGAACAGACGGATCATTTCGCCGAGGTGTCCGGTTGCTACGCCTATCCGGCGAAATCCATGATTCGCGAGCTGGCGCAAAACGATTTCCAGAATAGGGATATCACCAACCGGGAGCAATGGTTTGGGGAAGCTGGTGGTGTAGGGCCGCAGGCGGCTTCCCTTTCCACCCGCGAGTATGAGTGCCTGGATGTCGCTCATGTTCCCCCTCTACCTCGCGTAGGTACCCACTCGGAATCGCTGACTGTGTGCAGACACGAAGTCCACTGTCTCGCGTAGCCCGGCCTCGAGGCCGAATTTGGGTGCCCAGCCTGTCAGCTTCCGCGCCTTTGATGAGTCGCAGAGCAGGCGAAACACTTCGCTCTTTGGGGGGCGAACCCGTCCGTCCTCCACTTCTAGTGGCTTCTTTTCGCCTGTGAGCTTCTGGATCATGTCAAGGAGGTCGGCAACACTTACCTCGCGACCCGTACCAAGATTCAGCACTTGGCCGATGGCCTCATCAGAGGCGGCAACTGCCATAAGACCAAGCGCCGTATCCTTCACAAAGAGAAAGTCCCTTGTAGGTGTGAGCGAGCCAACCCGAACGGTATCGGCGAACAGTTGCTGCGAAATGATCGTGGGGATCACGGCTCGAGCTGACTGTCGGGGGCCGAAAGTGTTGAAGGCCCGAACAACGGCAACAGGGAGCCCAAATGTGCACCAGTAGCTTTCTGCCAGCTTCTCCGCTCCGATCTTCGACGCGGAATAAGGTGACTGCGCTTGCAAGGGGTGAGTCTCATCGATTGGTGCGTAGCGGGCCGTTCCATAAACCTCGGAGGTTGACATAAGTACAACCCGCTCCGTGTGGTTCGTGCGGGCCGCCTCCAGCAGGTTCAAGGTACCCTCGATGTTCGTCCGTATGTAGCTTGCTGGCGCCACATAGGAATGAGGTATGGCTATGAGAGCCGCCAGATGAAAGGCAACGTCTATGCCTTCGAGCATCGCACGGACGAAGAAGGGATCTTCGATGTTTCCCGCGAGGAGCTTCAGTTGTGAGAACTTCTCTCGCGGCAGTAGGTCAAGGTTGGAGAAATCCGAGCGCGAATCATAGTGGACCAGGGCGGTTACGGCGCAGCCGCGGTCAAGCAATGCCTCCGTGAGGTGGCTCCCGATGAAGCCGCCTGCCCCGGTAACCAGTACTCGCTTTCCGACCAGATCCATAAGAAAGGTAGAGTACTATTGTGTGTATCGGGAGTCCAGGGTGGGCGTTCGAGGTGCCGAGCCCGTCTGGATGGTGAATCCGGCGATCGACACGCACCGGCGGAAGAAGGTGCGCATGGTGCGGGCGCCGGCGGGGAAGTGGCGGTCCTCGTGGAAGTAGCGGAACAGCTCGATGCGCTGGTCGGTGGCGTAGTCGACCGATTCGTAGGGCCGCAGCCCGACGCCGAGGTTGGGCTGGCTGTCGATGACTTGGCCCACGCGCCCGAGCGTCCCCGGGCGCAGCAGATCGTCATCGCCCATGAGCAGGGTGAGCTCGCCCTCCGACAGATCGAAGATGCGCCGCAGATGGCCGTCGAAACCGAGGTGGCGTTCGTTGGTCACGAAACGGATGCGCAGGTCGGACCGCCGCGCGGCCGTGCCCTCGACGACCGCACGGATCTCCGCCTGGCGTGGCGACGCGTCCTCGACCACCAGCACGTCGAAGCGCACGCCCTCCTGTGCCTGCACCGCGTCGAGCAGGGCGCTCAGCTCCTCGGGCCGGTTGTCGGCGGGAATGGCGACGGTGATGAGAGGTGGCATCGAGCGGTGGGATTATACGCGGGGAGGGGCGATGCATGGGGCGATGATGCGGACCCCTCATCCGCCGAGCTCATCCGACCGCAACCGCTCCTGGAGCTCGCGCCAGGGTAGGACGAGAATGGGGCCGAGCTTGCGCGGTGCCGTCGCCTGGCAGAACGAGAGCCGGTTCTTGACCAGCTACGGGCATCGTGCTGCCCGGTGGGACAGGAGACTTGCATCTGGCTGCTCCCGCCGCCGCAGCCGGCGAGCCCCAGTATCCCGATCACCGGCGTAGTACGCGAAAGCAGCTGCATGGCCCGTTCCTTCACAAGCTGGGGCTAGATGGCGACGATCTGGCACAACTTGTCGCACGGCTGCCCGGGCAGGCCGTTGCTCGTGCCCAGATCGCATTTTTCGCCGGCATACGCGTCCAGGATGCCGTCGCCGCAGTAGTGCGGCAGCGTACAGCCCGCCGTGCACCCACCCTCACCGTAGCTGGCGCCGTTGCTCTTGCCGTTGTCGCACTCTTCGGCACCATTGGTGAGGCCATCGCCGCAGTACGGTCCGAACTGGCACTTGGTCGTGCACCCGCCGTAGGTGGTGTCGTTGTTCGGTCCCGGGCATCCGGCGGGCAAGGCGACCGAGCCGTCGCCGCAGTCGCATTGTTCGTTGGCCGTCGCGCTGCCGTCGCCGCAGCGGGGTGTGCAGCTCGAGCGCTTGCTGGTGAACCCTTGCAGGGTGAGCTGGTAGTTCGACTCGGGCGGATGGCGGTCGGCGCCGAAGATGGCGAGCTCGTAGACTTTACCGGTCTGGAGGCCGAGCTTGACGGTGCGGTCGCGGAAATCATCCGGGGACGCGGCCCCGAGCTTGGGGTTGGCATTGCTTGGCGAGCAAGCGGTCGAGCCGGCGCTGGCGCCGATGATGTTCCCGGCCGTGTCGAGACAGCCACCTTCGAGGACACGCGCGTCGCCCGGGCTGCCGCTGATCGAGACCTTGCCCGGTAGCTGCTGGTGCACGCTACCCAGGTCGAGCACCAGCACGCCGTTGACGAAGATGAAGAGATCGTCGTCGCCGTAGAAGCTGAGCGCGAAGCCGTTCGTGCCGTCGTAGACGAAGTAGTACCGGGCCTCGTCGGTGAAATAGGAGTCGTGCTTTTGCCCCGGCACCGAGGTCACCCAGCAACCATCGTCCGGAGTGTCCCCGGATACGCAGTCGGACGCCGTCACGCGCGGCGGGAGCAGGTACTGATCGCCAGTGCAAGACGTCCAGATGGGGCCGCCCTTGTAGCGGTTCCAGTACGGCCACAAGTTGCACAGGGTGGCCTGGCTGGGATTCAAGGTGTCGAGCGGGAAGAACCCGCCAGCGGCCAGGTGCACCTTGCTGGCGTATTGATAAATGTTGGAGCCGATGGCGGGCAGCTCGAGGATGCCGGTGAACGTCTTGTTCACCGAGCTGTCGTCGCTCCACCACTGCTCGAGGCTGCTTGCGTCCTTGTAGGCCGGCACCGTGCCCTGCCAGATCGGACCGCCCGGGCTCGACGTCGTGTAGCCAATGAGGATGCCGTTGTAGACGCCACCGGTGCTCGTCGTGTTCACCGCCGTGCCGGCCGAGCCGCCCTGGTAGCCGCCATTGCCGTCGGACAGCGGGCTGTCGTTGGCGGCGAGGGTGTAGCCACCCGGGATGCGGCTCGAGTTGCCGGGGCTCCAGTCGCTGAACTGGCAGGCGCAGCTCGTGGTCGCGCCGGGCTGGGGCTTGCCATCGAGCAGGCTGTCGCCCACGATGCCCCAGCAGCGCGCGGTCGAGTCGTTGCCCTTGGACGGCCCGGCGGAGTTGGGCACGCAGATGGTCGTCGGCTTGGTCGAGCCGCTGTACCGGGTGCCCAGGAAGGGGAAGTCCGGGTGGCCGCCCGAGGCGACGTTCTCCGGCTGGAAGTCCCGGTAGATCATGGCCAGCTCCAGGCATTGACCCGAGCCCGACTGACAGGTCGTGGAAGGCTGATAGGTGCTGGTCGTGCAGAGAAACCCGGTCTCGACCTTGCACTTGCTCGAGCAGCCGTCGCCGTCCACCTGGTTGCCGTCGTCGCAATCCTCGCCGGGATCGACGTTGCCGTCGCCGCAAGTGCTGGTGCAGGCCTGGGTCTTGCCGCTCGCATCCTGGCAGATGGGCTCCGGAGTGCACATCGTCGAGCAGCCTTTGCCGTCGCCGTAGAAGAAACCATTCGTGGCCTTGCAGCCGCTCGGTAGGTTCTTGGGATCGAGGCCGCAGTCGCAAAGCTCGCCCCTTTCCTTCCTGCCATTGCCGCACACACTGTGCGTACAGGGCTTGCCCAACTCGGGGCAGTCCCACCCCGGCTCAACCTGGCAGGTGCTCGAGCAGCCGTCACCACTATTGGCGTTGCCATCGTCGCAGGTCTCGGTGCCGATGAGCTTGCTGTCCCCGCACTCTGGCGTGCAGCGCTTGCCCGGCACCCGGCACACCCAGCCGTCCTCGATCGTCAAGCAATCGGCCGAGCAGCCGTCGCCGCTCACGGTGTTGCCGTCATCGCAGGTCTCGTCCGCCGTCACGATGCCGTTGCCGCAGCCGAGCGCGATGACACAAGCCAGCCCGGGGACGGGACAGGCATAGCCCGTCTCGATCCGACAGTTGGCGGTGCAGCCGTCGCTGCCGACCGTGTTGCCGTCGTCGCAGCCCTCGCTGCCTTCCTTCTTGCCGTTGCCGCAAACCGCCGGGGTGGTCACCGGAATGGTGGTCGTGGTGGTGCCACCAGACGAAGTCGTGCCACCACTGCCCATGCCGCCGTCGCGTGGCACACCCCCGGTCCCCACCACACCTCCCGTTCCGGTCGTGCCGGTCCCCACCACGCCACCGGTTGCCGGACCAGCATCCGGCCGCACCGTCAACGTCACGCCGCCGCCCGCGCCGCCGGTCCCGAGCGGCCGCACCACGCACCCCCCCGAGCTGTCGAGCATGTAGCCGGAAGCACATAGGCTCGCCAGCAAGCAGGCGCCGTCGCCGCCGTCGTGGTAGCCCGTGGCGCACTTGTCGGGCGTCAGGCACCTGCCGTCGCCGCCATCGTGATAGCCCGACGAGCACTCGCCGTCGCGCACGCAGAAGCCACCGCCGCCGTTGTGATAACCCGACGAGCAGTCACCGACGAGCATGCAGTTGCCGCCGCCGCCGTCGTGGTAGTTGGTCGAACAGGCACCGACGGGGACGCAGGTGCCCGTGCCACCGTCGTGGTAGCCGGCCGGGCAGCTGGTGTCGGGGACGCAGATCCCGCTGCCGTTGTCGTGGGTCCCAGTCGCGCAGGCCGCGCTCTTGCTGCAGGTGCCGTCGCTCGCCAGGCTGTAGCCGGTGGCACAGGTACCGGTGGCCGCGCACTTGCCGCCGCCGCCGTCGTGGTAGCCCGTGGCACAGGTACCGTTCAGGACACAAACGCCGCCGCCGCCGTCGTGGTACCCTGTGGCGCACGCCAGATCAGGCAAGCAGAGGCCGCCGCCGCCGTCGTGGTAGCCGGTGGAGCACGCGCCGATCGCGACGCAGACGCCGTCGCCGCCGTCGTGTTGCCCGGTCGGACAAGTCACGCCCTTGGGAGGACTCGAGCCGCTGCAGGCGGCAACGGTGAAAGAAGCCAGCAAGAGAATCGTCTTCGCGGCGCGATCCATGGTTCATCCCCTCGAAGGTTGTCAGGAGAGAGGTGTCTCTCCATCGGCACTGACGAGCGTTCCCCATTGTAATGCAAGTCGGCAGGACCCGATACCGCTGGCCGCCCTTCCCGCCGAGCCATTCGCCCGGCTCGTGTCACTGCAAAGCATTGGAATGAATGGGGCCAGCTGCCCTATCCTGTGCGGAGAATCACCATGAACCGTCTGGCCATTGTCCTTGCGCTCGGTTTGCCTCTGCTGGAGGCCTGCGGAAGCTCGTCCCCTGGTCGCACGGGTACGGGCGGCAGTGGCGGATCCTCCGATATCGGGGGAACGGTTCCTGCCACGACTCCGACCAACACGGGCGGAGTGTTGGCATCGGGTGGAACGACCGGCTCCGGCGGGACGACCGCGGTGGCTACCGGCGGCGCGGCGACCGGCGGCTCATCCGCGCGCACCGGCGGCAGCACGGGCCATGGCGGCGGAAGTGGTGGAGAGACGGCGACGGGCGGAACCACCGTGATCGGGACCGGCACAGGCGGCAGCCCGGTGACCGGCGGCACGGGCGGCGGCTCCATCCCGGACGCCGGCACTACTCCGACGGGGGGTAACCGCACCGGTGGCGGTGGTGGTGGCTCCTCGCCCGATGCTGCCGGTGGGGCAACGGACGGCAACCGGGCGGGCGGTGCTGGCGGCGGCGGCGCAACTGGCACGACTTCGTCTGGCGGCGTAGTTGCCACCGGCGGCACGGTCGCCACCGGCGGTACGACGAGCCTCACTTCCGCCGCCTTGATTCGCAACGATGTGTTCTGGAAGGACACCTCCGGCAACAACATCTACTCGCAGGGCGGTGGCGTCCTGCGGGTCGGCAACACCTACTACTGGTACGGCGTGCGCTACGGCGGCGCCGCCACCTACGCGGCCAGCCCCACCAAGTCGAACAGCGACACCAGCTTCGTCGCGGTCACCATCTACTCCTCGACGGATCTGGCGAGCTGGAAGCTCGAGGGCAATGCCCTGACCTATGCCAGCGTCAGCGCCAAGGCGACCATGGACTCGAGCACGTGGATCGGCCGGGTTGGGGCGGCGTACAACGCGACGTCGAAGAAGTACGTCCTCATTGGCCAGTACCTGGGCACCCCTGACACCACGCAGTTCTTCGCGACCAGCGACACGCCCAACGGCGAGTTCACCTGGGACCACACCCAGGCCACCATCACCAACGTCACCAACAACAACTGCGGCGACCAGGCCATCTTCAACGACGACGACGGCAAGTCGTACATCGTCTGCTCCAGCCTCAGCGGCCGCAGCAACATCTATATCATTCCCCTCCGGCCCGCGGACTTCCTCGAGGCCCAGCCGGCCACGCGCATCTTCGGCGGCGCGGGCCGCGAGGGCAACGCCATGTTCAAGACGAACGGCCGCTACTACGTCTGCTCGTCCGACCTGCACGGCTGGAACGCCTCGCACGCGTACTACATCTCCGCCACGATCATCCTGGGCCCCTACGGCACCGAGGGCGTCATCGGCAACAGCGACCTCGACTTCAGCCACGTCACGCAAACCGGTTTGTTCATCACCGTCAAGGGCACGGCGCAAGAGACCGTGATCTTCGGCGGCGATCGGTGGTCCGACTTCGCGGGCAACGGCATCGGCTACAACCAGTGGATGCCGCTCACGTTCTCGGGCACCGCCCCGACCATGCAGTCGTGGAGCGAGTGGTCGATCGACGCTGCGACCGGCGCCTTCGCCGTCGGCCCGGGCAACAACTGCGTGATGAACCCGAGCTTCGAGGCGGATCGGGTTTCCGCCACCACTGTCGCGGGCTGGACCGCGAGCGGCGGCGGTAACAGCAGCGGCGGGCACTCGGGCAACTGGAATTGGTCGCTTTCGGGCTCGCTCGACCAGAAGATCACGAGCCTGCCCAATGGCACCTACACCCTGTCGGTCTATACCAAGGGCGCAAGCGGCACCCTCTACGCCAAGGGCTTCGGCGGCACCGACATGAGCACGTCGCTCAGCGCCGGCTCCAGCTGGACCAAGGTGTCACTCACCGGCATCGCGGTCAGCAACGGCACCTGCGACATCGGCATCTCCTCGGGCAGCGGCAGCGTCGACGACTTCGTGCTGGTCAAGGGCTGAGCGGCTTGGGGATTCAGAGACCTACTGCTCGATGCAGTAGGTCCTGGCCGTGTCGTCGATTGCCGCCAGCCCCGCCATCTCAGCCTGGGCAGCCCCAACTTCGGCGCGGCCTTGCTGTCCGACCTCGACCTCGGTGGGCCTTGTTGCCTTGGGCCGCTCGCGCCTCCGCACGATCACTCGGTCCTTCGGCATAGCGGCCGGTCAGGGAACGTTGATGAGTCGCATCGACGTGCTAAAGGACCCGTGGCTGATATTGACCATGACCGTCGGCGTGCGCGCGACTCCCGTGTTGATCTGGAGAGGCACGATGGCATCGCCAAGGGTCGTGCCCGGATTCTGGAACTTGGCGGCGGGCTGGACCGTGAGGTAGCTCGAAGTCGAGGTCCAGGTGGCGTCCGCGTTGACCGAGCGGATCTCGCCGGTGTTGTAGTAGGCGATGAGGTTCATGGTGAACCAGGCCGTCGGATCGGTGCCCGAGGGGAAGGTCGCGACATCGATATCGGTGGTGGCGTTGGCCGGGGCGGGCACGAAGTGCCGCATCTGATAGCCCGCGCGGTTGGGATCTTTCACCCAGTACTCGTACTTGTAGCTGTCGATGACCGAGGTGGTGTTGTTGCGGGTGATGTCCAGGGTCATCACCGGCCCCGCCTCGGAGATGGAGACGATCAGCAGGATGAGGAACTGCAGCGTCATGGGCAGCATTTGTGGCTACCTTGCCCGCTCAGGACGACCTTTCCAAGCTCCTGATCTCTCCGCAATTTTGTGTGAGAATCTCGTCGACCGCTTTCTGGACACTACCGGGTGGTCCACAACATCGTGGTCGCCCACGGTGCCCTCCTTCTGGACGGCATTCTCGGCGGCATTTCCAGTTGCGGTCATGGCCAGCAGCGCTGACAACGATGCGCCCAATAGAAAATTCTGAATATGTATTCGGTCTCCTTGTGGTGGTTGCGTCCCCGGTCGACTAGAAAATCCCGGCGGACTTCCCGACCTGAGACGGCAAAGAGGAAGCCAAGGAAAGCGAAGGCGGAAAGGGCCGGAGATTCATGAAAATGGTGTGTCTGAATGCGTCATAACCAACCTTGAACTTGTCATGATGATTGGCTCTGTCCATCAAGATGATGGACTCGCGGTGCAGATCGGACAGCGAACGATCCACTCGGAGTGACTCCGAACTACTCGATAGTTGTGTAATCCTTGGCTTGACCCAGGTGCCAAGTTCCATCACCCACGACCTCCAGCACATGCTTGTGATGCTTGAGCAGGGTGGAGCGATGGGCGACACTGACGATGGTGCTGGATGTTGACATCAGTTGTGCATACAGCGTCTCTTCGTTCTGCACGTCGAGGGCGCTGGTGGCCTCATCAAGGACTACGTAATGAGGCTTGGTCAGAAGCACGCGAGCCACGGCCAGGCGCTGCTGCTCTCCCACAGAGAGTACCTTGCCAAAGTCCAGTTCTGCGTCGAAACCGCCACACCGAGCGACGATATCCGGCAGGTTCACTTGCGCTAGGACTTGGCTGAGCTCTTCATTCGAGATGTCGCGATCGACCATGGGATAGAGGAGTTGGCTGCGCAGGGTCCCCAATATCATGTACGGGCGCTGGGGCAGGAAGAGCATCTGTTCGAGTTTCGGACGCATGATGGTCCCCGAGCCGGAGTTCCAAAGGCCAGCGATGGCGCGGAGTAGCGAGCTCTTTCCCCCTCCACTCGCGCCCACGATGAGCAGGCCTTCGCCTTTGTCAACAGCCAGCGTGACACTGGTGATGAGAGTTCTCTGGTAGTTCGGTGTCTGCAAGGTGACCCGGTCGAGCTCCAAGCGAGGCTGCTCCAGCCGAGCAATCGTACTGCCAGGCTTTGCCTGCCCGGCCTGGCGTTCGGCCAAGGATTTCGAAAACGTGTGCAAACGTTCGATACCGGCCGCGAACGCGCTCAAGGATTCGAAGTTCTCCACGAATACGGTGAGCGCGCTCAGCATCGCCGCAAAGGCACCCACCGCCTGAACGACGCGCCCGACTTCGAGCTCGCCCGAAAGCACCCTGGGTGCAATGATGATGCACGGAAAGATCAGCGTCACGAAGCTGTATCCGTACTGAAAGAGATTCAAGCCCAAGGTACGCATGATGAGCTTCTTGTAGTTGCCGAACACCTCGGTAAACCGCTGTTTCACGTGGGCCGCCTCGTCTGCTTCGCCCTGGTAGAACGCGATGGCCTCGGCATTCTCGCGAATGCGGATCAGGCTGAAGCGAAAGTCGGCTTCTCGTCTCAATTGCTGGAAATTCAGTGCAATGAGAGGCTTGCCAAAGACGCCAAAGGTCACCAGCGTACCCAGGATGGCATAGAGACCCAGGAAGATGACCAGCGTCTTCGAAATCGCCCAGAGAATACCGCTGAAGGCGATGAGCGTCAGAATTGCACCCACCACCTCCAAGAGGAAGGTCAGCGACTTCTGGGTGAATGTATTGACATCGACGGAGATGCGCTGATCGGGATTGTCGATGCTCTGATTGAAGGTGAGCTCGTAGTACGCCCGATTCTTGAAGTACTGACCCAGGAAGTGATGCGTAAGCCAACGCCTCCAAGAGACCGCAAGCCGGTCTCGAATGTAGTAATAGAACGCATAGATCGGCACGGCCGCGATGAGCACGATGCCGAACACGCGCATGGAGTGCCAAAAGCGCACTCGGTCCATGGCTGCAAGGGCGGAAGTGAATTCTCCCGATTGCTGATTGAAAAGAACGGTAAACTCTGTCCGCCCCAAGAGAAGCAGAATTAGAATAGCGAGCAAGCCGCGGGACGTCCACTTCTTATCGAGAAACCAGTAGGGTTTGGCGATATTCCAGAAGCGACGCCACAGGCGTCTGTCGAAATTCTTCGCCCGTTTCGGTTTATCCGTCGACAATATTCACCCGAGTTGGCTCGCATCTCCACGCTAGCCGTACGAAAGGGCTACTGCGGCTGCACTAGTGCTGTGAAGCATGTTCGCTGGGGCTAAAGCCCAGGTGGCCGAATGTTTCGGCGATGAGCTCGCGGCTCGCGGCCGTCCAGTCATCGAGATCAAAGCCATGGACACAACCACGCGCCTCGTACTTCTCGTATGCCCGCTTGGCGATGTCGATGTCCGAAGCAGGTCGGACATCCAAACGCGGCGCGGCGGGGGCCGATGAAGGGCCATGGGGGTGGCGGACGTGAGCGGAGAGATGGGATGCGTGATGCGACATGATTCGCCTCCTTCTGTTGGCTGATCGCGGTTGGTGCGGTTCTCGATATCTGCAGGTACCGAGCAGCTTTCGTGCCAAAGAGCAGTTCATCAGACGGCGTCGCGAACAGCACAGACGGCCTACTGGCTCAATCACTATGAAGTCCAGCCCCGTTCAATTTGATGGCATCGCGGGCCGTCGTGAAAATGGGTTCTTCACCAGCACACCGTGTCCGTGCCGGCGCAGTGACCTACTCGCAGTCGGCTAGCTGGACAGTACGCAACGGCACCCAGCGCTCAGCGAGGGACGCGCAGGATCTGCTGGCTTCCCGTCATGATGAACAGGTGGGTGGCGTTGAGTGCAAACTTCCAGGGCGATTCAAGGGCATGGACAATCGTGGTTTGCCCTGAGCCATCCGTCGCGGCCCGCACGATGTTGTTGCAGGTTTGGCTCCCCGTGGCCCAGTAGACCTGTCCGCCGCCAGCCGCAATCGGCCCCATGGGGGTCGCGCTCTGTTGGCTTTGGAAAGCGGTCGCGGTACCTCCCCCGGCCGGCATCTTCAGCACGTTGCCGCCGTCCAGGTAGAAAAGGTCGCCGCCGTCGAACGCAGGTCCGCTGATTCCCGCGTTGTTCGAGGCCAGGGTCACAAGTCCGCTGGTACCGCCGTCCGTGCCGCCGTCGACCGACGAGCTCGCCTGCGCGTCGAGCGAAATGGATAGCAGAGAATCCTGCACGGGCGTGACCTGGTCGGTGAAATAGATGTGCCCGTTCGCCAAGACGAAGGAGTCCGGGTCCACGTTACGAACCAGCGTGGTGACCGTTCCACCAGCGCTGGGAACGCGGTCGATTTCCTCGAAGTTGGCGTCATAGAAGTAGACGTAGTCACCCGCCAGGGCGACATACCAGGGGCTGATGTTGCCACCGAGCGTGACTGGGGCACTGCTGCCGTCGAGCGGCATCTTGGCCACGCGATACGGCTGGTAGAGGCCGCCCTCGGTGAAATAGAGCGTGGTTGCATCCACCGCGAGGTTGTTGAAGTTGTTGTCCGTCGAGCTGCGATCGAGGAGGACCTTGTCGACACTGTCACCGAGAGTCACGCGATGGATGGTGCCTTTATTTGCCCAGTAGAGATCGCTGTCGGTCACCACCATGACGTACGGGTCGCCGGACGCCACGAGCAATTGGACCCCGTCGGGAAATGGCGTGGGTCCAGCAACGAAAGGACTGTCATAGCCCCACGGGTCGATGCCGGGGCATAGCGTCGCGACCTCGGGTGCCCCGGCCGGTGCGATGTCCTTGCCGGCGTCTGCGCCGGAGGCAGGCGCATCCGCAACCCGCTCCGACCCGGCGTCGGCAATCGGTCCATCACCCGCTGGACTTGCGTCGGCGATTTGCTTCGAGCCGCTCGAGCAACCCACGGATGACATGGTCAGGGCAACCATGAGGAAGCAGACGCAAGCGCCACGGGATTTCATAGGGGGCATGCTACTAGACTGCATGATTCACCACAACTGGATCGCCCAGTCGGTGTCACCGCCTCAGTTGCGGTCCAGCTTGACTGGCATCAGCGCGAAGCCGCCGGTCGCGTCACCCATCGCGTACAGGTGCCAGACATCGCCGTCCGCGAGCTGCGTGGGCGGCGTGGTCGCAATCAGGCTGCCCAGACAGTTCGTGCTGTCGCCGGCGTAGAGCGAGAACTGATAGGTGCCGACCGTCAGACGCTGATAGTACCCCTGCTGGGTGCGATCGACGCAGGCTCCTGGACTGATGCCGTAGTCCACCACCGGGTAGGCACCCGCGATGGCATAGGTGACGAAGTCGACGTGGGCATATCCGGACGGCGGCGTGAGTCTCGGGTCGGCATCCGCAACCATCATGTGCGCCCAGTCCGAAGGCGAGCCAACGAAGTACGAGAAGATCGTGTGCTTGCCGGTGTCGGATGCCGCGATGTGGAAGTTCATGGAGTCGGTCATGCTGACTTCGTACATTGCCGGATCGGCACCTGCGGGCACGAACCAGATGATGGTGTTGCTCCCGGTGCCGTTGGGCACCTGGATGAAGTCGGTCAGTTGGCCGTAATTGAGGTGCCGGTAGACGGAATACCACGACCAGTCGGAAAGCTGGGTCCACAGGTCGAACACGCCCCGGCTCCCGCCGTTGTCGAAGACCTGAAGGAAGCGCATCTGGGTCATGGGTGGCGCGGCGGCGTCCGCGTTGGTGCTCGTGCCACCGGCTCCGCCACTGCCCGTGGTGCCGCCAGCGCCTGCACCACCTTGTGCCACCCCACCGCTGCCGGCGCCGCCCAATGCCGAGGTGGCCGTGGCGCCCCCCGTTCCGCCGCCGCCACTGTCAACCCCCGATCCGGGCGAGCTACTCTTCGAACAGCTCGCCGCGACCATCGCCAGCGCCAGGAGAAGGATGTGTGCCGTTGACCTTGTCCTCATGAGGGCCGATTCTCGCGCTCGCGGCTGCGGTTGTCTACATCTGGATCCGGTAGGGCGGAAGACGATCCCACCGCGCTCTGCAACGGCGGGTGGACGGCTCTGGGGTCTGGTGCGTCCTTGTCCAGGGACAGATGCGTTCGCGAGCGGTGGTAGTAGCGGAAGTAGGATTTCATGATGCGATGGAGATGGCGCGCACCGAGGACGATGACGTGGTTGAGGCACTCTCGCCGTACGGATCCCACGAGGCGCTCTTCTTCCACCTGCGTCCGTGACATGCACTCATACCAACTCCTGCGCGGTCAGCTCGTCCTTCATATACGCGTAGTAGATGGGCGCCGCGACGACGCCGGCGACACCGAAAGCGGCTTCCATCAGGAGCATGGCCGCCAGGAGCTCCCAGGCTCGCGCGTTGATTTGCGCGCCCACGATGCGCGCGTTGAGGAAGTACTCCAGCTTGTGAATGACGATCAGAAATATCAATGCGGCCGACGCGACATAGGGTGAGACACTGAGTCCGACCACGACTACCACCGTATTCGAGATCAGATTGCCAACCACCGGCAAGAGGCCCACCACGAACGTCAGGACCACCAGCGTCTTGGCAAGCGGCAGATGTACGCCGAAGATCGGCAGTCCCACCAGAAGAAACATGGCGGTCAGAAAAGTGTTGATGGCCGAGACGCGGACCTGCGCGAAGATGATGCGGCGAAAGACATTGCCCAGGCGGGACATGCGTTCGGCCAAGGCGTGCGCCAAGGGCCGTTCGACTTTGTGCGGGCGCAGGTCGGTCAGCGACAGCATCACGCCGATCACCAGTCCGACGACGATGTGGACGAGCGTCCGGCCAAAATCGGCTCCGACGGTGCGAATCTCCTTGGCGTGCAATCGCAACCAATCCACGGTCGCGTCCTTCAGGGCATCGGCGTTGGCCGGCAACCCTTCGGACAACGCGGACGGCAGGTTGGCCCGCGCGAGAGAGACACTGTCGGCCAGCTTTTCCAGCAAGCTGGCGAGATGCCCTTCACTACGTACCAACGCTATCAGGCCCATCACCGCAGCGGCCACCGCACCGAGGATGAGGAACACCAAGGCCGTCACGGCCACCATACCCGCTCGCTCACTCGACAGTCGGCGCCGCAGCCTCAGCACCGCGACGTGCACCAGCTCGTAAACCAACAGTCCTGCCAGAAGGGCCGAAAGCAGGTGCAGCTTCGACACCATGAGCAGCCCAGCAGCCATCAGAATCCAGGCCGCGATCTCGTGTCGGCTGACCCCGCGCTTGACCTCGGCAGGTTGGACTTCGTCGCCCATGGGCGCCTTCTAGCACAGAACCCTGGGGCCGCCTGGTGCCGTGGCATCCCCGACCTTGTCGAACTTGTTGAACAAGAGCCAGCGTGGAAGCATGACGCGGCCTCGGTCTTGTGATCCCGACGGAACCCGTTCGACCATTAGAAGCGGCGCGCGCTCGATTCCAGCATCGTGTCCGCGCACAAGCCCTGGCCACCTCACCGGCAGCGAGCCCTCCCGATGACCTTGAAAGGGATGTGACCAAAATCGCTACCATTGGTTAGGGATCTGATCTCGGTCGGGGATTTCAGGTTCTTCACACTTGTGTCGATATTCGGGGATCCGATCCATGGAAACCACATTTCGCCAGGAGGGCGCCCGTAGCTTTCAGGCAATCCCCCCCCATGTTCCTCTCCTTTGCCTGATGGTCACGTGTGCATGGGCGTGTTCTTTCGACGAGAGCAAGCTGCGCGCTTCCTCCTCGCGCGCGCTGGATGGGGCCATCGATCATTCGGCTGCTGCCGATGCGGTACCCGTCGGCACCGGGGGAGCTATGGAGGTCGGGCAGGTCGATTCCGGCGCGACGGATCAGGCGCCGCCCACCGCGGGGGAGGATGCGGCTCTCGGCCAGGACGGCCGGGACAGCAGCGGCGCGAACCCTGACACCGCGCTGGATGGGGCCATCGACGATTCGGCTGATGCCGATGCGGTACCAGCCGGCACCGGGGAAGCTGTGGAGGTCGGGCAGGTCGATTTCGGCGCGACGGACCAAGTGCCGCCCGCCGCTGGGGAGGATGCGGCTCTCGGCCAGGACGGCCAGGACAGCAGCGGCGCGAGCCCTGACACCGCGCTGGATGGGGCCATCGATGATTCGGCTGGCGTGACGGACCAAGCGCCGCCCACCGCTGGGATTGATGCAACTGTGGGCCAGGATGGCCAGGACAGCGGCGGCGCGAACCCTGACACGAATACGGACACGAACATCGGGACGGGGATCGTCGCCGACAGCGTCTACCGCGTGATCGCCCGTCACAGCGGCAAAGCGTTGGACGTATATTTTGAGGCCACTGCGGACGGCAGCAACGTCGATCAGTGGACGTACGACGGGGGCAAGAACCAGCAGTGGGCGCTCACGCACCTCGGCGGGAACGTGTACGAGATTCTCGGCGTCCAGAGCGGCAAGGCGCTCGAGGTGGCCACCACCTCGACAGCAGACGACACGAACGTCGACATCCGGACGTACACCGGAGCAGCCAACCAGCAGTGGACGATCAGCGCCCTTGGCGGCGGCTACTTCCGACTGACGCCGGTGAGCAGCAGCGGCTCCGCGCTCGATGTCGGCGGTGTTTCGATGACCGACGGAGCGAACGTTCATCAATGGACCTGGTTGGGCGGTAACAACTACAATCAGCAGTGGTCCTTCCAGTCGCCCTAGGGAACCATCTGCGCCCGATAAGCTTTGGGCAGAGAGCGACCTCCACCTCCAGCATCGGGACGAAGGAAGCGGCACCGCGCTCAGACAGATCCCCGGCCCGCGCTTCTCGAAGACCCTCTCCAGCTACGGAGACGCAGAGAGCTCCGGACGTTCGAAATAGTACGCGCCGCAGGCGTTGCCGAAGAATATCCTGCTGGCGCGGGCGTAAAGGAACGGAGCCGCCTTGCCGAGGTCGGGGATGGTGACGATGATTCCCACGTCGAGGATCTCGAAGGTTGCCCGGGAGCCGCCCTTGCGGATCTGAATCGTGTGCGTGCCGCCTGCCGGGCCGGGCAGCCTGCCCACCGCCTCGTTGTAGTAGGTCCAGTGGAAGTTGCCGGTGTCGTGAGCCGCGACATCCACGCGCCAGCTCACACCGAAAGCCGTCGTGCCTTGGTGGATGCGGAAGCTCACGCTGTTCCGTGGCTCATTGAAGAAGGACTCGTCGGGCACGGCTTCACCGAGCCCGACGAAGATGATGTCGTCAGGCGCGTTCGCAGGAGCATGGAACGTCACCCGGAACGTCCAGTCGCTGGCGATGTAGTCGGCCCGGACGGGTGCAGGGCGGCGAGTTGCCGGCGGAGGGCGAGATTCTCGAGGGCGAGCTCGGCGCGGACGGGGAGCACGGAGCGCAGGGTGGCGAGCCGGCTGAGCAGCAGGGCGAGCATGGCCAGGTGGCGCATGATGCCATGTCGGTCTTGCGGTCTCTATGTATTCGTGCGCTCACCGATGGAGGAGCAGGCTTGTGCGGACCAGAGCTTGGCGAACCACAACGGCGCGCGGGTCGCGCTCTCGAGCTCGTTCGAATTAGGCACCGTCAACGTGTCGCTCGTTTTCGCGAAAGGAAGGACCCATGACCGAATTCCGTCCGCTTGCGCGGTAGCGTCATGGGAAAGCTCCTCACGACCCTCGTGAAGGTGACTGGACGCGAAGAGGCAATTGGCCGGATTTCTCGCATGCGTCCGAACGATCCCTACATAACGAGCATCCACTAGGACATGGACGTGTCTTGCAGCTACGTGACTAGCAGAGTCAAGGACGGTGCACGCACCATCGTCCTGGGCGCCCCCCAACCGGTTTCCGAGTTGACGGACGACTCGTCCTGCTCGGCGGCTCTAGTCCACGTGATGAATCGCGACCCCGCCATGGTCGTGCCCTGCCTCGCGCGCGGCTATTTGCCTGGCCTGGTGCCGGGGTCAGCGAGCTCGCCGATAGAATTCTTCCAGCTCGATTTCCTGCGTGACTTCTCGGGAGGGGCAAGCTGATGAACGTGGGGAGCATTCGCAAGGTATTGGTCGAGGACACGTTGCTAAGCGAGGCGCGCGCGTGGTCGCTTCTGCGCGCGCTGGCGCGCCGGGCGGGAGCAGGGCACGCGGTCGGCAAGCCGGCCGGGGTGCGCCTCGACGGGGCCGGCCGGCTCGAAGCGGTCGAGCTCGGCATGGGCTGGCTGGACGTGTATCCCGAAGCCGATCCACCCTTCCAATCCATGAGCGTGTTGCCGCCCGCCATCGACGCCATGCTCAAGCTGTACCTACCCCTGTGCGTGGGTCCAAAGAGCAGCGACCTGGTGCTCGCCCACGTAGGGCAGAGCCTGGATGGCCAGATCGCGACGTCGACCGGAGCTTCCTGCTTCATCACCGGTCCCCAGGACCTGGCGCACACCCACCGCTTGCGGGCCCTGTTCGACGCGGTGCTGGTCGGTCGGGCCACGGTGGACTCCGACGATCCGCGGTTGACCACCCGTCTGGTTGCCGGTGAGAACGCGACCCGCGTGGTGCTGGATCCATCGCTGCGCGGCTTCGTCGAGCGCAAGGTCTTCCGCGACGGTGCTGCGCCTACCCTGCTCTACTGCCGGCAAGGGAGCCGCGACGAAACCAGGGACTACGGTCTGGCCGAGGTCGTCGAGCTTGCGACGTCCGGTCCCGTGCTGCCGCCGGCGGCGATCCTCGATGACTTGCGTCGGCGCGGCCTGCGCCGAGTCTTCGTCGAGGGCGGCGGGGTCACGATCTCTCACTTCTTGCAGGCTGGGCTCTTGCGGCGCCTGCACGTCACCATCAGCCCCCTCTTCCTTGGACAAGGCAGGCCAGGCCTGGCGCTGGCCAAGATCGAAGGGCTCGACCAAGCCCTGCGTCCGCGCGTGCGCCGCTTCCCGCTGGGCGAGGACATGCTCTTCGATTGCGAGTTCCGGGGTTAGCTGGCCATGGATTGGTTCATCGTGCCCGATCTCGACGGCCCCATCAGCGGGGGCACGCTCTACGACAGGCTGCTCATCGCGTCGGCGAACGACGCGGGGTGCCCGTCCGTGGCCATATCCCTCGACCGGGCGCACGAGGTCCTGGCCGGGGCGAATGCCGGCGACCGGATCTGGGTCGACAGCCTGTACCTCGAGGAATTCCCTGCGCTCGTCCGCGCGGCCAGGCGGTCGGCGCGGGTGGCCTTGCTTGCCCACTACTTGCCCTCGCTGGTGACCTCCGGCGACGGCCTGCGCGCCAGCGACCTCTCCGGGGGCGAGGTAGCTGCGCTGGCCGCGGCATCGCTGGTCCTCGTCCCGAGTCCCTTCATGCGGAGAATGGTCGAGCGACTGGCCGGCCCGGGCCGAACCATTCTCTGTCTCGAGCCAGGCCGCGTGGCCGAGGGACGCGCGGTCCTGCCCGGGCCGCCGGTCCAGGCCGTGATGGTGGCCAATTTGGTGCCGGGCAAGGGCGTCGCGCCGTTTCTCGCCTGCCTCGCGCAGCAAATCCTGGCGAGCGACGACTTCCACCTGACCATCGTCGGCGGAGCGAGCTTCGACCGGGACTGCGCGGAGATCTGCCTCGTCCTCGGCGACGGCCCTCGCCTGCGAGGCCGGGTCAGGTTCGTGGGGCAACAAGCGCCCGCAGCGACCTTGCGCCACATGGCCGCCAGCAATCTCTTCGTCTCGGCGTCGATCATGGAATCCTTCGGCATGGCCCTGGCCGAGGCGCGGACCCTGGGGCTTCCCATCGTGGCCCGCGCGGGTGGCAACGTGGCGACCCTGGTCCACGGCGGGTGCGGTGGCGAGCTGGTCACCGACCCGTCGGAGCTCGCGGCGGCTTGTTTGCGACTGTGCCGCGATGCTGGCGAGCACCGTCGCCGCCTGGCGATGGCCCGCGCCACGGCGCTGCCCCCCCGGCCGTGGTCGGAGGTGGGAAGGGAATTCAAGTTGAAGACGGCAAGGTTGGTCGCGGGTGCGCCACACGGCGCCGTGCTTCGGGAGGGCACTGTGCATGTCGATGGAACGTGAGCTGTGGTTCACCGGGCCCCGATGCGTGGAGCTGCGCCAGGGAGCGCCGTTGCCCGCGCCGTCACCCGGGGAGGTGGTGGCGCGCGCCCTGCATTCGGGTATCAGCCAGGGTACCGAGCTTCTCCTCTATCGCGGCGAGGGCCCGCGTGCCTTCGATCCTTCGCTCGATGCCCCTGGCGTGGAAATCTATCCGCGGCGCTATGGCTACGCCTGGATCGGGGAAGTCGTCGAGAGTGCGACGGCGGAGCTCCCGTTGGGGCAGCGGCTCTTCGCGCTACGGCCGCACGGCGATGTCCACGTGCTGCGAGCGGACCAACTGCGCCTGCTTCCCAAAACCATCCCAAGCCCACGGGCTACCCTGGCGGCCAACCTGGAGACCGCGCTGACCGTGGTCTGGGACGCCGGCATTTCTCTTGGCGATGACGTGGTCGTGCTCGGCGGTGGCGTGGTGGGGTTGCTCGCGGGCATGCTCGCCAAGCGCGCGGGCGCCGCTCGGGTGCGACTGGTCGAACCTTCGGCGAGGCGGCGGGCCTGCGCGGTCGGCCTGGGCATCGATGCCGCCCTGGCGCCGGCAGAGGACGCGCCGGGCGGGGATGCGGACGTGGTCATCGAGGCCACGGGAGATCCCGCCAGCCTCGACCGGGCCATCCGCCATGCGGGGCACGAGGCGATCATCGCCGTGGCTTCGTTCTATGGGGAGCGGCGGAGTCCGATTTCCTTGGGCACCCTGTTTCATCGCCGGCGGCTGCAACTGAAAGCCAGCCAGGTTTCCCATCTGCCGCCGCACAAGACCGCTCGCTGGGACCTGACCCGGCGTTTCGCCAAGGTCCTGGAGTTCCTCGAGGACGCCCGGCTGGATGCGCTGCTGGATCCGCCCGTCGCCTTTGCCGACGCGCCCGCCACCTTCGCTCGCTTGGACGCCGAACCCAGCCTGGCGCTGCACACGGTCTTTGCCTATGTCTAACCGGTTTGCTTTTTCCAATTTGCCAGACCGGCCGAGGTGAGTCAGGTTCAAGTCATGTTCAGCGTGGGCGTTTCCGATCACTGCATGGTGGCGCACAGCTTTGCCGATCCCTTCTTCGGTCCCGCGCAGCGCTTGCACGGGGCCACCTACACGGTGGAAGTCGAAGTCCGTTCCACCGCGCTGGGGGCTCATCACGTGGTGATGGACATCGGCGCCTTGCGCGCGCTCGTGCGCCAGGCACTCGCCGGCATTGACTACACCAACCTCGACGACCACGCCGCCTTTCCCGGTCGTACCTCGACCAGCGAGCGTTTCGCGGAGTTCCTCGCCGACCGGATGGCGGATGCCGTCGCGGAGCTGCCCGCGGACGCGCGGCCGATCCAACCCTCGGTCTTGCGCATTCGCCTGCGCGAATCACCCAACGCCTGGGCCGCCTACGAGCGTCCGATTCCGTAGCCGAGCTCCATCCCGGCACCGCCTTGCCATGCTCGCGAGTCCCTATAGTCGCTACCTGCTCTGCAAGCGGACGGTCGACGATCGGGCGCTCAACCGGCACGTCCTCGAGCGCTTGCGCCAGGAGCTTGCGAGTCCGCCGCGCGAGCCACTCCGGGTGTTTGAAATCGGCGGAGGCCTTGGCACCATGGTCGCACGCCTCGTCGACTGGAACCTGGTCAAACGGGCCGAATACCATCTTCTCGACGTGGACGCCCAGCTCCTCGCGGACGCGCGCGTTTGGCTGGCATCCTGGGCCAAGTCACGCGGACTTGCCTGCACGGTCGAGGCTGAGTCGGTACGCATTCAGGGCGAACCTGACATCGACGTCACCGTGCGGTTCGAGTGCGCCGAAATCGGCGATTTTGTCGGCGACTCGGCCAACCTCCCGCGCGCCGACTTGCTGGTCGCGAATGCCTTTCTCGATCTCGTCGACGTGCCGGCGATTCTGCCGCGGCTCTTCGGCCTCCTCGCCGACGGCGGCCTCGCCTGGTTCACGGTCAACTTCGACGGTGACACCATCCTCGAGCCCGAACACCCCGACGACGCCCTCTTCCTGCGTGTCTACCATCGCAGCATGGACGAACGCGTTCGCCACGGCCGCCCGGCCGGCGACAGCCGGAGCGGCCGCCACCTCTTCGCCCACATGCGCAATGCGGGCGCGAGCCTTCTGGCGGCCGGTGCCTCGGATTGGGTCGTGCACGCTCAGGCCATGGGCTATCCCGACGGTGAAGCGGAGTTCTTGCGCCACATCGTCGATACCATCACCGCCGAGCTTGGCCAGCATCCGGAAATTCCACCCGCCGGGCTCGCCGCGTGGGCCGACCTGCGCCGCCGGCAGATCGATCACGCCGAGTTGGTCTACATCGCGCACCAGCTCGATTTCCTTGGCCGAGGGCCGAGAGTCGAATCCGGGTAAACGCATGCCTTGGATGCGGCTGCCAGCTCAGAGCAAACGGTCCCGAACCTGGATTCAGGTCGGGGCAAGTATCACCGCGCTGGCGTGCACGCTCTATTTCGTCGATCGCGCCGAAATCGGGCACCACCTGCGGCACATGCAATCCGGCTGGCTCGCGCTGACGCTGGCGATATTGCTCGCGCAATACGTAGTGGCGGCCGCCCGTTGGTGGTTCTTCGCGCGCCAGCTTTCGGCACCGCTCGGTTTCTCACGCGCCCTTGCCGAATACTTCCTCGCCGGATTCCTCAATCAGGTGCTTCCGTTTGGCATCCTCGGTGATGTGTCGAGGGGGATCCGGCATGCGCGGGCCGTGCGCGCAGAGCGTGGCCCCGGCGCGGGCAATGCACGTGTGGTGCTCGCCATCGTCCTCGAACGCGCGGCCGGCCAATTCGCGCTGTGGCTGGTGGTTGCCGCCATCTTGCCTGGTTGGTGGAGGGCGACCAGCTACCTGTCCGGCCATGCGTTTGCTATGGGAATTCTCGCTGGTTTGCTCGTCGTCGCGTGCGCTGTCCTGGCGGTGCTCGCGTGGCAGCGGTGGCGCGCTTCACCGGACATCAAGCGTCTCCTGTCCGAAGCTTGGCGCACGATGTTCGCGCCCAAGAATCTCGTCATTCATCTGCCCCTCTCCTTGCTCCTCGTCGCCACCCACACCCTGGCCTTCGTGACCATCGCGCATGGCCTGGGGCTGTACTTGCCGTTCGCGCTTGCCATTCGCGTGGTGCCGCTGGTTCTGGTCACCACGTCCTTGCCCGTCTTCATGGCCGGCTGGGGCGTGCGCGAAGCGACGGTTGCGGGCCTCTATCACTTGGCTGGCCTCCGCGGCGCGGAAGGGGTCACCATCGCCCTCGTCTTCGGCGGTCTCAGCCTTCTCGCCAGCGTTCCGGGCCTCCTCGCGCTCAGACGCAAAGCCGAGGTGNNCACGGAGGCCGCTAGAGCGCCGAACGGTTTGAATGCGCAACGATTTTCGGGGTTTTCACCACAGAGAGCACAGAGGCACAGAGACGGAGGAAGACCGCGTGCGTGCCAGCGGGCTCTGCCTGATGGTGCGCATCGCGGGGGACGGAAAGGACCCTCTCAGCGTCCGTTCGCCGAGTGATGGAGGTTCCAGATCCGGATCCGAACCCTTCCATTCTCGTACGCCTCTGCGCTCTCTGTGCTCTCTGTGGTGGAAGATCCGGCACTTGCCCGGCTTTCAAACCGTTCGGCGCTCTAGGTCTCGCGCCACGCACACGCCCATAGGCCGCCGCGTAGGTGGGGCAGGCGGGTCGCGCGGCCGAGCAGGTCGAGGGCGCCGAGCGCGGTGGCGGCGAGCCANNATGGCGGTACCAGACGTAGTCACCGTCGGGAGTCAGGCAGAACAGGCGGCCGCCTGGCTTGAGCGTACGGTGAATGCTGGCTAGCGCCGCGGGTTTGTCGAGCATGTGCTCGAGCGCGCCGATGCACAGGGCGAGATCGATGGAACCGTCGCCAATGCTGGCGAGATCGCTGGCGTCGTCGACGGCGAAGCTCAGGCACGAAGCGCCCGCCACGTCTCCCGCCCGGGCGCGCGCCGTGGCGATCATCGCGGGCGACAAATCGACCCCAATCCCTTGCCCCAGCTCGGGCGCCAGGGCGAACAGGTGGTCGCCCGGGGCGCAGCCGACGTCGAGGACCACGTCATCGGGTCGCGGGCGCGCGTGCAGGCGGATGAGGCCGAGGCGGTACGCGAGCAGTCGATCGGCGCGTCCGTGCTGCTCGGTGTACGCCGAGGCGCAGCGGTCGAAGAAGGCGCGCACGTCGTCGCGGCCGCGCACGGGCGTGGTGGTTACGCCGGCCAGCTTGAGGTGCCGCATGTCGTCAGGTCGCTCCCGCCGAGAAGTCACGCAGGAAATCGACGAGAAAGGCCGCCATGGGTGCGAGCGCTTGCCCGGGAATCATGCCGGGCACGTAACCGCGCGCCACGAAGGGCGCGATGAGCGACGGGTCGCGACTGATTACGTGCACGGGTACCGCCCAGGACGGCGAGTTGTCGGTCACTTCCGACACGGGTTGGTGGTCGCCGAGGACAATGATCAGGGAAGCGTCGTCGACGTACTTGGTGATGTAGCTTTCGAGCACGTCCAAGTCGTAGAGGATGCTTCGCAAGTACGGTTCGGCGGCGTTTCTGAAGCCCGGCCAGTTGGTGTAGGCGCGCTTGAGCGGGTGGTTGTTGTAGATCTCGCCATTGCCGACCTGTGACCAGTCCTCGACCATGGTGGGCACGTGGCTCCACGGCGCGTGGCTCGATATCAGGTTGTAGACGAGGAAGAGCGGCCCCTTGTCCTTGGCGATGGCCTCGCGGCGAATGAAATCGAGGACATACTGATTGGGCATCGACGCCCACGCGAAGGCCGGGCCAGCGTAATCGAAATCCCAGTTCTTGTAGGTTTGGTCGAAATCGTAGAAGTCGGCGGTGTGCGATGGGCGGTTGGTGTTGGGCTGGATGAGGATGGTGTGGTAGCCCGCCTCGTGCGCGATGCGCGGTAGGCTACGCGGGTGACCCACGCCGAGCAGATCGTACTGCAACTGGTCGCTGGTGCGGACGCCGGTCAGGAAGGTGGCGTGGGCAAGCCACGACATGCCCCCGTAGGTCGCCGATTCCATCCGTCCGGAAGCGGACTCGAAGCCGTGGCGGCGCAAGTTGGACTGCACGGCCTTGAGCACCGGCACGGTCTGGTCGACGAACGACGGGCGTTCGAGCACGGTCATGCCGTAGGACTCGACGAAGATCACATACACGTTCACGTGGTGAAGGCGCTCGAGGCGCGCGGGCGTGTGCTTCAGCGTCTCCTGCACGTCGCCGATGGCGCGCATGCCGCTAAGCCGGTGATCATAGACATTGAGCAGGAAGGTTGCTTCTCGCCGAAAGCGTGGCGCCACGCTCGAACCGAAAGCGCCGGCGTAGCGCTCGTTGTAGCGAGGATCCTGCTTGAGAAGGCCCGAGGCCACGGCGAAGGGCAAGACCAGGCCGGCGAAGAGCAGAATCCGGCGACGGCGACGGAAGTAGCTGGCCGCGCAGGCGATGGCTCGATCGACGGCAAGCACCAGCGCGGCGACGATGGCCAGCGCGGCGGTGGCGCCCGCGTAGAACTTCCACGCCGGGAAGGTCGAATGGGCGTAGCGCACGAGCTCGGGGGCGAGCGGCAAGTCGGTGTAGAGATTGAAGAGCTTGCCGAAATAGAAGCTGGTCACGCCGTCGCCGATGCGCAGACCGCGGGCAAAGACGAAGAGCACCACGAGTGGCACCCGTGCCCAAACCGGCAGGCCCAAGCCGATGAGGCCAAGCAGCGCGAATCCCGCCAGCAGCAGCGTCACGTCGAGCGAAGGCAAGAAGTACCACCCCGTCGGTTCCGACGCGGGGTAGCGCACGTTGACCATCACGTTGAGGAAGGACCACGCGACCAGAAAGAGCAGGGTCGCGTACACGCCCGACCCACCAATCCGCGTCGGCACCGCCGGCTCGGACGTGGCCGCGCGCCACGGCGGCGGATAGGCCATGAAGAACGAGTAGCCGAAGGACGCGCACAGGATCAGGCTGGCCACGGCCGCGCTCACGGTACCGGCCGGCCCGGGCGCAACGATCGCCGCCAACAGCAGTACGCCTCCGATGAGAAAGGCGAGCCGCCCCAAGCGCGACCGCCAGGGCTTGGCCCGGCCGGGTGGAACGAGCGCGAGGCAGACCAAGTAGACGTAGCGCAGCGTCCCCGGCAGCAGAACCCACGCCGCGAAACCCTGGCGGAGCCACAGCACGAGCCCCAGCACGAGGATGAGAGCCGAATCGGTTTCGCCGTCGAAGATGGCGCCAAACTCCGAGGCGCAGCCAAAACGGCGCGCGATCAAGCCGTCGATGGCATCGAGCACGAAGGCGGCCAGGAACGCCGCGAGCAGAGTCTCGGTCGACAGGCGCGGCAGCAGGGCCATGGGCAGCAGCACGAGCAGCAAGCGGAGCAGCGTCACGAGGTTCGCGGGGCCAAATCCCCCGGCCGGCGTCCAACGTCCGGTGGCTACAATGGCGAGGCCGGCGAAGGACAAGGCCGCGACCAGCGGGACCGGCCAGGCTGCATGGCAAACCACCGAGACCCCGCACGCCGTCAACATGGCGATAGCATGGAGGGGCAACGGCCAGGCATTCCTCACCGCCCACGTCCGTGGTTGCCCTCATCAGGCATGGCGGTTGGATGTCACGGCGGCAGGTTTGGTCGCCTTTCCCTCCCAGGTTTGGCCGCCGCCTTCGCTCCATCGCTCCCTTTTCCAAGCAGCAGCCCCGCTAGAATCGGTTACGCTCCAACGATCGCATCGCCCAGCACTACCGTTCGGGATACCTCGAGGTGTCGCAGAAAAGCCGCGACATCAGCGAGTACGCCTACAAACGCGGCGCCGCCAGCCTGTTCGAGTTCCTCGACGCCGAACCCAGCTATCGCGCGACACTGATCGGATACCGTCAGGGGCAGGCCGCCTATCTGCTGGCCGTCGAGCAAGTCCGCTGGGCCGGGGGGACGAGGATCTTGCCTTGACTACGACCATGCCAACCGGTTGACCTCGACGGCCACGAGCAGCGAGGCACTCGCCCTTGCCGATGCAGATTCATCTCGACCGCGCCCAGCCGGGCGTGGCACTTGTGATGGGGGCGATTGGTTTCGCCGCCATCGCTGTCCTCATGGCATGGGACTTCTTCCCAGCGCCTTTCCCGGCATGCGCTCACGACGTTCTCGGTGCGCTTCCGCTCGTCCTTATTGCGCTGGCGTGGCTTGCCCATCGAGCCTATCGCCGGCCGGGACGCAATGAAATTGCCAAAGCCGTTCGGCTCGCGGTCGCCTTTCTCCTATGGGCGGCGAATCACCTTTGGCCGGACTTGCCCCAGGCGACGCATTCCGACGATCTCGCCATTGGCAGTGACAGAGGGATGCACGTAGCAGGAAAATGGCGCGTTCAGGCTACCGGGGCTTGGCTGGTCGACCGTAGGTCACACCGGCGATGGGTTCTTCGAGGATAGCTACCTTCAGTGCGTTGAGAGCGTCCAAGCAGAGGGCCATCGCCTTGCGCTTTTGGTTCAGGGACAACGCCAGCGAACGGACGTTGGTGTTCTCGCGCGACAGCGCCAGGATCCGGGCTTTGAGCTCTTCGTAACGGCCGAATTGCGACAGCGCTGTCGTCACGTCGGCATCTGCCTCGGGTTTTGCCAATGCGGCCAGACCATCGAGGTCTTTTCGGACCTGCACCTCCTCCTTGCCCATCGAGGCTTCCATCTGATCCATCTTCTCGACGCTTTCTTCCGCGATGTGGGGCGCGAGCATGGTTTGGATTCGTAGTACTCCAAGACGGGCGCCAAACGCCATCGGGATGACCCGCCTGGCACTGGGCGAGTCCGCGCGCTTTGCAATGACCTGGGCGAGGGTCGCGTCCATCTCGGCCAGCGTGCTCGCGGCCGCGCCGAACAGAAGACCGTACGCCTTGAGGTTCGTGTTCTTCACGGCCAGGCCTAGGACCTCTTCGTCCAAACTCTTGAGCTGGCCGAGGGCCGCGGTGAACTGGGCCAGCAGGTCTTGCTCGCGTTGGGTTCCGCTGGCCGCGAGCAATGCGCCGATCTCCTGGCGCTCTCGCTCGACTCCCGCGGTCGCGGCACGGGCCTGATCGGCGAAGGTCTGTGAGTCCTTGTCGGTGATGGCCAAGACGGCGCTCTTCTCGGCCTCCGACTCCGAGGCCAGACCGAGTTGCATCCGCGCAACGACATCGACGCGACTTGCCTTGTCGGAGAGTTGGTGGGCCGGGCTGGCGTCGTCGCGAAAATGCAATAGCAACGCCAGAAGCAGTGCCAGGAACAGCGCTCCGCCGAACAGCCAGGGGAGATTTTGTGTGCTTGGTCTGGTCGTCATGTTGCCCTTCCGAGAGTACGAAGTATCGCCTGGGAGGCTGTGAGAGTCGTGGGTTCGCTAAGGCTTGTGCGCCAAGTGGTGCCACAGAAGAAGGAAGAGGACGACCTGCGAGGCCACCGGTAGCAGGAAATACATGGCGACGTGGCGGGCGATGCGTAGACCGCGGCGCCAGCGTGTGACCGGCTGCAGCCGCCCGGAAAGCCCCGTTACCGGAACGCGTTCGGGAGCGTCGAGGTCGGCCTTCATCGCCGCCGCACTCGGGTAACGTTCGGCTGGATCTCGGCGAAGCGCTCGCAATACGATCTCTTCGGCCTGGCAGGAGATGGCTGGGGTGAGGGTGCGCGGCGCCGGCGGGTCGCCGAGCAGCCGGGCACTGGCCACCACGAACGGATCGTCGCCGGGAAACGGCGGCCGGCCGGTCAGCATTTCGTAGAGCATGGTGCCCACGCCATAGACGTCCACGCTGATGCGCCCGCGCCGGCGTTTGATCTGTTCTGGCGCCACGTAGTCCGAGGAACCAATCGGGGGCACGCCACCGGACAGCGCAAAGCGGGCCGTGATGGCGGTGTGGGCCATCCCGAAGTCGATGAGGCGAATGGAGCCATCCGGACACAACATGACGTTGGCGGGCTTGAGATCGTAGTGCACGACACTGCGTGCGTGCATGTGCACGAGCGCTTCGCAGACCTGGGCGGCGATGGCCAGTGCGTCAGCTTCTGGTAGCGGCGATTGTTCAGCGAGACGGTCGGCCAATGTTCTTCCAGGCACGTACTCCGTGACCACGTAGGACCGCCGCGGGGTGGCGTCGAGTGGAAGGACCTTCAGGATGAATGGATGGTCGAGCTGGCGGCCGATCTCCTCCTCGCGCTGAAACATAGACCACGCGCCGATGCCGCTCGAATAGGCGGGCAGCGGAATCTTGACCACTACCGGCGCGTCGCGGTTGTGCAGGTCCCGCGCTTTCCATATCGTCGACATGCCGCCGCGCCCGATTTCCTCGGTGAGCAAGAAGCGCCCATCGAGGGTCTGGCCGAGCTTGGCTTGCAGCGGAACTGCCATCGTAACCCTCGACCGTGCATGAAGAGTGCCAGAACGAAATGCCTCAAACCACGCATCGATCGAGGGCCACACCTTGCAGATTGCAACCCGAGCCGTAGATTTCCAGCCTCGCGCCTCTACGGCTGGTGCCATCGGGGCGTTGCTAGGCCACAGCGATAGCGCGTCCACCGACGCGATACACCCACACCACTCCGAGCGCGACAACAGCGCTGGTCGAGGCTCGGTGGTTGCGGCTGGGTGGTGGGGATGGTGGGCGGCTATGGACGGATGGCCTGACGGCCTGAGCTTGGAGCTGCATTCTCTCGCTGTCCGTTTCCGGGTACACTCGATCGCGTTGTTCATCCAGCGTCTATAGCTGCTGCGTTGCGCGCAGCCGGAGGTCCCATGTTGACTCGTGCGTGTTCTGTCTTCGTGAAGGTGACCGCGATGGCCATGTTGGTCATCACCGCTGTAGGCGCCGGATGCGGCGGGGGCAGCGGAAACAAGACTGGGACCGGGGGCACGACCTCCGCCGCTGGAGGGAGCTCCTTCAGCACGGGCGGGCAGGGCGGTGGTGACGGCGGGAGTGGTGGAACCGGTGGCAGCGGAAACGGCGGCACGCACACCACGGGTGGAGCCGCAGGCGGCGCGACCGGCGGTACGTACGCCACGGGGGGCACCGGCGGAGATCTCAGTATGGATCCGACGGAAGTCTGCCGTGCCGCCATCCAAGCCCAAGCAGAGCGCACGACCGCGTGCTTGGGCCAAGACACCGTGGATTCATACATGCGCTCCGCACAGGCCTGCCCCGAGTATGTCTTCAATCCGGACTCGAATCGCACCGTCCAGGACGTGGCCGACTGTCTGCCCGCACTGCTCGCGCGAACCTGCACCGACGTTGCGGCGGCGGTGATGCCCGCGTGTTACGCCAATGGCAAACGCGACTCGGGGGCGGGATGCGCCTTTGCGAGCCAGTGCAGGAACGGAGTGTGCAATGGCGGTGGTCAGAGCTGCGGCGTCTGTTATGCCGGAGGCAAGCCGGCCGGCAGCGCTTGTCAGTTTTGGTACGAATGCGCGGTCGGATTGCACTGTACCTACAGCGGCCACTGCGCCGACAACGGCTCGCCGGTCTACGCGGCCGAAGGGCAGCCTTGCGATCTGGACGCTACGCCGATCGCAGGTTGCGTCGGGGACCTGTACTGCAACAGAAGTGGCACGGATCGGGCAGGCACGTGCATTGCCCCCCCCGGGGCGGGCGAGGCTTGCGCGGGCAACGGCATGGCCAACGGAATGGGTTCGAGCACGATCTGCGCGGCTGGCACCGCGTGCGTCCAAGGCACTTGCCAGCTTCCAGGGGGCTGCGGCGCTGGCCTGCAATGCGACTCGGCGTCCTACTGCGCGTCGACCGGCAGTGGCCTGGCTTGTGCGCCTCGCGCATCGGTGGGACAGGGGTGTTCGGGCGGTACCTCCGGGTATCCTTGCGTTGCGCCGGCGATCTGCCTGGATTACGTGAAATGTGGGATACCGCGTGTCGCAGGCGAAGCGTGCGACGCGGACAATCCCTGCGACAGATACCTCATCTGTATGGGTGGCACCTGCCAAAAGATGGTGGCCGCCACTTGTCCGGCCTGAACGCAGCCACAGGCTCCCGCGGACAGGGACGAGCGCAGGTGTCAGACTCAGGGACCTGATTCAGGGACCTCGTTTAGCCATTCCGAGAGCTTCTTGCGATTGCCGACAGCGCGACTCCGCCTGCGACGGACGTACTTGGTGGGGTGCAAGCCATCGCGAAAGGCGACTATCACACCTGCGCGCTGCTCACGACCGGGGGTGTCCGATGCTGGGGAGACAACACCAAGGGCCAGCTCGCCGATGGCACCACGACGGATCGATTGACCCCAACACCAGTCAGGGGTTTTTTGCTTTCATGCGCGCCTCGCGAGCATTGGCACGAGCGACTGCAAGGGTTACGGAGACGCGTAGGACGGAGGACTACAATCCTCGGCACCAGCGACCTACAGGAAGTTCAGCGATCTCTTAACTGCGTTGAAGCGCGATCCAGCGTATCTATGTCAGGTACGGGGGAAACTGGGTTGTAGGAAGATTGAGAACCTAAGAGCTAGCGGCGGGATTGCAGACGGGAAGCAATGGAGCGAGCGCGGCATTGCGAATTAGGAAGCCCCTGCACACGGAGAATGGATTCTGTGTGCGGACGCCCACATCTGCGTTTCGGCCACGGCGAGCTTGCCTCAAGCTCGCGCTGCAACGACCACTAGATATAGTCGGCGCTTTCTTCCTAGTCGTTCGAGGCATGGTGGTTACCATTGCTTCGTCTAAATGAGAATTGTACGACGGGTGCGGGCCGAACGCGTCTGGGCTTCCTTGTCGTCCATGAAGATCAGTTGGTAGTCCGGTCGCAATTGTCGCGAACCAGACTAGCTGCCTACATGCCATCTCATACATGCCTGAGCAGGATGACGAAGCATCCCTCTGGCAACTCTGCTACGCGGCAGTTCCGAGTGGTCCTTCAACAGGAGAATCATGATGAAACGATTGATGTCCAGTTTTGGTTATTTCGTGCTCTTTGCCGTCGCCTGTTCGAGCAATTCCGTCACAACGGTTACGGCTCAAGACTCTGGTGGGGCTAGTAGCGCCGACGCATTCGGGGCAACTGGCGGCTCACCCTCTTTGGGCGACTCGACAACGACTGGCGGTACGGCGATAAGCGGCGCACCGAAC
>PNBO01000167.1 GCA_003136095.1 Myxococcales bacterium
TTGCTGCGCTCCTGCTTGTCGTCGGGGATGAGCACGGTTTCGACCGCGCGGTCGTCGTGGGTGCGGAAGCGGAACTTGCGCGTGCCGTCCGTGGATACCACCGTCCGGTCGAGAGCCAGCGGCACGAGCGGCGCATCGGCGAGAAGCGCGTCGCGCAGGGCGCGCGGCACCGTCGAGGGTGCATGGGGAATGCGCACGCCACCCATGCCGCCCGCGCCCGGGCCGTGCAGCCAGCGGAAGAGCTGCTCAGCGCGGAACGGCAACTCACCCGCGCGCGCCACGCGCTCGCGAAGTTCCGTGATGGTGAGCGATCGGAGATCCAAGCGCGCGGATTATAGCGGGAGTTGGTCCGGATGCCGGTCGATCGACAATCGCGACAACCGCGCCGCGCCAAGGGGACTTTTCACCCCGATGGTCTCCTCGCGAAGCGGACAAGGCGTCGCAGACGCCGGGCGCGTTCTAGAACATGGCCCCGATGTTGCCGCCGACGGCGAAGCCTGCCTGGTACCCGACATAGGGCATGATCAGGTACTTCGTGTTGCCCGCCTTCACGAGCAGATTCGGCCTGAGCAGCACCCGCACGTTGTGTTTCGACTCGGTCGTGTAGCCAGTGCCACCGCTCTGGTCACTCGTGTTCCCCGAAGTCTGGTCGAGCGCGCCGCTGTAGTAGCGCGTGGCCCTGTATTCATAGGCCGCGAGCAGCTCGGGCACGAAGACCATGCTGGTTCCGAGCTCGAAGCGGCGATAGATCGACGGCCCGACATACAAGCCCCAGCCCTCGGGGTTCGCCACGGGTGTATTGCCCATGTACACCTCGCGCTCCACGCCGAGCGTGCCGGAGATCGAGATGGGCAGCTCGTCCTCTTCCGCTCGGAACATGTGCCAGGTCACGAACGGGGTCAACCGGTAGCCGGCGATGTCCTTGTTCTTGCCGGCCGTGTAGGCGTAGCGGATGAAGTCCGCGCCCGCGTCGAACACGCCGCGATAGCTCCAGCTACCGAGGGCCGAAACGCCCCAGGCGTCCTTCACCATCCCGCCGCCGACCGCCGCGTTGATCGCGTTCGGATCGCCACGGTCGATGAAGATGCCCTGCGCATGGGCCGAGGTCGCAAGCAAGGTCGCGGTCAGGAAGCACAGGCCGATCAGTTTTCGCATCGAGGGTTCCTCCCAGGCGGCAGCCATGATGGCACGGCTCGCCCTCCGGTCAAAGCAGATAACTAGTGCCGCTTGCCAGAAGTTGCAACGGGTTTTTACCGACGCTCACGACGGTAAGAGGCATCACCATATGGGGTGTGGCGGCACTAGTCACGATTTACGGAGGGGTGTGCCCCTCCCCCCGTCGGGCGAAGCCCGCCGGGTCCCCCCTTCCCCCGCTCGGCCTTGCGTCCTCGCGGCTCGCGCCTTGCGCTCGAGTGCTGCCCGAGGCTGGCCTGGCGATCCCCGCCGCGACTTTCGGCGGGCAGCACCGCCTCCATTCAGGCCAAGAGGGCAAGTAGGTCTTCACGGGTCAGGGAGGCCGCCGCTGCCGCATCGCCCAATGCGGCCTCGCCGACCGCCCGTTTGCGCGCTTGCAGCTCGAGAATGCGCTCCTCCACCGTGCCGGTGGCGACCAGGCGGTAGATCATCACCGGCCGCTCCTGGCCGATGCGGTGGGCGCGGTCGGCGGCCTGATCCTCGGCGGCGGGGTTCCACCAGGGGTCGCACAGGAAAACGTGGTCGGCGGCGGTCAGGTTGAGCCCGGTTCCGCCGGCCTTGAGCGAGACGAGCATGACGGGCGGGCCGCCCTCTCCCTGGAAGGCGTCGACCACGGCCGCGCGGTCGCGGGTCGAACCGTCGAGGCGGGTAAAGCCGATCGAGGCCTGTTCGAGCAGGGGCTCGATGCGGTCGAGCAGCGACGTCCACTGCGAGAAGACCAGGGCCTTGTGCCCGTCCTCGGCCGCGGTTACCAGGGCCTCGAGCAGGGCTTCCAGCTTGGACGAGGTCGCGGCGTGGTGGCCGGGCAGAAGCCCCGAATGGCAGGCGGCCTGGCGCAGGCGGAGCAGGGCCTCCAGGGCCTTCATCACGTCGAGCTTGCCGGTCCCACCGAGGGCCGCGACCAACTCGCTCTGCGTGGCGGCCCGGACGGCGTCGTAGATGGCGCGTTCGCGCTCGTCGAGCGTGATCTTGATGGTGGCTTCCGTGCGCGGCGGCAGCTCGGGCGCCACCTCGGCCTTGCGGCGGCGCAACACGAACGGCCGGATGCGCCGGCGCAAAGCCTCGGCCGCGCCGGGGATGCCGTCGGNNCGGTTCGCGAAGTGCATCAGGCTCCACAGCTCGTCGAGCCGGTTTTCGACCGGGGTGCCGGTCATGGCCAGGTGAAAGTCGGCGTCGAGGGCGTAGGCGGCGCGCGCGGCCTGGCTGTCGGGATTCTTGATGGCTTGCGCCTCGTCGAGGATGGCGGCGTCCCAGTGCTGGCGCGCCAGATCCTCGCGGTCGAGGCGCAGGATCGCGTAGGTCGTCAGGGTGACGTCGGCGGC
>PNBO01000089.1 GCA_003136095.1 Myxococcales bacterium
GATCAAGAGCCTGTCCGCCGGCAAGATGGGCATGGGCACGCGCGAGGTCGGCGACTTCATTGCCAAGCTGGTGAGCTAGCGCAGGCTGGGCTCCGATCAACCGTTGCTCACACCCAGACTGCTCCGCGAGGTCCCTTCGTTGATCATGCGGATCGCGTTGAGCGTGCGCGGATAGCCGATGAGCGGCAGTAGCTGCGTGATTGTGCCGAGCAGCACCCGACGGTCGTTGCCGACCGACAGGTTCGCGGTCACGTGCCCCAGCAATTGCGGTTCACAGCCGCCGAGCGAGGCGAGCATGGAGAAAGTCAGGAGCGCGCGCGTACTCAGGTCACTTTCCGACGGCGGCGGCCAAATGCGCGGGATAGCGATCGCCTTGCACTTGGATGCGTGCCAGGGCTGCTTCGATGTGCCCCAGATCCTCCGCCGTCAGCTCCACGGCCGCCGCACCAATGTTCTCCTCGAGCCGATGCAGCTTGGTGGTGCCCGGGATAGGGACTATCCACGGCTTCCGTGCCAGAAGCCACGCGAGCGCGATCTGGGCCGTGGTCGCTTTCTTCGTGGCCGCGACGGCCGCGAGCTCCTCGATGAGCGCTTGGTTGGCCTTGCGCGCTTCGGGCGAGAAGCGCGGGACGATGTTGCGGAAGTCGCCCTTGGCAAAGGTCGTATTCTCGTCGATCTTGCCGGTCAGAAAGCCCCTGCCGAGCGGACTGAAAGGCACGAATCCAATGCCCAGCTCTTCGCAGGTCGGCAGCACGTCCGCTTCGGGCTGTCGCCACCACAGCGAATACTCGCTCTGCACCACCGCCACCGGCTGCACCGCGTGCGCCCGGCGGATCGACTGCACGCCGGCCTCGGAGAGGCCGAAGTGCTTGACCTTGCCTTCGCGGATCAGGTCTCGGACGGTGCCGGCCACGTCCTCCATCGGCACGTTCGGATCCACGCGGTGCTGATAGAAAAGGTCGATGCAATCGGTTCTGAGCCGCTTGAGGGATGCCTCGGCGACTTGCCGGATGCGCTCGGGCCGGCTGTCCATGCCCGATGGGGCCTTCCCATCCTTGAAGCCGAACTTGGTCGCAATCACCACCTCGTTACGCATCGGGGTCAGTGCCTCGCCCACCAGCTCCTCGTTCGTCCACGGACCGTAGGCTTCGGCGGTATCGAAGAAGGTCACTCCCCGCGCGAACGCCGCGCGGAGCAGAGCAACCGCATCTTGCTTCTCCAGCCCGGGGCCATAAGAGAAGTTCAATCCCATGCAGCCGAAGCCGATGGCCGAGACTTCGAGGCCGCTGGTTCCTAGTTTGCGCTTTTGCATTTGTCTTTTCCCTTGGATGTTCGACATGCTGCCTCCTTGGGTTAGATTCCAGATCCAAGTTGAGGATGCCCATGGTGCCATGCCTTGTCCCAGGCGTCGCGCGCGCCCTTGCTCGACCTGTTGTGAAATTGCTCGAATTGTCGCATGTCAGTTCCAGAAGCAACCTCCGCTGAAGCACTCGACCGCTACGCCGGCGGCACGAGAATCGCCGCGAGCAAAGGCCCCGCGTGGAAAGACGTTCAGCTCTCCGTCTTGGCGCTTCCGCCGGTTGCCGAAGTCTTCACCATGCCTGCTGTGACAGAGCCTCTCATCGTCTGGATTTCGTCCGGCGAAGCTGAGACGCAGGAGCGCGAGAACGACGGGCCGTGGCTCACCAGCCACGTCAAGCGGGACTCGCTTTTCCTGACGGCGGCCGGCGCGCCCTACGACTTCC
Source organism: Myxococcales bacterium (assembly GCA_003136095.1). GTDB lineage: Bacteria > Myxococcota_A > Polyangia > Fen-1088 > Fen-1088 > Fen-1118. The sequence goes on from PNBO01000089.1 coordinate 1,746, forward strand.
GCTGGCGGACGCTCACCTCCGAGCCCTTCGAAGCGGTGCTGGTGCTGCTTGGCTTGCCCCTTTTTGGCGAGGCGCTGCAAGAGGTCTTTGGCGCCAACGCCGTGCACGCCCGCCTTCGAGACGCCTCTGGCTTCGAAGATCAGAACCTCATTTCGCTCCTGCGACGATTGAAGGAGGAGGCGACACGACCCGCGGCGAGTCGCCTGTTCGTGCGAGGAATTGCGCAAGCGATCGCCATCCATGTCGCGCGCAACTACACGGCGCTTACCGAAGACGCGCGCGGCGAGACCTCGGCGCTACCTGGTTTCAAGCTACGGCGAGTGACCGATTGGATGGCGGAGCACCTGGCGGAGGAGTTCAGTCTCGCGCGGCTGGCCGTACAGGCCGGCATGAGCGAGTTCCACTTCAACCGCTTGTTCAAGCGGGCCACGGGCGTCCCACCCTCGCAGTATCAGATCCGTCTTCGCATGGACCTCGCGCGGCGCCTCCTGCGCGAAAGCCAAAAGAGCGTGATCGCAGTCGCGAACGACGTCGGCTACTCCAACCCCAGTCATTTCGCGCAGCTCTTCCGCAAGGAAACGGGGCTCTCGCCGACGATCTACCGACGGCAGCGGTAGGGAGGTGGAAGGACGCCCATGCGATCTGGGAGCTGGCGCTGCGGCGCTGGCTGCTCATCTCTTCCGCCAGGGATGCTCACCCTCGTACACAAGTGCAACGTGCTCACCCACACCGGCGACCATCAGCGCCGGCGGCATGATGACGGACACGCTCGGCGAGCCCAAGATCGCCGCCGCCGTGGACAAGGCCATCCACGACGCCCTCGCCTCGGGCAAGAGCAAGAGCCTGTCCGCCGGCAAGATGGGTATGGGCACGCGCGAGGTCGGCGACTTCATCGCGAAGCCGGTGAGCTAGGACGGGCCGAGCGTCAGGCGGTCCACGCGATCCGCTGCGCCGCTGCCGGCAGTGGAGCTTTGCCGTTCGTACACGTAGAGCTCGAGGCTGCCGCCGTCCGTGGCCCGGTCACTCATGTTGCGGGTGAAGTGGAGCTGGGCGGTGACGAGTCGGTCGGTTGCGCAGCTTGCGCCGGTGCGTGATATAGCAAGCCGATGAGCGACGAAACCCTGGTCGTCGTCGGGATTCTCGTCGGCATTGTGGTGATGGTCATCGCGCTGGTGCGCTACCAGCGGGGCAACAGTCACCTTCAGGTGCTGACCTTCCGCCAGGACGGCGTCGCCTGGGGCTTCTCGTACGGCTTGCCCATCACGCGCAAACCCTACGTGAACCGCGAGGTGAAGGGATACCTGACGCGCTTGCTGGGCGGTGAGACACGCGTGATCCGCGATCGTGTTCGCGCCCGCGCCGGCCTTGCATCACCCTCGCCAGGGCAAGGCCCACCCTCCGAGTGAAGCCGCCGAAATGCGGTTTTCTTGCGGTGGCGGGCCGGCTGGGTTCAACTCTTCGCATGTCACCCGCAAGGTTTCGGCAAATCTCCGCGACTCCGCGAAACGGTGCCGGCCTGCGCGGCCGCCTCGAGCAGTTCGGCCTGGCGACCGTCCTCAGCTTCCTGGATCTCGAACGGCGTTCGGGCCAGATCCTCGTCGCCGCCCACGACAAGATCGGTCGGGTTTGGATTCGCGGTGGCCAAGTCCTCTCCGCGCGCATCGAAGGCTCGCGTCGCGTGAATCGAGCAGCGCTCTATGAGCTGCTATCGTGGGACACCGGATGTTTCGCCTTCACCCAAGAGGATCTCGCATCCGCCGCCGACGAGATCGGCGCGCCGACCACGCTCCTCCTGGTAGACGCCGCCCGCCGCTTCGACGAAGCCGCCGCGCCGGCGTGGTAGGGGTCGCGCGCCGAAGCGTCGCCGAAGGAAAGGTGGCGGTTCGGGGCCGCTTTATGTCGCGTCATCGCCTATGGCAGCATTCCCATCCGAGGGTACTTTCGCGTCCAGGTTTCGGACGCTCCCCCCAGCGGGTCTCTGGCACCAGCGCCGCGTGGTGCCCCTCTCCGTCACCACATCGTTGCTCTCGGCGCACGCCACAATTGGGTTGCGCCTATTTCAGGAGCCCGCTCAGCCTCCATCGCTCCATGTAGCCCTCGCTGTCGTCCTCGACAATGGCTCGCACCCGATCGAGCAGATTGTCACGACGGACCCGAAGGGCCGGGTCGACACCAGTCCAAGTCCTGAGCGCATATTCTAGGGCCCGCAAGGCGTCCGAGAAGAACTCTGGCACGCGTTCCCTTGCTTTCCACAGGTCGTCTAACACCCCCTCCTCGAACAGAATCTCCGAAGACCCAATGATATCTTGCCGCAGCAACGAGCGAAACGCCGCGATTTCGCGGTTGCCGATTGCCGTCTTCAGCTTGTTGCGAATTTCATTCCGTTCCGCCCGTGAAGTCTCGACCTTGAGCCTCGCAACTTCCTCCTTCACATACCCGCTCAGCTCAGTCATCTCCGTTTCCCACTCCCTACCCAATTGGCTCTGTGGACTTCCTTCGTGAATCCGTCTCGTCCAAGCTTCGACGACTCTCGTGCCGACCTCCGGGGGGACGTCGACATGAACGATCTCGGCGAGAAATCGGCCATAGGCGAGCAGTTTCAAGCATTGACGCATGTGCAGTGCAGGGTCCGATGTAAGAAGCTCCATGATGTCCCGGATCAGCGATCTCACCTGCTCATCTGAAAGATACCGCCAGCTACCATTACTGACTTTCTCGTAGAACTGCCCGGCATCCGATAACTGCGGTTTCGGTGCGGCCAATTCCTTGAAGTGCCGCACATCGACCTCGCCTTCACTGACGAGGCGGTAGATCCCCTGATCGAACGAGTATTCATGGTCGCGGAAGAAGTGTTCGAGGAAGGCGAGACGCGCCTGAATCCGCTCATCGGGCTTCGCCCTTGCCATATGCTCAGCTATTCGAACCCCCAGGGCATCAAACGAATAGAACTCGTCCGACTTCAGCTCTGCTCGACTCGATTGAATCGTGAGAGCGCAGAGCAATCGTAGCTGTCCTGCCGACGGTATGGCAATGCCGAACGAGTCCAACAGTTCCACGCCTGCAAACGCCCGCCCGAGTACCCTAACGTTCTGTTCCCCCGCTAACGCGAAGATTTCTAGGATGACTTCTCTACTATCGCGAATCCCTGCCCGTACAGCTTCGGACCTTACGACCGCTGAGAGAACTCTCTCGAAGAGGCCCGAGATATCGGCGACAAGGTGAACACTCCTGTGTACAGTCTTTTCTTTATACATCCGGTAGGGTACGTCGCTCCCCGGTACTAGCCGTTCCTCGTTGCATATGAGGAGAACGTCGAACCCTTTGTGCTCGGTGAGGTAATTGGATATTGCCAGTAGATCCTGAACTGGAAAGGAAGGTGAAAGCCTTTCAACGTCGTCCACGCAGATGATGGTTCGGCTATCGAGAAACTCGAGGAGCTGCAAAGGGTCGATATCTGCCCTCTTGAGCAGCATCCCGCCTGCGGAGTTGAATAGTGCCGCTACAGCCTTGCCAGATCGCCCCAGGCGTTCCTTGAATCGCTCGAAGAGGCTCTGAGCTTTGGTCGACCCTGGGATTCCGGTTCGAGCGGCCAACCCCACGAGGAACTCGGAGAGGAGACGCGTCTTTAGTGCCGCGGGGTTCTCAGCTCCGAACGCCGAAACGTAAAGACAATGTCGAGCAAGCCGAGGTACGACGATGTTCTTCCAGAGAAACGTCTTCCCGGAGCCCCAGTCGCCAGTGAGTAGGATTGCCCTCCCGGACGTTTGATCGCCCTTCAGGAGGTACTCCAGCGTATCCGCTACTTCGTTGGCATCCATGGCTTCCTCCGCCGCGGATCGATTGTCGCGTCGGCCAACCCTCCCGTCAAACGACCCTCGCTCTCAAGGTGCACTGCTGTGACAATGCACCGTCGGCCGCTTCGGAGATCCTATCGGATCCGCTACCTCTGCATCTCGCTGAAATCGAACACCGTTCTGCCGCCTGCCTCGGGCAATGGTGTCGTAGTGGCGCCAAGCGACCGTCGAAGCGAAGCCCTCACCCCTCACCCCCCGCCGCCAGCAGCCCCACCGTCAGGTCATAGTCCACCGGCGTCCCGTCCCACATCGGCTCGTTCGTCTCCGGACCAAGGTCGAGGCTGTGCTTGGCGGCCCATTCCTCGAGCCACGCCCGGATGCTTCCCTCCCAAGCCTGCGCGTGAATACTGCCGATGCTGCCTCCGGTGGGCGCGACGAAGAGCCAGCTGCCACAGACGTCGTGGTCGCGTTCGGACAAGCTATCTGGCAAGACCATGGCCCCAAGGACTAAGGGATACACATCGGTGGGGGCATGCCTGGACAGCCGAACAGAACCTGGACGCTCGTGGTCTGCGCGGTGAGCAGATAGTCGCAATAGGATCCGGTGAGCTCGATCGCCGTGGTCGTCGCCCCATAGCTCCACCCGTTGGCCGAATCCTTCGGAACGAGTTGCTTGTCGACGTAGACCGCGACGTTGTTGAGGTCAGGCGGCGCGCTCGGGAATGTGATCGTACAACTCATCGTGCCCTGCGAGACCGCGGCCATGGCGCCGGAGATCTGGTCGGGTGACGTGGCCGGATAGTGCGCGCCGGTGCCACCCGCCCGGGCCAAGTCGTCCAGGGCGGCAGCGGCCGGTCCCGCGCCGATGACGTAGACGGGGAAGCCGGCAAGCGCGGCTGCCGCGCAGGCAGCGAGGGCGTCTTCCATGTCACCCGCGACGGGGCCGGACTGCCCTTCGGCGCACTCCGGGACACCGTCGGTGGCCAGCAGGATGGCCTTGCCGTTTTCGCCGGCGAGGGCGCTCAGGTACGCAGTGGCGGCGCGGATCGCGGCAGCCATGGGCGTGTTGCCGCCTGGAGTGATGGCATCGAGCTGGGCCTGCACCATGGCGCCGGAATCGGCGCCAATCGGCAACTCGGGCGTTGGCGATACGAGGCAGGTCGAGTCCGCTGGGGAAGGCAACACCTCGATGCCCCACTGGACACCAGGTGTGTCGCCGACGATTTGGCCGAGGGCGCTCTTCACGGTTGTCCATCGGTCCGTGCAGTCAGCCGTATCGCTGCACAGATTCGCGGCGTCGTCCCCGGTGCCAGCCGTGCATAGGCAGTCGGCGGTGAGGCTGCGCCGCATCGAGCCGGATCGGTCGAGCACGATGAGCACGTCGAATGGTCTTCGGGTTGTCGAGACTGCCACGGACCCGCACAGCCACTCGGCTCCGTCGACAGGTTCTGGCAGGTACGGGCACGGGATGATGCCTCCCGTGCCGGGCAGGTTCCCGTCGGCGATTGCGCCACCGGTACCGGGCACGTCGAGGCGGCTGCCATCGAGGCCACCGCCAACCGCGTCGCGCGCGCCTCCGGCGCCAGCATCCTTTGCCGGCGAGGTTTGCACGCCGTGCCCACACGACAGCCAGCCTGCGGAAACCAGAACCAGAAGAAACGATCCCTCGCGAATGGTGGGCCCGAGAGCATTCCATTTCCGAGGCATTCGTTGATTGTACCCCGTTCCCCTGTCGGTCGGGCGGCTGTGTATCCAAGCGCCCTGTCCCCTCACCCGCCGCGCTCTCACTCATGGTTGCGCTTGGGCGCAGGCGCTGGCGGTGCCGCGCTTGCAGGCCTCGGCGAAGTCGGCCTTCGCGGCATCCATGTCGCCCTTCATCTTGTAGTTGTATCCGCGCTGGGCAAAGGCGGTGCCCTGGGCGTAGTCCGGAGCGACGCGGATCGCGCGGGTCAGATACGTGATGGCCTCGTCGTACTCGCGATTGCCGCCGTAGATACTGGCCAGGGCGAACAACGCATCCTTGCGATCGGGCTCGAGCTCGAGCGCGCGCTTGAGGTTGCCCACCGCCTTGCCCATCTCGCCCGCCTTCGCGTCGGCCTCGCCGCGCCAGAAGTAGGCATCGGCGTTGCGCGGGTTCAGCTCGATGGCCCGGTCCAGATCGGCACGCGCCCCGGCCGTGTCGCCGCGCTTGAGCTTGTCGAAGCCATCCACCACCTGGTTCTGGGCCTGGCGGATGCCGGCCGCCTTGGCGGCGCTGATGAACTTCTCGGTGCTCAGCTCGATCGGCTCGTCCGCCTTGCGCGACAGCGAGGGGATCTTCTCGGGAGTCGAGCCGGGGTGGGGGACCACGTACACCGAGGGATAGCCGCTCACCCCCATGCTGCGCGCGAGCTCGGCGTTGTCGGGCGACGACTCGGGGTTGACGCGCACCTTGACCACGTTAGCCAGAAACTCGCGCACCGACGAGGAGTTGATGATGTCCTGGTCCATGCGNNGGGACGTTGGCGTACTCCTGCTCCTTCTTCGCGCGGCCGAGTCCCTCGGCGTCCTCGAACCAGCTCGACGACACGGACCGTGTCCCGCGCGGCTCGGACGGCTTGACCTCGACGATGGGCTGGTTGGGCGCGGGCGATGTCCCACCCGGGCTCGGCTGCGGCTTGGGCACGGGCTGCGCAGGCAGCTCGGCGGGCGGGAGCTCGACGGGAGCCGCGGGCTTCGTGGCCGGCGCGGACGGTGTCTTCGGCTCGGGTGGCCGCGGCCAGTAGCGATAGGCGGCCGCCACCCCGCCGCCCAAGACCAAGACCAGGAGCACGAGCAGGACGCTCGGCGCCCCGGGGCCTCGCCGCACGCTCGGCTGCGGAATGTAGAGGACCGCTGGCCGGGGGCCTCGCGGGGCGCCATCCCCCGGCATGGCCGGCGTCGGCTCGATGGGCGCTGCGGGCTTTCGCGCCACGGGAGCTCCGACCCCCGCCGGCGCCACGACCGCGGGCGTGAGCCCTTGCCCGCGCTCCGCCGAAACGGCCGGGTGCCAGCCTCGCAACGGCGCCTGACAAAGCTCACAGACGACCGCCTTGTCGCTGTTCCCCTCACCGCAAGCTGGACACCGCATACGCCCCCATTGTCGCACATAGCCACTCCCAGGTGGGGAGCGAACCGGCGGCAAGCGGCCCTCACCCAGAAGGGCACCCCGCTCGAGGTGGCCAGGCAAGTGATGCAGCACTCGCCGCGTCCGGCAAGATCAGGAGCCTGGCCGCCGGCAAGATGGGCATGAGCACGCGCGAGGTCGGAGATCTCATCGCCAAGTTGGTGAGCTAGGCTGGCTAGAGGGGGCAGCCCGCGGCGACAGTCGGGGACTGAGCGGCGAGATGCGGACAGGCCGAGGCGACTAGCGCTATGATGAAGGAAGCTCCCCGGGGCAGGCGCACATTTCCCGACGTGAAAGGATGACCATGAGCAAGCAGTCACATTTTCTGGTCCTCACGCTCGCGCTGGCCGGTCTAGCCTGTCAGGAAGGCAGCAAAGGTGAACCGGAGCGCTGGGACAGCAGCAGCCCCGCCGACAACGGCGGCACGGGTGGCCCTATCGGCAGCGGTGGTACGACGGCCAGCGGTGGTACGACGGCCAGCGGCGGGATTGCGGGCGGCGGCGGCACGGGCGGCCCTACCGGCAGCGGCGGGGCCATCGGCAGCGGTGGTACGACGAGCAGAGACGGTGCGACGGGCAGCGGCGGGGTTGCGAGCAGCGGCGGGGTTGCGGGCAGCGGCGGCACCGGGGGTGGCAGAGGCGGTTCCGCGGGAACCGGCGGGATAGTCGCGACGGGTGGAACGACGAGCACTGCAGGCGCGACGGGGGGAAGCGGGGGTGGCGTGGGCGGCGCGACGGGCACGGGCGGATCGACGTCCAGCGGCCCTTACCCATCCCAGGCATGCATCGACCGCGCGAACACCCTGCTCGGGCAGATGACCGCCGACGAGAAGTACGCGCAGATGTTGCAGATGGAGCGGGCGGCGCTGACTCCTCAGCTCGTCACCCAGTACGGCGTCGGCTCGGGCTTCAGCCAGGGTGGCTCGGCGCCGTCCACCAACTCGCCCACGGGCTGGGCGGACATGGCAGACGGCTACCGGCAGGCCGCGCTGGCGAGCCGGCTCAAGATCCCCTTCTTGTACGGCGCCGACGAGGTGCACGGGGTCGGCACCGTGAAGGGCGCCACGGTGTTCCCGCACAACATCGGCCTCGGCGCCACGCGCGACACGGCGCTGCTTGGCGCGATCGCGACCGTCATTGCCCGGGAAAGCCTCGGCTGCGGCGTGGACTTCGTCTTCTCGCCGGTGGTTGCCGTCGCGCTCGACGAGCGCTGGGGCCGCACCTACGAGGCCTTCGGCGAAACCAGCGACCTGCCCTCGACGATGGGCTCGATCATGGTCAAGGGGCTGCAGTTCACGTCGACGGGAACCCCGACCGGCCTCCTGGCCAACGCCAAGCACTACCTCGGCGACGGCGGCACGGCGGGCGGCGTGAACGGCGGCGACACCTCGGGCGACGAGACCGCCCTGCGCGCC
>PNBO01000092.1:0-815 GCA_003136095.1 Myxococcales bacterium
GACATGGGCCAGTTCGGGCGTGGCCCGATACGGCTGGCCTGGTTCGCTTTGGCCATGCCCAGCCTCGTCCTCAACTACTTCGGCCAAGGCGCTCTCATCTTGCGCGATCACACCCTCGGACGTACACCGTTCTTCGGCATGGTGCCGCCAGGGGGTCTTACCCTGGCCCTGGTCGTGCTCTCGACAGCGGCGACCGTCATCGCCTCGCAAGCGCTGATCTCCGGTGCCTTCTCGATGACCCATCAGGCAATCCAGCTCGGTTTCCTGCCGCGCTTGCGGGTTATGCACACGTCGCAGGACGAAGAGGGCCAGGTGTACGTGCCCGCGGTCAATGTCACCTTGGCCATCGCCTGCGTGCTTCTTGCTTTGGTCTTTCGCGAATCGTCCCGACTTGCTGCCGCGTATGGAATCGCCGTCACCGGCACCATGGTCATCACCTCGCTTGTCTACTTCGAGGTCACACGAAAGCGGTGGAAATGGTCGCTGTGGCTCAGTCTTGCACTTCTCCTCCTCTTCTTGTCCTTCGACGTTCCCTTCGCCGTGGCCAACCTGTTCAAGATCCGAGAGGGTGGCTATGTGCCACTCTTGGTCGGGGCCGCGTTCTTTCTGATCATGGCGACCTGGCACCGTGGCCGCGCCATCTACCGCGAGCAACTCGCGAGCTCATCGTCGCCGTTCTCGAGCTTCTTCCACACGCTGGATGAAACCCATTTGGTGCGAACCAGCGGCATGAGCATCGTTCTCACCAGCCATGCGGACGGCATTCCTCCCGTGCTTTCGCAGCTGGTCCGGCAGGTGAAGGCGCTGTCCGAAAC
>PNBO01000092.1:859-31226 GCA_003136095.1 Myxococcales bacterium
ATCAGCGAGGGGTTCTTCGCGCTACTTGCCCGCAACACAAGCTCGCTTAGTGGGTATTTCTTTCTGCCACCTCACCAGGTCATTGAGATCGGAGAACAGCGCGACTTGTAGCAATACGCAGCGGCAAGCAGCGCGACGGGAGTGCGCTAATAGATGGTGCCTTCGACGAACCCGCAGTTGGTGAAGGTCAAGGTGGTGTCGATGCGGAGGTTGGACTGGACAACGTGACGTTCGGCATTGAACACTGCTAATGGGTAGGAATTGCCTTTGGTGATCCCCAGGTTGGAAGCCTGGCTGTCGAGATTCACCGACTGGCTTTCTTGGGCGTGAATGCCGCCCAGATCGATCGCAAGCTTGTTGTTGATGAAGACCCAGACGTCGTCATCGCCCTTGAAGGTAAAGGTTTCCCCACCGTTGTAGGTGAACGAGGTGTGGATCTCGGTGGTGAAGGAGAAGTTGTGCATCTGCCAGCCGCTGGATGGCCATCGTCTATGGCGGCATGACGCAGAGAAAACAGCTCCACAGGTTCTTCGACGGGTCGTAGCCGCAGTTGCCCCCACCGCTGCAATCGGCATCATCGGTGCAAGTGTCATCTTGGGTGTGGCAGAAGTAGCCGCTGCCAAGGCCGTTCCCGTCTACGCGCATGCACCAGCCAAATAGGCTTGGCGAGCAGTAGCTACCGAACTCGCAATCACCATCGAGACGGCAATTGCTTCCTGCTACACACCAGTTCGGATTAGAGTCCAGGTCCGAAGCACGACAGTCACAGGGTACGTGGCCGGGACAATCTGCATCGCTGAAGCACTCATCGTACGAACAACCGCCGGTGCAACCAGGGGGTAAGGGACCACCGCTAGTGAGGCACCGACCGTCGGTGCCCGCCGTGCAATCCGAGTCGTGCATGCACCCCGTTTCTCCTGGCGCGAGCCCCCCATCAAGCTGACACCAATTCGTCCATGTGCCTGGACCGCGCTGCTGGGGACAAGAGACGCCCGCCGGGCGATGATTCTTTGGAACTCGTGTGGCGTTCCCGTCGCTGGGCGTGGGCCCCGCGTCCGCGAAGCCCGTACCCCCTGAAACCCCGCCGCTTCCGCTGCTGCCGGAGGACCCGCCCGCCCCGCCGCCTGAACCACCCTGTCCGCTCGTTCTTTCACCACCAGCACCTCCGCTCGGCATGCCACCGCCGCCATGGGAGCCGTCGCTGGTCAAACGCAGCCCACCCTTTCCACCACAGGCTGCCACGGCGACAAAGACCGCAAGCAAGTGGTGCCATCTGCCGGTCGTCGATAGAGCTGGTTGCATGGTTCCTCGATTGCCTGCGTTCATGCCGCTTTCCCTTTGCGCCTGAAGTAGTGGCCCACGGCCAGCCTTGTCGGTTACCGAGCCGTGGAGCACGTTCAAGTATACGCGCACGCATGCGCGCTGACCGTCGAGTCCGTTTCCCTAGAACTTGCCTGGCGTCAACCAACCAGGGAGCGCACGTCGGGTGCGGTCCTCGAAGCATCGGAGGCCACCCAGCTCCGGTCCTGTCGGGCATTGGCCCTTCTTCACGCGAGCGCCAGGGCAGCTGGAAAGGCAGGCGAACTCCTTGGTGAAGCATCTGTTCTGAGCCATCGAGGCTGATGGACCTTTGCGCGATGGCTCGGGGCAAACGATGACGGTCGAGCACTTCTCCGAGCAGGCATTCGTGGCGGAATCGTTGGGCAGCAGGACGTACCTCGGCGGTGAGGTGGGGCCGTCAGTATCCGCCTGTCCGGCTTGCCTCTTCTCGATTGCAGCCATGCGCGCTTTCGCCTCGGTGATACGAAGTGCGAGCGGAAGCTTCAGGTACGAGCGGTAGGTCTGGAGTGCTTCGTCGTCCTGACCTAGACGCTCCCGGCACTTGCCAAGATCGAACAGGACTTCGGGTTGCTTCTCTTGATCGTACGCATCTCGCAGCTTGGTGGCTCCGACGGCATTCCTCTCACCGCACAGCCGAAGAGCCTCCTCCCGACGCTGCCTGGTGGACTGCGCGTGGCCGAGCGCCTGGAGTCCCACGAGGAATCCGAGCACACCGGAGCCAACCCATAGAAGTCGCGTCGCCACCTTCGGTCGCCACCGCGGACGTGAGCACCCCTGTGCCATGCTGCCCGATATTCTACACCATTGAACCGCTGGCGGTGGAAACCGCAGGCGCGGGCTGGCACTTTACCCTGGCGGTGGGGTCGTGGTTCATCCCTCGCTCTGCTTTGGTTGCCGGTTTCTCCGACGGCGCGTACCATGGCGGAAACCAACGCAGGTCCGGCCCCCGGTAGCGCCGATGTTTCCATGGTAGCCTCAGAATTCTGAAAATCGCAGCTCGACTGCACCGCGAGCTGGCCAGGAATCTTGATGTGGTTGATAGGTCGGGGCCCTGGCATGGGTGTTGCCTCCTGCCAGACCGGAAAGGAACTTTCGATGCGTAGTGCTCTGCTTGGTCTTGCCGTATCGAGTCTGGTCGCGTTGCTTGCGGTCGGCTTTGGCTGCAGTGGTCCCGGGCTCAATGCGGGAGGACCTGAAGGTGGGAGCGGCGGAAGCAGCAGCGGTGTGGGCGGCTCTGGCGGACAGGGGAACGGCCAGAACGGCGGCATGTCCGGCTCGCTTGGCAGCGGTGGCTTGCATTCTGGCGGGATGGGTGGCTCTAGTAGCGGCGGCCTGTCGTCTGGCGAGATAACCGGCTTGGGCGGAACCGAAGCCATATGCCCTGCGCTTCCTTGCCCCGCGAACCCGTGTCCCGAGGGCGACACGCCCCTAGCGCTTTTCGACTGCAACTGCAGCGGGCCGTGCGGATGCTGGCAATGCGTACCAGCACCGGAATCCGGTGCCGGTGGTGTCGTCTCCTCTGGCGGCGTGACCGGCAAGTACGCTGGGCAGACACCCGTCAATCATCGCCCGAGCGACGCGCAGTGCCCCTCCCAGCGCGGTGCTGCACCGCCGTTCTGCGCCGGCGGGACTTGTACAAGTCAACCCTACCCGTACGACGCCTATGGTTTGACGTCGTGCTACTCCGACTCCCAGTGCACAGCCGGAGTGAACGGCCGCTGCTTCCCCGGGGAAGGCATGGTCTCGGCCGGCGGCTGTTCGTACGACGAGTGCTTCGCCGATTCCGGTTGTGGAGCGAGGACGCCCTGTATTTGCCGCAGCTCGTCCACGGACAACAGCGCGAATGTTTGTGACGTTGGAGGCAATTGCGCCGTGGACTCGGATTGTGGGCCGGGCGGATATTGCTCTCCCTCGATGGAGACTTGCTACTCCACAAATCCCGAAGCCGAGGTCGAGGGCAGCAACTATGGCGGTCCGAACCCCTACTATTGCCATACGGCATCGGACCTCTGCATCAACGATTCGGACTGCGCTACGCTCGACGCGGGGACAGCCACCACATCTTCCTGTCCCCAATACACACCCTGCGCTTACAACGCGCAGGACAACCGATGGGAGTGCACCCAGCTCTTTTGCTGCCTTCCGTGACCCTCTTCGTTTGGCCGCGGCACGGGTGCGAACAGTTCACCTTCGAGGCATGTAAGAGCCCGGCGGATGGGTGAAGAAGACACTCGCATTGACCAGGATGAGTGGAGACCGTGTGACTCTTCCAGGTATCCCCTACCGCCCCCAATATTTCCACGGCCGAAATTCCTGGCCCCGTACGCACGCGATACCGGGTGGCCCGCCTCGCCGCTTGCGGTACATGGATTGTCGCTGCAGCAACCTTCGCCTGAGCCGCCGCAAGTTCCACAGGCTTCGCTGGTACAAGTACCGCCAATGGTCGGGCAGGTTCTGCCCGCTGCCGATATCGTTCATGGTCCCGCGATTCCAGCTTCCCTCGGCAAGTGGTGAATATCTGACGGTGTGCTGTTGAGAGGCGCTCGGTCTTTTCCATTTCCAACAGCGGGTGCCCGCATTATGGCGCTCGTTTCAGGGTTACGGATTCGGAGCCCGTAGTTGGCTGCATGAGGGCACCATCCGAGTACGTTCCGGACAAAGTCAGAACCTCGTCCTGCAAGACCATATACGTGGCAATGCAGCTCTCACCCGGACGCAGCGTTCCGTGCAAGTCGGTGCTGACGTCGTAGATCAAGGTGTTGCACCCGAACCCATTGAGCTTGCTGGGATCTACCTTCACCGCCGTGCTGGTCAGCCTGGAGATGGTTACACTGCCGTCGATTTCGCGATAGGTTTGGCCGTTCGCTGCCGAGTAGGTTTGGAAGCTTCCGCTGCCTTGCCAAACGCCAACGAATGCATCGGCGGGCCCGGGAGTGCCGTCATCCACGTCACCCACAGGACGGGAAATACCACAACCGACCAGTAGGAGCAGAACCGCGAAGAGCCTCGTTGTGTTGGTCATGGCCTGCGGTAAAGCACGATTCGTGCCACCTTCGACGGCAAGGAGAGGGAATCGCATGGCTGGAGAAAGAGTAGGTGGGGACCTTCAGCAACCGCTCGAAGTGTCTCCCCTTCCTGCGGAAAAGACGAGAGGCCTTGCACAACCCTTGGTCAGGGCTTATAGAGTAGCCACATGAGGCGGCCCGAGCTCCTAGCTTTTTTGGCCATCAGCGCCTGTCTCACCCTTGGCACGAGCGCCTGTGGAAGCTCAAATCGCAAGGCAGGCGACGGTGGCCTCGCGGGCGAGACAACGCAGGCCGGCGACGCCGAAGCACAGAATGCTGACGCTGATGCTCTAGGCAGTGACGCCTGCCCTGCGCCCATGGAAGGCGACCCGTGTTCCGCCGACGCGGCGGTATGCTTCCCCAACTCCTGTTGTGGTATCCCCTGGGTATGCACCGATGGAAAATGGGCCTACGGAATTCCCTGTCCGTGCTTTCCGTGAGCCGGCCTGTGTCACCTCAGGATGAGCTAGGTAGACCTTCCGGCGAGCGCTACCGGGGGCAAACGAGATACCCACCCCCCTGGCATGCGTGACCCAGGTTCGCAGGGACGGCCTCATTTTGCAGGGCGATAGCTTACTGGGCACGGACTATCACGGCCGACGGCGCTTCTTGAACTTCCTCCCGCTACTGCATGGGCACGGGTCGTACGGGCCGACCTTGGGGCCATCACGACGGACAAGCTCACGGTGTGATGCGGCCGATCTTGTTGCCGTATTGCTCTGTGAACCATAGGTTGCCATCTGGCCCTGCCGTAATATCAGTTGGGTTGCTTGTCGCGGTGGGAATTGGAAACTCAGATGTAGCTCCCTGGGTCGTGATGCAGCCAACCTTGTTGGCGACGGATTCGGCGAACCAAAGGTTGCCATCCGGTCCGGCCGTGATTGACTGAAAACCCCCGGTCGGCCCCGAGATTTCGCTTGCCGTGCCCGAAGTTGGCATGCGCCAGATGGCAGCGGTCCCTCCTGCTGGAAACCATAGGTTGCCATCCGAGCTGGACGCCGCCTACTACACCTTCCCCAGCCGCGAATCCCTAGAAGGGCTGGCCGCGCAGGTGCCGGCGGACTTCATGTTCGGCTTCAAGGTAACCGACGCGATCACGGTGAAGCGGTTCCCGAACCTGCCTCGGTTCGGTGCGCGCAAGGGGACCGTGAACGAGAACTTCTTGAATGCGGACGCCTTCGTCAGCCGATTCCTGGAGCCGTGCGAGGCGATTCGAACTCACGTCGGCATCCTGATGTTCGAGTTTTCGCGCTTCCATCGGGCCGACTACCAGGATCTCCGGCAGTTCATCGCCGACCGGGATGCCTTCTTGTCGAAGCTGCCCAAGGGCTGGCCCTACGGCATCGAGATGCGAAACGACATCTGGCTTGGGCCGGAATACTTCGAGTGCCTGGCCCGGCACGAGGTCGCGCACGTCTTCAACTCGTGGACCGAGATGCCGCCCGTGCATGAGCAACTCACGATGCCTGGCAGCCGCACCAACCCAGTGCTGGTGGGTGCGCGGTTCCTGCTCACGACGGGCAAGACCTACGAGCGCACCATCCAGGACTTCGAGCCATTCGACAGCATCAAGCGGGTTGACCAAGACGCCCGCGCTGCGGCTGCCACTCTCATCGACGAGGGAGCGCGCACGCCATCAAGATACACCTACGTCTTCATCAACAACCGGTTGGAAGGTTGCGCACCCCGGACGATTCAGGCGCTGGTCGATGAATACCGTACACGCTGAGACCTCGACTTCCGCTGTGCTTCTCGTCCATTTTGACCCGGTAGCAATCACCGAGTTCGACATCTACCTGCCGCGATTCTCTTGGACTTGCCCCCGGAAAGAGGGGAGCATTCCCCTAATCAAACAGCAGGAGGCAATCACCATGGGCGACAAGTCACCGAAGGCGAAGGACAGGTCCAGAAAGCAAGACACGGCAGAGAAGAACCAAAAGGCGCTGGCTGCCAAGGCGAAGATGTCGCCGCCACCAGTGTTTCCTGGAAAGCAGAGCAAATAGGCCCTGAGCAGGAGCGAGAACGCATAATTCAAGTATTCGCACGGCGGCCAGAAGTCATTCTGGTCATCCCGCTGCGTCCAGCACCCAACCCCAAGGAGCTACGATGTCCAAAGGTCCTCTCTCGAAATCCGAACTGATCCAAATCCTCGTCGAGAAGCACGCCACCAACCTCACCCGCAAGGATGTCAAGGGCATCCTCGAAGCCATGACCAGCGTCGGTCATGCCGAGCTGAAGAAGAATGGCCTCTTCGTCGTTCCCGGCCTTGTTCGCATGGTCGTCATCAAGAAGCCAGCGACGAAAGAGCGCAAGGGCATCAACCCGTTCACCAAGGAGCCGACGGTGTTTAAGGCCAAGCCAGCTCGCAAGGTGGTCAGGGGACGCCCGGTGAAGGCGGTCAAGGATGCGGTAGCGTAGGTTCCCTCCTCTCTTTCCCGCCGAGATACTGGAGGCCCGGTGGCCAGCTCACCTCGTAGCCACGGGGTTCACCAGCCCTCGCTGCAGAACGCGCCTGGCCTTCAACCACCGCACTGATGAGCATCACCGCGGTGACAGCTTGGTCCCGCTGTCACCAACTCGGGTGCTCGTGCTACGGTTGCAGCTGGTATCTTGGCCAGCTCGAAGGCCGACCTGAACCCGCATGATTTCTCCCCACCAGGATGGTACTCTGGCTGCGTGCTTCGTCGAAACCCTCTGCGCAAGTGGGTCGGTTGGATGCTCCTCGTCCTGGCCCTCGGCACCGGCGGACCCAGCGGATGCGCTGGTATGTACGAATTGAAGAGCTTGGGCAACGACCGTCTCGACGACGGGTTCAGCCAGGTTCTACTCTGGCGAGTACGCCTGGTGGACCACACGGGCACTCTCAGGGGAATCCCGAGGTTCTGGCTCGCCATTCACAAGCCGGAGAAAGAACTGGTCGCCGAAATCCCAAGCCCGGACAACTGGACTAGCCGCACTTTCGAAGACGGCACCAGTCTCTATGAGGCGACCTACACCACGGAATCGCGCGCCTACCCGATGGACATCGAGACCGGCACGTATACAGCACGCGGCTCCACCCGCACGCCCATGCCCTTGACGGGAACCCGCCTCTGGCTGCTCTTTGCACCTCCAATCGCAGTGGCGTCCGTTCCCGGGCAGTTGACCCACCTCGGGATTCTGCACATCGAGATCACGGACCTGAAAGGAAAGGAGAAGTGATCTTCACCCAGGCGCTCGCGCACGACCGCGTTGTCGAGCAAGCCGACGTCGAGGCCTTCCGGTCGCGCTATCCCGCTATCGCCAGGAAGCTTCGCAGCAATTGAGACAGCACCGGGTGGAGGTTCATAGTCATTTCGAAGGGGGTACTTGGCCCAACCTCATCGGGCAGCGAGGACGGCTGGACATGACCAAGATTCCGCGCGAGCATGCCGGGTCAGGATGAAGCCCGCACCTTTTCCGCCGCCCGCCAAGTTGCACAGCCGCCAAGCTGCCGCGTAAGCGTTTCATCCATGCCGCGTTTACGGGAAGGTGAGCTCCGCCTTCGGCTTGACTCGACTCCCGCAAAGCGCTAGTCCTTATGTCAACTACACGCAACTACATCTCCAAACTATCCCTCTACCCAGCCGCCCCGCCGCTTTTCTATCCGATTGAGGGAATTGATGGGACCGTGTCAGCAGGACACATGCGTATGATTGCCCAGGCCCGATCGAGCACAGGGCGCGCGAGCCCGCCGCGGATGATTCCGGCGCTGCTGCTACTATTCGCGGTTGCCTGCGGGAAGCATTCGCTTACGGTCAAGCCCGACGCGGGGGACGCGCAGGCTCCGGCGCTCCCGCCGGATACCGCGGGGATCGCGAGCGAGGTGCCCATCACCATCGACCTCGCAGGGGACGGTTTCCCCGTCACCTACGACACGTCATCGAATCTGGACGCGCCTGCGCCTCTCGACTCGCCGGGCGACCCGCCCGGAACACACCCCACGTACTTCGACGTGGCCGGCCCCGACCTCACGCAGCCGGACGTCGCCGGCCAGGTCTCGCGCTGTACCCAGACCAGCGGAACGGTGGCGGTGGCCAAGTGCTGGCTGCCCAAAACGGATCTCTTCGATACCTGCACCGCTCCTCTCTCTGCCTGCGCCGACTGCGTTCTCTGTGTGCTTGTCAACGTCTGTGTTTGTCCCGGCGACAGCTGCTTCAAGCCCGACTACGGCTGTGTCGGCAAGGCCATGGCCTGCACCGTGGGCATGGACCAGACCTGCAACGACGACCCGGCGCTCTCGGCGGTCTACGGCCAGTGCCTCGACGGCGGACACTGTTTCTGCAACGGTTACGAGCTCAATCCGGACACCGGCAAATGCCGGTGATCAGCCGGCGCTCACTTCTTGCCTTCGCTCGCGGCTGCCGATTGCGGTGGCCGCAGCGCTCTACGTCTATCTCCTTCGGGAGGTGAACGGCCCACTCCACCGCGCGGTTGTAAGGCACGTCGCGGATCACTCAGAGAGAGCAGACACGCCGTAGCTGGAGCCGGAGTCCGCTGCGTCTGTCCAACGGCTTGTTCGACGGCGCGCCGACAAGATGCCCTCCTCGATACAGCCCGACGTCATCTACGCTATCGGCACGGTGAGCCCTCCGACAATCGGTCCGGCATTTTCGAAGGAAAATCGTAGCGGTCTTCAGAACTGGACTTGAGGGTCGTACGATGGCCGACGAGCAGACCGATTCCAGCGCCTACCATTGCCCCTAGGGCAGCACCGAACAGGGTGGTTACGGCCACTGTGCCAGCGACGTTGCAGTGCAGATTGGGGTCCCCGGCAAACCCACCGCCCGCGCATAGTCCAGCAGCTGCCGAGCCGAGCATCACCCCGCCCACCGCGCCCGGAATCGCGCCGATCCAAAGCCCATCCACGAAGCCCTTTCTCCGATCCGTATAGCGGATGCTACGCGTTCCTTCAAACGGAATCCGGTAGGCGTTCCCGGACCGCTCGCCCAAGAGAAGCGCGTTGCGATCAACGTTGAGCAGCCTGCCCTTCCAGATTGTTCCAGTGTCCCGCGCGTTCGCCGGTCCGGCGAATTCAATGACCGCGTCTGGGCTCGCATTCCCACGGATCACGCCTTCGACCATTCGAGGCCAATCTGCTCTACCCACAGTTGTCGTACTCGAGCAGCCAAAGGACGAGAGAATTGAGACGACCAGGATTGTTGCGACCGTCCCAGATGAGCTCATGCGACTAGCGTGAAGCAAGGGATAGGCCACCCTCCAGCGACATAGCCAGGTGAGGAAGTCGCTGGCAGCAGTGTGCGGCTGGCACGATTCCCTATCTGCGGCATGCGGTGGAGTCTTGTCGCTTTTCACCACTTTCACCAGACTCGGGTATCTGGTCTGGTCAGCAGGGCTGCAAGGAGTGGCATCGCGCCCGTCGAACTTTGTATTCGGACGCAGCATCCCGCCGTGTGGTGTTTTTCGCAAGCACTCGCTGGTGGCGTGGAGGCCGCCGTACCTTCCGCCGTTCACCGCTGCGTGGCGGTCACCAAGGATGTTCCTGCTCATCCCCGCCGCAGCCCGCTCGCCACGCAGGCGGCTTTGGGTGGGCTTGCCTTGCCAGGTGCGCGGAGGCCCCGTTCGCCGCCTCCCCGGCGCTAGGAACACTTGTTCGCGGCCACGCAGCCGGCTGGAGTTGGACCAGCATCCTTGGGAAGCAAGCTGACGTATCCCGAGGGACAGGGAAGCATCGTCTGCGGGCAGCTGATGGTGCAGCACTCGGGAGGGGCCTTCACACAACTGACGAAATGGTTCGTACATGCGGGTACGGCGTTACACGGTAATTCGCCGCTGAAGAGCGCATAGCAGCCGAGCTGGGCATCGCACGTGGTGGAATTGGTGATCTGGGTGCAGGGCACCCCACTCCCGCCAGTGGAAACCACGCCACCGGTTCCAATCCCTCCGCCGGTACCCACCACGCCGCCAGCAGCCGGCGCACCACCGGTGCCTGTGATGCCGCCAAGGCCCACCGCTCCGCCTGCGCCAGCAACCACAGTGTCCAGGACCGTGCGTCCGCAACAGGGCACGGAGGCCAAAGCGGAAGCAACCAGAAGCAAGCCCAGGCGACGCATCGGTCTTGTATCCTACGCACCGGCGGCGCGGTTGCAATGTGCCCCGGAAGGGCATGGGACAGGAGCGTGGCCCAGCGCACGGAGACGCATCGAATTACGCGACATCATGTCCAAGAAATACCGCGTTAACATGGTCCCGATTCTTGCCCCCCAATCTTCTTTCCGCCGAAATTTCGGCCCCCGGTATGCGGGCGACCGTGGGCACGGCAAGCAGAGGGGACCCACTTCCCGTAGCTTACTGGGCAGCGCCACCGGCATCTTCGTCAACCAGTGGAAGTCGCTTGGCTCTGCACCGATCCATTTTCTAGGAGGCGAGGAGGGACGATCACACTGGTGCGCGCAAGATCAATCAGTCGGGTTGCAACCGGAGCACGCGCTGGTGCAGGTGCCCCGGCAACAGTATGGTCCACCATAGCAAGGACACGCGCACACAGGGGACTCGTTGTGCTCAGCCATTAGGGCCTTCATATCGGCAAGGTACTGGGAGGCAACCCGTACGTTCAGGGCAGACGTAGGGCAAACTGAAAGACAGTTGTTGTCGCACGGAGCCCCCTCGGGTACCGCTACACAGTCGGAATCCACGCTGCACGAGTTGTCGTATTCGCTAGCCGACATGCTGCAAGAGGGTCCAGCGTCTCCGGTGACACGAGTGCCGCCACTGTTCCCTCCTGCTCCTCCTCCTGAACCGCCCCCTGACCCACCATGATTGCCCCCGGTGCCCCCGGTGCCTCCTACGCCCCCAGCTCCCCGGCCGCCAGCGTCTGTCACCATCCCAGCGTCAGGATTCGGGGCACAGGTTGGGCAACCGCAGGCCTCTGGGCTTGGCTGAATGCCGTAACGGCAATTCGGCAGCGAACACACAGTCTCAGGACAAGTCGTTGGCCCGTCCCCATTGCCAGCGTCCTTCGCCGTCGCGCCATCCGGACTCTCGGGTGGCGGGGCGCAGGTTCCGCAGCCGCAAGGGGTAGCGCTGGATTGATATCCATAAGGACATTCGAGGAGAGCGCACGGAGGTGGTATGCATCCACCAGTACCGCTGCTTCCGCCGGACATACCGCCTGTGCCGACTTCCGTTCCACCGTTGCCCCTATTCCCGCCGCTGGCACCCGCGCCAGCAACGCCTCCTCCACTGCCTGGCGAACCGCCTCCTCCGCCCGCTCGTCCGCCGAAATCTCCCCCGCTCGCTGCGCCCCCAGCTCCGATGCCGCCCGTGGACCCTTTGCCACCACCGGTCTGGCCGCCAGTGCTGAGCCCGGGGTTGCTACCGCAGGCAATCATCATCAGGCTGCCCAAGGACAGCGTCACCAAGCCCAGTGATGTCTTGTGCATCGAATCCTCCGTTCGTCACCCTTGCAGGGCAACGTTCGTGCCACTCCCGCCGTTGGAGATCATGCCAGCATCCCCAGGTTCGGCAAGGCGTCCGGTGCAGCCAAGTTTCAGATTTTTGAGGGCTGCTGGGCATTTCGCCCGCCGTCTCCCATCCGGGCTGGCCCCATCATCATCCGCCAGGAGCGCACGCGCCACGCAGGCGGCTTCTACCGTGACCAGCGGTCCTGCGGCCCGAGACGCACCGAGGACACCGTGTCCAAGGAACCCTGCGTCATCACCGTTCCGAATATCCCGAGCACTGTGGTAGCCATCCACCTGTGGCCGCTCGGTGGCGGCAGGAACGAAGGGGCCGGTCTGCTGGAGCCCTCGCTTCCACCCGACGTGCCCGCCGGCGTCGGTGCCGCCGTGGATACCAGCCTCGGCGGGCAGGGAGGACCCGTGGACAGGCCCGAGTCTTTCGCGTAGAAATGCGCCGCCAGGATGAAGCCCGCGCCAGCCTGGACGATGACCATGGACCGCCATCATTCGCGACGGAGGAGATGAACGTGAGACAAACCATCAAGCTCGGAGCACTACTGTTCGCCTGCACCCTCGGGACCGGATGCGTCTCCTCGGGGACCTACAACGCGAAAGTGACCGAACTGGACAAGGCGATGAAGGACCAAGACGCCCTCAAGTAGGAGAATTCCAAACTTCAGGCCCAGGTCGATGACCTCAACAGTAAGATCGCCGCTCTGCAGAATCAGACGGGCCAGCCGAAGGCCAAACATTCCAAGTCACGTTAAGCGGAACTGCCAGTTGTCATCGTAGGCCGCGAGAAGCTGGCCCCCGCACGCTGCGGTGTTCATTTTTCTACGTCCAGCGCTGCCGGCTTCTCCATCTGCCTGGCGATCAGGGTGTCCTTCTACAAGCAGCCATCCGCGCCGGTCGACCACGAAATCGCGTACCCGTCGAGCTGCCCGTTCTCACGTTCCCATCCAACTACATCGGCGCGGGCAAAATACCCTCGTCGCGAAGGGTCTTCACATCGAAAACCGTGGCGGCCGTGACATCCGTTTGCAGCGAGCACCCCGCTGCGAAGACCTGCGTCACCTTGGGCATTTCGTTCTGGAGGTCGTACTGCATGGCGGACACAGGCGTCCCGCTTGACACCATCGTTGTTTCCATCGGAATCCAATTGCTGACCTTACAAGGGTCTACGCTCGGGTACACGGCAGGATCAGCCACAAGCACCGCGACAAATGCGTGACCAGGCACAATCACGACCCCTGGGCGCATGCCCATCGATTCCAGCGCACTAGCAAACACAAGCGTGCCATCGATGCAGTTGGCACTTGCTGTGGCGAGAGCTTCGACGGGGAACTTTACGTTCTGAGCGCCTGTGAAGAAGTCCTGAGAAACCGTCACGTATTGCATTCCGCGCGCGTGCAGAGCTTGGAAAATCGCACCCATTTGGTCAATATCGCCAGTAAGGATGGCATCGCCGGCAGCTGCGATCTGGTAGACTTCGTTTGCTGCGTTCGTGGCGGGGTTGCAAACTGCAAATACGTATGTGTCGTTGCCAGGAGCAATGAAAGTGCCCGACCACGTGTTGACTACATCCGTCTTCCCAAGCGGGGATGATTGAGAACCAAGCCAATCGGATTCGGTAAACACGTAGAACGTCCCATTGTTTGAGGTGCAAGGTGGGGCGCAGGTCGCAGTCACGCTAACATCGAAGACTGTGCCCGCACTCGCCTGTTGAGCTTGCACCTCACAGTAACTTGGCGGCACCGTTTGAGAGACGGGAGACCACGAGACGGCGGTGTTCATACAAGATGTCTGGTAGCCAACCATAGCGTTGCACCGGCTGTATGCTGCCGCATCTTTCAGCAACTGATCGATGGATTTTGCCTTATCGTGTGGCGTCACGAATGCAGCAACAAAGAATCTGCTGTCGACGGTGCTCCCGTTCGCGTTCTGCATTGCCCAGTAGATTGTGTTCTTCGGCAAGATCGTGATATTCTTCGTGTGCGCATCGAGCAGTGCCGTACTGCCAGCAGCGGTGAGTTGGAAGATGGCGTTTGCAGTTATCGGGGCGCTTACGCCGTACAGAGCGTCGAAGTTGAACGTGAGATCCATAGGTGCGGTCGAGGCAATTCCGCTTGCAGGCACGTGAAGTCCCACCGAGGATGGGTCTGAGTAGTTTTGGAGCTGCGCTGTAACAATCACATCAGCTGGAGACGAACCTGGATTGGTCACGCTCACTGGTTGGATGGGATGCAGCGGAACGCCCCCAATGGTCTGGCCGTATAGATGTGCAATGCAGGTTAGAAGTTGGTTAGATCCCCCCGCGTCGGGCTGGTCAACGAAGTGAGGCAATTGTCCGCTCGACGTAGCATCCGACGTGCCCATGGAGGTGGCGTCAGGAACTGCGATTTCGGAATCCCCATGGTCGAGGAGCGCAATATCATGAGCTGCTAAGTCGGGAACCGCTGTCTCGGCCGTTGGTACGTCTGGGCTCCTCACATCCGTCAGCGCGAGATCGGGCAGGGCCGCATCTGGAACCTCTGGGCCGGCGAGGATTGATCCGTCAGCGGTGGGACTAGCTGCGTCGGGCACCAGTCCCGGCCATCTGCTAGAACCGCTACCCCCGCCGCAGGAAACCAACGCCAGAGATCCGAGAACGACGTTGACTGGCCCAAGCTTCATGGTCCCTCCGTTTGCGTGATGCTCGCGAGCGGACGAGCCCTCCAATCATCCGGCCATTCGCCGCCCACGTCAAGAGCGGCGCACTCCGGCATCATGCACCCTCTCAGCCATCAGCTCGCGCGGATGCGCTCCGTAGCCAGCACGGGGCAGCGAGGACCTATGGACACGCCCGAGATTCCGCGCGACGATGCCGGGTCAGGATGAAGCTCGCGCTACGCCAGCGTCTGCCAGGCCGCATGGCCACCAATCTGCCGGGCGAGGGCTTCGTCGAATCGTCATTATCGGACATCATCGCCGGATGCGGCGATGCGCTACCTGCGCTTAGAAAGACCACGGGCCATGCCTGAAAACGAACTGCCGGAGGAGCTGCTCTTAGCGCTAGAAAAGGCCGCGAGGGAAAGGGCGCAGGCAGCATTCCGCAGGCAATTCGGCGAGAGCTACTTCGACACGAGAGCAAGCGGAACGTGTTCTGGCGATGGTGGGAAGTCCATCCCACCGGAGCTGCAGGAGAAGCTAGCCAGAAAGCTATGGTTACTGAAGCCTGACCCGCTCACTGCCGGAGACAGACTCGTCAAGCGCGGCTCCGAGCTCACGGAAAACCTGATCGTAACCTTCCTGGTAGCCGTGGCGTCCTTGGGGGCCGGAGTCACCGCAGGCCATTGGTGGCAGGATGGCTGGACCAAGTTCCACCTATTCCACCCCTCGCTTGGGTCCATCATCGGAGGCCTGCTTGGATTGGTGCTCGGCATGAGAGTGCTAGATGCTCTCCATGGCAGCCTATCCCGGTCGTTCCAGATAGCCAGAGATCGCGAGGTAGCCCTGGTGGCATGCGACGCTCTCCTGAGCGGCTATGTCACCCTGCCATCAGTGCAGGAAGATATCCTACGCGTGATTGCACATGCCAAGCAGGCAGACGGAACCTACCCTAAGGCCGTCTGCGAGAAGATCCGGGACCTCCGCTCGAGCAGTGCGCTTGCGCTGGAGCTGTGGCAGCAGGTCCCGCAAGGCCTGTAGCACCCCGCTGCGTGCGCGGACCTTCCCGAAATACCCGGAAAGCCGACGTAGGCACTGGGAGCTAGTTGCCATAGCAAGTAGTCGTTTGCGGGAGTCGAGCGGAACGAGCATTCACGCAAGCCCTTTTCCCCGCCGTCTGCTCTTCCTCGGCTACGCGATCTTTACCAACTGCTGCCACGCCACCAACAGCCTCGCAGCCCCAATTGTTCCCCCGCCGAGATTTCTGGCCCCTGGTGTGCGGACGACCGTGGGCACGACGAGCAGAGGGGACCCAGTTCCCGTAGCTTACTCGGTATTGGTTGGTGGAGGCTCCAGGTCCCACATTTCGTTCGCCAAGGTGAACACCGGCGTCCATGCGCATGGCGGGGTACAGGCTCAAGCCCATCGCGAAGCATTTGGGCATTTCGACGTCGGCGGCATGGGCACGGTGCCGTGAGCTCGGGTTCGAGCTTGCCGAGCGTGCGCACGTGGTGGTTCCTGGCAGCGGGAGGTGCGAAGGGAATTAACCGACGGAGAAGACGGCAGCGTCAGCACGGCCGCAGAGCCGCCACCAGCACGGCCACGTAGCTCGGGTCCGTGCCCGCCTGCACGCGCAGCCCCAGCCCACCACCCAGCTCGACTGAGATCGTGCGCTCCTCTCGTATGCCATCGAGACGTACGGGAAGAAAGCGCACCGCGGGCGGCGTGCGCCGACGGTGCTCATTCCGCAGGGCATACAACCATTTTTGGAACGTTGTCTTCTCCACCCCTCGCCTAACGGCGAATTCCTCGTGGGTATCTCCGCCCTGGCTACCCTCGAACTCCTCGATGAGCTTGCTCCAGAACCTACGGCCGCGTCTCATTGCCATGGCGGCCACCTAATCGGCGGCACTCAACTTGGCCAGGACGTCCCGGACCGGAAGGTTACCCTGCAAGCAATGCAACCCACAGCCACTTTGAGCCAGAGCCGACTGGAAGCGCGAATAGAATCCAATTGGCGCATATTCTCAGTCTCCATCCAAGTCTCGCACGCAATCAGTCGAAGGGTGGTCTTTTACGCCATCTTGCGGCTAAGCGCTAGGGTTCTGGCTTGCCTTGCAGGGACGGGCTAAAAAACACGAAGCAAGCGGGTCCTATTGGGTAAAGTAGCCGCCCGAGGCAAGTCGCGCCGTAATTGCCGCTGCGTTCGGTGTGATGCCCAGCCCGGGACCTTCCGGTACCAGTACGCAGCCGGTACTCTTTTCTACTATTGGCTTTTCAATGCCGTCAAACAGAGTGTCGTACCACGACACATCGTCGAGATAGTGGTGTTCACAGGCGAGAAAATCTGGGATGCCCGCCGCAATGTGAGCACAGCAAATCAACGACAGCGGTGACTCCGACATGTGTATCGCCGTACGAACGCCCTGTGTATGCGCCCAAATAGCGGCGAGCCTGGTCTGGTGGATCCCTCCGAAAGTGGACTGATCCGGATGAATATAGGCCACCCCCCCGCCCGCACCATTGACCAGTGTCTGGATCTGATCGATAGTGTACATGTCTTCACCGGTAAGAAGCGGCATACTAGAGGTCATAGCGCTCTTGACCTGCCCGAACATAGCGGGATGCCACCACGGCTGAATATCTTCCATCCATCCCCCGTACGTACCCTGATAGCTCGACCCTGCCAAGAGATCGGCAAGATGTGAGGACGAGTAAATATCGAGATATTGAGGATTGTTGTAGTTTTGATAGTGGTCGGATGAGAGCGGAGCCGCACCGATCATGCTTCGATATGCGGCAATGTAAGCCGCCCACTTTGTGAAACCCGAATCTTTGATGCGAATGCCCGTATAGGGCAGGCCGGTTTCGGGCGAGGTGCCGTAGTCACTGCTACTCAGGTAGGTCAGCTGGAGATCCGACTTAAACCACGTCAGCCCCAGATTTATGCGGGCCTGGACCAGGGACTGCATCGCGGATATGCTGGTTTGCTGTGGGGTGTCGGCATAAAGTCGGACCCTGTCCCTTAGTTTGGGACCGATGAGCTTCCATACCGGGACGTTGTACACCTTGCCGGTGATGTCCCAACAGGCCATCTCAATGGCGCAAATTGCTCCTGTTGCCTGTGTTTGCCGTGACCCTGTCGCCTGTCCGTCGGAGGTCGGGTTTCCAACCGCTTTGATGGCATTGAAAACCTTGTCAACCTGAGTCGGATTCATCCCTAAAATGAGCGGCTTGAGGGTAGCCAGCTGCGAGAGTGCGTTGGTGTCTTCACACCGAGCTTCGCCATATCCCGAAATCCCTTTGTTGGTGTCGAGACGGATGATAGTGGCATTACCATTCAATCCGCTTATCGTCGCCGTGCGCAAATCAGTTATGTAGATGCCCTTTTGCCCGGGGGTTATCGCGGCCCTGGCAAAATGAAACGGGTCCGTCAGGGCTGCAAGCCCTGCTGCTCCAATGGTACCTGCTCCAAGCGTACGCAGAAACTCGCGCCTCCCCATGGATGAGGGGCTCCTATTTACTCGGGGGGTGTTGCGCATAATTTGTATCCTTTGGGTACTATTCTACAGCAAAAGCCGTAGCTTACTGCGTGCTACGTGCCGCAACTGACACGCCAGACTCCGGAATCTGTCCCAGCAAAGACGCTGTTGTTGCTTGCGGCCAAGGACCCGACGCGGGTGCTGGCGGGCAACCCCGAGCTGAACGAAGTCCAGGTTTCGCTGCTGCCTACCGACAGGTAAACTCCGCTGTCATCGGTCCCGGCCAGAAGTTGATTATTCACAACCAACAAACAATTTACATTGTTGAGCCCCGAGCTGTCCACCGTCCAGCTCGCGCCGATATTGTCGGAAACAAAAACACCGCCCAAGGTCACTGCAAATAGCCTGGTACCCATGGCCACAAGTTGGGTAACGTGCGTATCGGTAAGGCCGGAATTGATTGCCGTCCAGCTTGTCCCACCGTTTGTCGTAGCAAAGACACCCAAGCTATCGCTACCCGCAAGAATGGCATTTCCACTTGCGACCAGCGAGGTAATGGTGGCGGTCGCCGATATCCCCGACTTTACTTCCGTCCAAGTATTTCCGTTGTCCGAAGACTTATAAATATCCCCCACTGTGCCGGCAAAGAGGGTTGTATCTATCATCGCAAGGGACCGGATGGCAGTATCCGCAGGTATTCCCGTGGGCGTGACAGCATTCCAGTTCGTGCCACCCGAGGTAGACTGATAGAGACCATTCCAAGTGCCGGCAAGTATGTTGTTGTTCCACATTACGATGGATTGAATGTCAATATCGGTATCTGCGGAACTGATCTGAGTCCAGTTTGCGCCGTTATCGGTCGTTAGAAACATGAGACCGCCAACGAGACCGTCCCAATTCCGAGCAAATACATTGTCTTGGTTGGTATAAAGATTGAGGAAGCTACTGCTTGCCGTCCAATTTGTCGCTGCCCATGTCCCCGCGAGTGTCTGAGTTGCACAGGCCGAGCTGGAAGCACCGCCGCTTCCGACAGCGCCACCATTCACCGCGGTGCCACCAATTCCGACAGCGCCACCACTGACCGTTGTGCCACCGCTCCCGGTCGCACCGCCATGCACCGTTGTGCCACCGCTTCCGGCAACGCCGCCGCTGGCCGTTGTGCCACCGCTTCCGGCAACGCCGCCGCTGGCCGTTGTGCCACCGCTTCCGGCAACACCGCCGCTGGCCGTTGTGCCGTTGCTTCCGGCAACGCCGCCGCTCACCCCGCCCCAGCTCGTCCCGCTCGATGGGGCCGTCGTTCCGGAGCAGGCGAGAGCGATCACCGCGATGAAGCTGACTGAGCCTGTTTTGAGCAAGCGCATCACAAGAGCCGCCCGCATTCGCAACCATCACTCCGTTGCGTACACGAATGTGTCGAAGGTCCTCGCTCACAGCTGTGCGGCTCTTCCGGGTTGTAGTTTAAGCGCAGTTCAGATGCATCCACTTTGATTGTCATGGGTCTCTGGTGGTTGGTTGTTTGTTGTCATCCGGCTTGTGAGAGGAGATGTGAGAAAATGTTTCTTTTCTCGCGCTCCCTATTCTGTTGGTTGTGAGAGTCGCATTTGAAGATTGGCCCCGCTGATGACGAACTGCATAGTTGAGGTGCTGCCTTTCATCTATCGAAGTTAAATGCATTCTGCCTATGACACGCTCTGGGCTGCTCTCTCCCCAACGGAGGCCTAGCGTTTCTGAAAGACCAGCACCGACAGCTCAGGCAAGCGGATGTAGAGAGTTCCTCCAGATCCGTCTATCGTGACGCCGTAGTTTCCCGAGTCATCGAAACCGCCATAAACCGGAGCCTGACACGACGATGCGTACAGCACGCAGAGCACGCAAAAGCCCGCACGCAACAACGAACGCAAAACTGATCCGGTCATACTCGGTCCCTGCCGATCGCGAGGTCCATGATGGCACTTGACTGCAGTTGCTTTGAGCATGGCTTGCCTTTCAGCAGCGCCAACCTCACGCTGCCTGCATCAGTTGCTTCTCGATCCAGAATTCGTAGAGCGAAACAACATCTGCTCGCGGAACTGCATATGCCTCAACGCGACAGCAGGACCTTCCTAGATCGAAAGACGAAAGCTGGCAAGCAGATTCTGAGGGTGGAACGCCTGCTCGGCCCGGCGGACGGCTACTCGACGACGAGCCCGACGTTCCTGAATATCCTTCCCCACACCCACCAATACACCATGCACATGGTCGCACCGACGAGGGCGTAGGCCAGCCATGCGTGCTGCCTGGGAACCAGCATGACTGCCAGCTCGGCCGAGATAGCCGCGAAGCCACCCGAGAGCCCGGCACGGGCAGCACGTAGGGTAGCCTTCTGGAGTCGCTTGAATGCTGGTGCTGGCTCGGGACTTGGCACGGTCGGTCCGGATCTGTCACGGTCCGCCGCAGTCCTGCGGTCAACGAAAGGCCTTGATCGCTACCTTCGAGGCGGTACGGTTGAAACCAGCGTGGACGCTCGGCCGGAAAGAAGCAGTACGTATGCCGATCCGAAGACAACGGCCGAAGTGTGTCGCATCGGGAATCAGGAAGGACGGCCCCGGCCGATTCCTGGTGCGCGTGGACTGGACAGACAACCGAACGGGCCAGAAACGGAGCGCACAGAAAGTTTGCAGCACCATGGGGGAGGCGGCGAAGTTTCGAGAAGATCGCGGGGAGATCGTAAAGGACGAGCGACGTCGGCAGCTGCTGTCCGACTTCGCAGAGCGATGGGCATCGATCAATAGGGGGCGTTTTGAACCAAGCACGAGGATGCGGTACGTGACCTGCCTGGCCCACGCGTCAGAAGCACTCGAGCACATCTACGTCGATGCGCTCGAACCCTCCGACTTCAGGAAATGGGTGGCTGACAAGCTTGGGGAGGGCTACTCGTCAGCGACGGTGGCGAGTTGGCTTCGGGTGATCCGCTTGGTGCTGGACGATGCAGTCTCCGATGGGCTTCTACCTGGAAACTCAGCGAAGGCTATCACGGGACTGACGCCAGGACGGACGCAGGGAAAAAGAGGGAACACGCTGACGCCAGACGAGTTCCGACGGTTCCTGGCGCACGTTCCAACGTGTGGCCTCGCTCCTGACATTGCGAGAATGCTGCTGGTGGCGGCCTGGACCAGGTGCAGGAAGGGGGAGTTACTTGCGCTGCAGTTCGACGACTACAAGGATGGTGAGCTCAGAATCGAGAGGTCGGTCTGGCGGCGTCACGTCAAGGCCACCAAGACCGATGACCCGAGGCGGGTGGTGGTGGTCGAACCTCTGGCGCAGGTCCTGAACGAGCAACGCCGGTGGCTGCTTGAGAGCCAGCACCCTGCCCTATCGACTGGGCTCATGTTTCCAGCGCGACCCAAACAGGGGAAGGCGGGCCGGACCCGTCGTGGGGTAGATGAGGTGTCGTGGTTCAGGAGCGAAACCGTTCTCGATGCTCCCCTGCGCAAGGTGGTGAAGGCGGCGGGCATCACGCCCATCAGCCCGCACAGCCTACGAAGGACGTACGAGAACCTGTTGCGCAAAGCTGGGGTGGACGATCTGGTACGGCGCTCGATGGCCGGGTGGAGGTCGGAGGAGGCCCAGCGAATCTACGCAACCGTGGACCCCGAAGAACGCCAGGCAGCTGCGAGAGTCCTCGTCGCCCTCGTGCAAGAGGCATCGTAGACGTGACCCGAGACGAGACCCCACAGTGCATCACGAGAAATAACTTGGTCCCAGAAATAGAAAACCCCTGGGAATACCAGGGGCTTAGGAGAGCGGGCGAAGGGACTTGAACCCTCGACGTTCACCTTGGCAAGGTGACACTCTACCACTGAGTTACGCCCGCAGAGGGGGTTGGATTTAAGCCAAAACCTCCCTTCCGTCAAGGGGTTGCGTGTCGGATTCTCGGAGGTCAGTCTTCGTCGCCGGACTGGGCGGGGTGGCCTGGGGGAGCGCTCGCCGCGGGCAACTCCGCGACATCGAGGCCGCAGGCGTCGAGCGCCTTGTGTATGTCTTCGCGCGAGGCATCCACATCGATGGCGCAGGGCTTGCGCAAGAGCGCGCTCAGGGCCTGGGCGACAAAGCGGCGCGCGAGCGGGTACGGGCTGCCGAGAACCCTCGCCACTTGCGGCGCGGCGGCGGCGACTTTGTGGTCGGCGAGCACCATCGCGGCCACGACCTGCTCGTGCGGCCGCCCGCGCGCGAGGGTCGCGAGCAGGGCGTTCGCCTCGAGGTCGCCGTAGAGGGCCAGGAGCCGGCGGCGATCATACTGCTTCCCCCACCATCGCTCCATCGTGCCCAGCAGCGACGCCACGCTCTGGTCGGCATGGCACAGGGCGCATTCGAGCGGCCGGTCGCCTTCCACGCGCTCGCGGTCGGTCGGGGAGCCAATGCGGTGATAGCGTGTAAGGGCATAGTCGAGCCCCATGTTCTTGCGGGGCATGTGGCAGCCCACGCACGAGCCGCCGGGACCGGTCGCTAGATGATGCGCGTGCTCGGCCAGGCCTTCCGCGGTGGCGAGGCCCGGATGGCACTTCGCGCAGACGACGTTGCCTGCCGGTGTCGCTAGTCGGGCCAAGGCTTCGGGCTGGTCGAGCGCGTGCGGGTCGTGACAGGCGGTGCACGCCAGGCTCTTGCCCGGACCGCCGAGCATGAAATCCCGCGCTTCGCCCGAGGTGGTCACGCTGCCGCCGGGCGCGGGGCCGTGGCGAAGCCCGCCTTCCCAGGTGTACGGATAGCGGGAAAACAGCACCTGGTGGCAACGGGCGCAGGTGCGATTGATGAGCAGGGCACGCGACGGGGTGCCGCCGGCCGGCGTGCGAAGCTCCAGGAAGTCGGAGTGCGGGTCATACGAGGTGCGCACCGCGGGTCGCGCCGCGTGCTCGTGTCCGCCGCCGTGGCAGGCCTCGCAGCCAATTCCCTCCTCGATGAGATGGCGGCCCGCGAAGTTCTGCGCGAAAGCGACGATGCCGGCGCGCGCGGCGGTTTCGTTGTTGGGTGGGGAAGGCTGGCTGGTGACGCCGACCAGGCTTTCCTCGCCGGCGATGGCCGCGCGAAAGGCACGGTCGAGCTTCACGCGATAGGCTAGCTGCCGCGTGGGCGGCAGCAGGCGATCGACCACGACGCCCTGATAGGCGGGCGCCGGCGCGCCGGCCAGCGCGCCCCACACGGTGTCGAACCAGGGCACGGTGTTGTGGCAGAAAACGCAGGTCTGGTTCCAAACGGCGCCGCTACGCAAACCGGGCCGCTCGTGGGCCATGACGGAATAGCCCTTGGGGCGATAGCCGTGCGTCTGGAAGTAGTAGGTGACGGGCAGGATCAGCTCGGGACCGGTTCCGCGCTCGACGCTGTCCTCGGGCGAGGCCACCTCGACCCCGGCGAAGTCCTCGCGGTGGCGATTGCCGATGACCCGCGTGACCCGATAGAGATGCTCGCTCTCGTCCCGCACGGCGATGCGCACCAAACGCGCGGAGCCTGCGCGAAAGAAGGTGGCCTGGTCGCCCTTGAACGTGAAGGTCTCGCCCGCAAAGGGCGCGCGGATCGCTGCGTGCTCGGGGTCGCGGGTCATGTTGCGCATGGGCGAGGCGGCCCACCGGGCGTAGACGTCCGCGTGGCAACCGGCGCAGGCAGCCGAGCCCACGTAGTCGGCGCGCAGGATGTTGCTGCGCGTTTCCAGCGCCGGCGCCGCGCCGGTCGCGACACTGCCCGCGGGTGCTCGGCAGCTTGCGCCGAGAAACACCGCGATAACAACCGTCCAGGTCCTCACGCGCGCAGCATAACCCGCCAGTGGGTTGCAGTCAGGCAGCAGCCCGTGGTGGAAGTCGGACCGAGCCGTTCGGAGTGGATTCGGGCCGGATGCAAGGAGCAGCGAAGCGCCGAATACTAGAGGTATTCCAGCGAGCGGCGACACGTCCGCGGGGGAGCGGGCGAGCTTTGCTCGACCGCTCTCGTCGCGGGAGGCGTGGAACCCTCCCAGGGTTCCACCGTCAGCGGACGGTCCCGAAGACGCCCGAACGGCGACGCGGAGACTTTCACCACGGGCTGCTAGACGCCGAGCAGCGTCTTCACGCGCACGCCCGTGGGCAGGTGGGCGTCGAAGTAGCCCAGGTACCACAACGCGGCCAGCGCGAGCAGGCCGAGCAGGAACAGATACGTCTTCCACGGCCGCTTCTTCTCGGCGAAGGGATCGCGCAATTCGCGCTTGGACCCGCGCGGCAGCGTTGCCACCTGGGTCAGCGCGGCCCCGAACGGAATGCTGATCTTCGCCATCGCGTTCACCGACCAACCGTTGGCGTCGAGAATCGGGCCGATGTTGCGCTGGCGCAGTTTCAGCCACGCGATCAGCATGGACGGTCCCGAGATGGCGAGAAGAAGCCCGAGAAAACCGATCGGCATCCAGAGCCCCAAACCCAAGAACATGGCCACGATGCTGGTCAGAAACGTGGCAATCCCGCCCACGGCCACGCCGATGGCGGCCACGGTGCCCACGTCGATCTTCTTGTGCTCCGGCTGCTTTTCCGCCTCCATGACGCCGCCTTTGTCGACATGCGCGGTTGCGGTCGCCGCCGCCTGGACCTTCTTCTTCGCCTCCTCGTCCGCGGCGGAAGCGCGCTTGGCGACTTGCTGCTCGATCATGCGCACGAGGCTCTTGTAGGGTGACCAGAAGGCCTGGCGAACGCTGA
Organism: Myxococcales bacterium; assembly: GCA_003136095.1. Lineage (GTDB taxonomy): Bacteria > Myxococcota_A > Polyangia > Fen-1088 > Fen-1088 > Fen-1118. The sequence continues at coordinate 25,522 of PNBO01000092.1, forward strand.
TGGGATTCTCGACGATGCGGGTGACGGTGGCGTCCCAGTCGTTGCCCTTGTGGTCGCAGAACACGCCGTTGCGCCCGACCATCAGATTGTCGGTTTCGCCACCCGTGACCGCCGCGACGATGCTGCGCTTCTCGCCCGACTTGCGCGTGCAGTCGCAGTAGAGGAGGTAGGCGCGCGCCATNNAGGCGCACCAGATCCCGGTGCACCCGAATCATCTTCTCCACCTGTTCGAGCCGCTGCACCTGGTCGCCACCGGCCACATCCTGGTCGATCAGGTTGGTGAGGTCCTGGCGCAAGCTCCCGGCGAGCAGGTCGCGCAGGCGGGCCACGGGCAGCTTCGCCACCTCGGTCGCGGGCTTGCCGGCCTGCCACGCATAGAAGGGCGCCATGCGGTCCTTGATCGCGATCCAGTCGGCCTCGAACAGCGTCCCCCTGGTCGCGCCTAGCACCGAACGCACCACCGCCGCCGAGAGGGCCGCGATGCGCGCCGCCCACGCGGGATTCACGCCGTCGCCGAGAGGCAACGACCGGTACGCGGCAATGGGCGCGAGGGGAAGTTGCGCGATCTCGTCGGCATCCGCGGTCAGGGTCTTGGGGCCCAGCGCCGCCAGGGCGGCCTCGCTGGCATTGAGCGCGACAGCCGCGCGCCCATCGAACGAGACCAAACGACAGCGGGTGAAGTAGTCGTCGACCTTGGCCCGCACGGCGGCCAGTGCCTCGGCCGCCGTCGCCGTCTCTTGGCCGGCCACGGAAGTGGCGCCGCTCTTCTCGCCCTGGTCCAGCCACGCAAGGTATGCCCCGGCTTCCTCGAAGAACGTATCGACCGTTGCCAGATCGATGCCCGGTTTGCCGCTGCGGTCGGTCTTGGACCCTAGCGCGGCCATGATGTCGCGCACCGCCTGCGCGGTGGCCTCGTCACCCGCCGATTCGGCGGGCAGGATCCCGTCGCCATTGAAGCGAGTGGCGGCGACGATCTTCCCCGTGTCGGCGATGTCGTCGAGAGAAATGGCGTCAGCCTCGGGACGACCCAGGGTTTGCAGGATGTGCCGCGCCTCGGCCAGCAGCTCCTTGCCCAGGGCCGTTTCGTCATTGATGGCGGCAAGCGCCACCTTGCCCTCGCGGCGGAACACGTCCTTCAGGTTGCGCAGGGCATCGCGAGCCCAGCGGACCACGGCCATGATCTCGCCCGGTCGGATATGCCCGTCGTGATCGGTATCGATCAGATCGAGCGTCCGGCTGTCGAATTCGAGACCGCGCGTGGGACAGGAGAGTGCCACCCACAACTTCTGATCCAGCTCGTCGAGGTGGGTGAGGTCGTCCCCATCGGCCAGCACGACCTGATCGACGGCGCCGGCCCGGAAGAATCTCCAGCAGTACTTTTCCATGGCGAATAGGACCAGAAGCAGGGTTGTTTAGAAGAAGGTGTACATGAGGGTCGCCTCGGTGATGGTGTCGACCTTGTCGGCAAATTTATTCGGATCGCCAGTCGCGAACGTGGCGTTCGCCGGCGCGCCCTTGGGAATCGGCCGCGGCGCCGGATTCTGGTCGTACTTGAGGGCGAAGGTGAAGCCGAAGCTGAGTTGCTTCCACAGGTTCGTGGAGAGGCCGACCTTCCCGTTCACGCGGATGTCCTTGAAAGCGTTCACGCCGGGCTGGTCATCGTTGACGTTGATGGCCTTGGTTTCCTTGTTGAGATTGAAGAGGGCCTCCACGCTGGCGGTGACCCCGGTTTCCTTGTTCAGCGACAAGGTCTCGCCGACCAGGACGCGCGCCGAATGGATGACCACCGGATCGACGACCTCGCCCGCCTGCTGGGTGTAGCGTTCGTACGAGAAATCGTAGCCGAGCTCGGCCACCACGATGTTCCACTTGTCCTCCACCAACTGCCGGCTGTAGCCGAGCTGGCCGCCGCCAAAGAAGGTCTTGCCCGCGATCTTGTCCGCGGCGGCCTGTCCGCTGGCATAGGCGACGTTGTTCTCGGTGATGAAGCGATCGTAGCGCCCCTTGGCGGCCCAGTTGTTGGTGCTCACGACCTCCTGGCGATCGAGGGTGGCGATGTTGTTGTTGCTATCGACGGACTCCACGACCAGGTTGTTGGACGTGCCGTAGGCCATGCCGCCCTCGAGGGCCACCTTGTTGTTGCCTTCCTTGCGGAAGCCGTTGACGCCGAAGGTGAAGCTCTTGGACTGCGAGTTGCCGCCCGTGATGAGCAGGCCGCCCTTGCTCTGCACCTTCCATTCGACGGGGTTCACGGGCGGAGGAGGAGGCGGGGGCGGGCATGGCGGCGGGCATTCGCACTTGGGAGCCGGGGCCGGCGGGGGGGACTCGGCCGGGGCGGCCGGCTTCGCCGCCTCTTCCGCCGGGGCTACCACTTCCGCCGCCGCCGGGGCCTCGGTCTGCGCGAACGCGCGCGCGGGCGAAAAGGCCAGCGTGGTGGCCAGAATCGTCGGTGCAACGAGCGCAAATCGGATCTTCAGGGTGGTCATGCCGTTCCTCCAAATTTCGACTTGGGGCGATATTGCTACCGATTCCGAAGGGAAACTAGCCACGAAAATTCTTTCTCCTCGGCCCGGCGTTCGACTTGGATTTCTGCCACAATAGCGGTGCTTGCGACTCCGCAGCCCCACGACAAGGTTCTTAAATCGTGCGCGTCTCATCTTTACCCTGACGGCGCTGGTCCCGATGGTATTGATGACCGCCATCGGGATCATCCTGCTCGCCATCGGTGGTTCGGAATCCATGGCCATCGTCGGCGGCATCCTGGTGCTGTCCTTCTGCGCGGTGGCCATCGCCGGCTACACGGTTGGAACCATCTTCGTCACGCGCGGCGCGAGCCTGGCCGCGGTCCAGAACGAGTTTCTCTCCTTGGTTTCGCACGAGGTGCGCACGCCGCTGACCTCGATCCGACTGTTTATCGACACGCTCCGTGAGGAACGGGTGAAGGATCCGGAGGAGAAGCGGCGCTGTCTCGCCATCATCCAGCAGGAGCTCGGACGCCTCGAAATCCTGGTGGACCGGCTCATCGATCTGTCCAAGATCGAACACCGTCACGCGGCGTTCGACCACAAGATCGTCGCGGTGGACGACATCGTGGCCGACGCGCTCGCCGCGTTCGCGGCAATGAAGGTGGGCAACGAGGTCGACCTGCGCGTGAAGGTGGAACCGAACCTGGCGGTGCTCGGCGATCGCGCCGCCCTGGCGCAGGCGGTGGGGAATCTGCTCGGCAACGCCTGGAAGTACACCCCGGCGCAGGGCAAGCAGATCGACCTGGTCGCCAGCGCGGACGCGAAGCACATCAGCATCGTGGTTGGAGACAATGGCGCGGGGATACCACGGCTCGAACAGGAGACCATCTTCGAGAAGTTCCGGCGCGGCTCGGCGGCGGCCCAGCGCGGCGAGCTGGGCACGGGCCTCGGGCTGGCCATCGTGCGCGCCGTGGTCGAGGCCCACCAGGGCAAGGTCGAGGTCAAGTCGGACGGCAGCCACGGGGCGCGTTTCCGCATCCTTCTGCCTCGACGAAAGGAGGCCGCATGAGCGATGCAACGCCCAGCCCCCTGGTGGCCATCGTCGAGGACGACGCGTCCATTGCGGAAGGGATCGCGCTCAATCTCAAGCTGCAAGGCTACCGGACCCAGGTGTTCGGCGATGGCGAGACCGCGCACCGCCGCATCGCCAGCGACGCGCCCGATCTGGTCCTGCTCGACATCTCGCTGCCCAAGCACAACGGGCTGTGGGTTCTCGAGCGCCTGCGCGCAGCCGGCAACCAGGTTCCGGTGGTCGTCTTGTCGGCCCGGCGGGACGAGTTCGACAAGGTGGCGGCGCTGCAGCTCGGGGCCGACGACTACGTCACCAAGCCCTTCGCGCTGGCCGAGCTGCTGGCTCGGGTCGCGGCCGTGCTCAGGCGCGCCCACATCAGCGCCAAGGCGGCCGAATCGGCGGGGGACGCCAGGAGCGGAAACGCCCGGGAGGCCCCGCCCGCGGAACCGATCCCCACGCTCCGTTTTGGCGACGTCGTCGTGGATCTGGAAACCCGCACGGTCACGCGCTCGGGCGAGCCGGTCCGCCTCACCCACCTCGAGTTCGAGCTGCTCAGTTTCTTCTGCCGGAGAGCGAACCGGGTCTATTCGCGCGAGCAGATCCTGCGCGAGGTGTGGGGCATGCGGCAGGCGGGACAGGCGCGGACGGTGGACAACTTCCTGGCCCAGTTGCGCGCCAAGCTGGAGGACGACCCGGAGCGGCCGCGCCACCTCCTCACGGTTCGCGGCAGCGGCTATCGCTTCGTTGTCGACTGACGAAAGGCTCGCGGTCTAGACGGCAGCCGCCTCGATGTCCAGCACGGGGTCGGCGGCCGCGTGGCGTGGAGCGCGACGGCTATGCGCCCAGACGGCCTTCGCGGCGGCGTCCTCGCGGCCCACTTCCGCGATGGCGCCGTCGAGCCGGGGCAGAACTTCCTCGGCCGTGTAGCGGATGAGGTGCTCGCCCGCGATGGCCAAGGATATGGCGCGCGCGAATCGCCGGGGCGCATGGCCTATGACCTGTCCCAGAAAACGCCAGTACGCCTTCCGGTACTTTCCTCGCACGCCCTGTTGCCAGACGGAGCGCAGCACGCAGGCCAGGGCATGGCGCAAGGGCAAGCTGATGTGCGAGTCGGTCCTGGGCCGCAGCCGCAAGGCACGCAGGCAACGGGCGAAGTACTCTTCCGGCCGGTAGATCTGCTCGAGGGCGGCGCGGTAGGTTTGCAGGAGGGTGGACTCGGGCAGGCTGGTCTTGAAATTGGCCCGCCCGAAGGTTTCGCCGCTCGCGCGGTCGAGAAGGCGCCCCTCCCGCGTCAACCGGCGCTCGAGTTGCGTGCCGGGCAAGGCCGTCAGGATGCCCATCATGGCTTGCGGGATCGGCGAGCGCAGCACCCACTCGCGCTGCCGCTCGAGGGCCGCGGCGTCGTCGGCGTCGAATCCCATGATGAATCCCGCGGCCACGTCGAGGCCGGAGCGGATCAGCTTGTCGATGGCCTGGTTGAGATCCACGGCCAGATTCTGCGTCTTGTGGGTTTCGCGCAGGGCCGCCGGCGACGGCGTCTCGATGCCGACGAAGACGAAATCGAAGCCAGCCGCGATCATGCCGGCGATGAGGTCGTCGCGGCCGGCCAGATCGATACTGGCTTCGGTGAAGATCTGAAAGGGGAAACCGTGGGCCCGCATCCAGGCGCCCAGCGGCCCGAGCAATCCCAGGGTTTCCTTGCGGTTGCCGACGAAGTTGTCGTCGACGACGAAGAGCGAGCCACGAAATCCCGTGGCCAGGACGGCGTCGAGCTCGCGGCAAAACTGGCCGGGCTCCTTGGTGCGCGGACGCCGCCCGAAGAGCTCGACGATGTCGCAGAACTCGCAGTGGAAAGGGCAGCCCCTGCCCCACTGCACGCCAATCGAATTGTAGGCGCTGACATCGAGCAGATCATAGCGCGGCGGGGGGAGCCGCTTGATATCGGGCCGCTCGGCGGCCACGAAACGCGCGGGCAGCGCCGAACGATCCGCAAGCAAGGCCGTGCAAAGTGGGGTGATGAGATCCTCTGCCTCGCCCACCACGATGCAGTCCACGAAAGGCGCGAGGGCGTCGGGCGTGGCCGTGGCGTGCGGACCACCGGCGACGATGCACTTGCCCATCGCCCGGCCGCGCCTAGCGACCTCCAACATCGACGGCCGCTGCACCAG
>PNBO01000420.1 GCA_003136095.1 Myxococcales bacterium
CGCGACTGGTTCAAAGACATCACCGTCGTCTACGGCGCCCGTAGCGTCGCCGATCTAGTCTACAAGAAAGAGCTGGAAGACTGGAGCAAGCGCACCGACATGAAGTTGGTTGTCACAGTCGATCCCGGAGGCGAGAAGCCCGGCTGGACTGGCAAAGTCGGCTTCGTCCCCCACATCGTCGAGCAAATCGCCCCGCCCGCCGCCAATACCGTCGCCATCGTGTGCGGCCCGCCGATCATGATCAAGCTGACGTTGCCAGTGCTGGCAAAGCTGGGCTTCGGCAAGAGCGAGATCTACACGACCCTGGAGAACCGCATGAAGTGCGGCCTCGGCAAGTGCGGGAGATGCAACACCGGCCGGAGCTACGTCTGCAAGGACGGCCCGGTGTACACGCTGGCCGAATTGGAGAAGCTGCCGGCGGAGTACTAGCAAGTCGCGATTCGCCCATAGGCGCGAGACGTCGACCGCTAACGGCTTGAGGCAATATGTCGCCAGGTCTGCTCGACAGGAGCACGGCTTCGCGTATTCGACTATCTACGACTTCCGACCTCGATATGGACTGATGGCCGAGTCCGGCCCATCATACTCCAGCACGACCCAATCGTCGTCTTTGTGCTCGGCTGTTTCCAAAGAAGCGTTCTTCAACGTGTTGCCATTCTCAAGTTGCCGCACGAAGAACTGAGATGGATCCAGGCCCTGTTTCGCAAGAAATGCCTGCATCGTCACCCTTCCTGCGAGCAGTTCCGTGAGCGCCCGCGCAGATATCTTGATTGTCCCTTTTCCCATACGGCATCCTCCCAATGGTCTTCCCCATCCATCCCTTAGGCCAGTCAGCCTTTGGAGGGCGTTGGTCGGCGTGACTTCGGGCTGTGGTAGCCAAGCGAGCATTTGTTTGAGCACCTCCGAGATGTCGGAGAAGAGAGATTTCTCCCGGCGCTTGTTCCAATAAAGCTTCGATCCTGGCGATATCTGGGGAAGACCGAGTGGATGGAGTGACTCACGAACCCGGATAACAAGGACCCAGAGTATCCTTGAGCGCGTTCGAAGGAACTCCTCGACTATCTGTTCACATCCAAATGCTACGGATCCAGACCTCTCAGCCAACGAATCACAACCATCATCGCATACGATGATGCCCTTTACGCCGCTGTAACCGCTCTTTGCCAGTTGCTCTCCTTTATCTTTCAACGCGTTAGCCAGTGGGTTGCGACGAATGGAGCACGGAATGGTGTACGCGGGGTGATTACTGGAGCAATAGCGATTCTCTTTAGAGTTGTAGCGGATCGTGAATCTGACATCCTTCGTCTCATAGGAGGTGTCCGCGTCCTTCGTGGCGTCGCCCGCAATCCCTAAGAGAAACCCGCCGAGTTCCTTCTTCACAAACGCATCCAATTCGCTCTTCCGAGGCAGCGCAAGCAGAACCTTCCGATTTCGATAGTCCCCTTCCGTATTGCCATCAACATGCACATTGATGCCAGCTGACGAGTGTCCGTATTTCAGCAGGAACCGCCGAATTGCTCCGTGAAAGTCGGCGATGGGATTCTCTTTGTGGGCATTCACATCCGACACAGCTAGAATATCAGCTACGAATTCGAGACGGCTGGAGCCGTCGAGTCTGAAGAATATATCCGGCCTCGACTTGCCACCAAGGTCGTCCTTCTCGTATTCAACGTGTCCACATTTTCCGAGCGCACCCAGAGTCACAAGCTCCCACTCTGCAGCAAGAACGTCAGAGGGCTTGCGGCGATCATGAGGCCACCCCGCTGCGTCATCCTGCCTCGACGAGGGCTGTGTTCCGTTTAGTCTCCCAACCAATTCGTCAAGTTGCCTGAAAGCTAGCCACGGGCTCAAGCTATCGAGGGCGGCTTGTATGTCTCGTCTTGAGAAGATCCCCATGTTCGGCGTGATTGTTTCTAGAGCTGTTTGCATGCAGCCGCATCTTGGCCGTGCTCTCCCAGGATAGGCCCGTCCAGCGGTACTTTCCAGGGCCCGGTGTAGGTTCAAAGAACCTATTGAGTTTCGCCTGGCCCTACCTCGCGAGTCCTAGGCCTTATAGGTGCCAGGCACCCATTCGCGGGCGGCCCCGACAGCGACGCAGCCCTGCCCGCCGGCCACCTGACAGCGGCGAAGAAGAGGAGTCTCTGCCCAACGTTCGCCTTCGCCCCTGGCCCTGCAACCGCAATCCCCAAATCCTCGTCGCCACAGCCAAGATCAGCGCCGCTGCGCTGCCACCACCACTCGGAAGACCAGACTCACGCCGTCAGGCCACGATTCTCGCGATTCCTCGTCCAGCTTCCTTCATGCCACGGCACCGTATTTCGGCACCGTACGTCGGGCTTTGACTGTGGCGCTGGCGGGTGAGATTCTTATGCTGGCGTTGAGGCGCGCCCTCCTCGCAAATTAAGGGGACCACATGCAAACGTTCTCGTCGATGCTCGCGCTACTGGTGCCGATGTTCCTGTTCCTGGCCATTGTTCTGCTAATCTTCCTGATCTGCCGCGAACTCGTCTGCTGGTACTGGAAGATCAACAGGGGCGTGGCGCTTCTCGAGGAAGGCGTGCAGCTACTCCGCCAGCTCCGCGACGCGGCGAACAGGGCGGAGCAAGATGCGCTCGAAGCGCGGGCCGCGGTCTTGCGTCGTGGCCCCACCTAGGGCGGCGGTCATCCGGTGGAGGTTCCTCCGGTGGAGGTTCCAGGAACCTATTTAGTTTTGCGTCAGCGCCGCTATGCTGCGGCCCGATCGAGCCCTCTACCTCGAAAACAAGTCCCGCTGTCCCTCGGCGGCACCCGCTCGCTCCGCCTGCTCCCCATCCCGCCTCCGCACAAGCTCGAACAGCCGCGCAAGGTTCGCCCTCCCCGTCGCGCGGCTCTGCCTCAAGGCGACGCCGCCGCGCTCGAGGAGGATCCGGTTGCCGTCGTTGCTTTCGAGCTTGCTGCTGTAGTCCGCGGTGAACAACGGCACGCCCATGGCAAGGGCGGCTTCGCCGGCGGCGAAGGTACCGCCGCTGGCGCGCGCCTCGATGAGGACCAAGGCACGCGACAGCGCGCAGATGGTCCGATTACGCTGCATGGCCCGACTGGCGATCCAGGCGACGTCGGGGAAGAACTCGCTGACCACCAAGGTGCGGGCAGGATCGAAGATCGCGCGCAGCTCTTGTCGCATCCGATATTGCAGAATGCCTTCCGCCAGGACAACGGTCGTGGTCCCGCCGTTCGTCAGCGCCGTCCTGTGCGCTGTGATGTCGACGCCCTTGGCCCCGCCACTCACGACGTTGAACCCCTGACCGGACACCTGCTCTGCGATGTCGGCAGCAACTTCCAGGCCGCGCCCGGTCGCACTCCGCGATCCGGAGAAGCCGACGCTCGGGGTGGCGATGAGGTAGGTCGGTCCAACCGCGAAGAGCACCGGGGGCAGATTTCTGCGTGCGCTTTCGGGAAGGGCCAGATCGCTGAACGGGGCAACGAGGCAGCGCACGCCCTCACGACCAAGCTCATCGGCCACGTGGCCGATTGCAGCCTGCGGTGCCGACGGCGATACGCCACTGTCCGTCAGCAGACTGCGGCCGCTCGCGCTAAACGCCTCCTCGATGGGCATCTCCGCCACGCTCAGAACCGCCAGCGCGCGCCGGATTCGCGCCGGCCCGACTCCAGGGAGTCTCATGAGCGTGAGAACGGTCTCGAGCTTGTCCATCGATGTGCCAGTTGGAACCGAAATCACTCGTCCGGGACGCTTCCGCGGAAGCACCCCGCGGCTACAGTAGTTGCCGAAGCTCCTCGACGTCGAGCTTGGCCCCGCGCAGGATCGACCGCAGAGTACCCGGCGGGATGTCCTTGCCAGGATGCACAGGCACCGTCGCACGCCGGGTCGGATCATCGCGGTGGCGCAAGGCCACGTGGCTGCCGATCTGGCGCAGTTGCACGAAGCCCGCCTTTTCCAGAGCCCGTACCAGTCGAGTTCCGTTGACCTGAGGCAGATGGCTCAAGCCGCCTCGACGTCGACCATCGTGAAATGGGCACGAGGCGGTGGCACCGGAAGCCCGTCCGCGCGAAGGCCTTCGAGATGACAGGTCACGGCTTCGCGGATGTTGGCGAGCGCATCTTCGTACGTGTCGCCCATCGAGGCGCAGCCGGGCAGATCTGGGACATAGACGGAATACCTCCCGTCTTCCTCACGCTCCACGACAACAGGATAGGCAACTGTCATGGCGAAAGGATACCACGATCGTGCGAATGGGCAGGAGAACGACACGAACTCCGTTGTCTCGGCCTCCAGGCCGCGAGGGTGGTGCCAGGGACTTCCGGCTCCCAGCGCGGACCGCTGGCAGCCTGGCCTTGCGCGCTGAAGGCGGCGCCCCCGCTCACGCTACTACACCGGCCAGGAGGCGGTATCACCGCCCTGTCGGGCGGTTACGCTCGCCCTACTGCATGTACGAGCTGTTCGGGATCTTTCGCCGCTGGGGGATCGGGCGCACCAATTCCTAGTGGCCGAGCACGAGGACCCCTGCCCCGAAAGGAA
>PNBO01000007.1 GCA_003136095.1 Myxococcales bacterium
TCCTGCTCGAGGCCACCCGGCGCGCCGGCGAGGTGACGGTCGCGGTTCACAGCACGGCTGCCGCCATCCCACCCGAGCAGCGCGAAACCACCTTCGACAAGTTCCAGCCCGGCGATCAGGGCGCGCGACGCCTGTCGGGCTGGGGCCAGGGGCTCTATTTTTGCCGGAAGGCCGCCGAGGCGCACGGAGCCACGTTGGGCGTTGAGACCTGTGAGGGCTGGCCGTCGTCCTTCGTCATCCGCATGCCGACGAAGAGGGCGGCAGGCCAGGTGGGCGTCAAGACCACACAAGCATGCCAAAATCCCGGAATAGCCGCGTGAGGAGAAGGGCCGCGTCAGCGGCCGGGTGAGGGGGGCGGCCGACCGCGATTGCCGGCGCGTCAGGGTGAACCAGGGTCACTTCCAGGCGTCGGTTTGTGCGACTCCCCTCTTCTCCCTCAGCGCAGGAAATCCTGGATGCCGTCGTAGTCGAAGCAGTCCGCCATCAGGCGGAGCTTGGCGGCCACAAGCGGCTGCGTGCTCGCGATGCGCTCCACGATCTCCACGATCTCGTGGTAATTCGCGCCGACTGCTGCCTTGCCAAGCCTGGCCAGGATGTCCTGGGGAAGCGCCCGTAGCACGTCGGGGTCGAGGTGGTAGGTTGATGACGGGGATGACCACGCCGGTCAGATCGATGATGCCGAGGGGGATGGCGGGCGCCTCGGGAAGCGGCGTGATGGCGACCACGCGGAGGGCCCGCTCGACGCGGTCGAGCGCCAGCGCGTAGCGCCGATCGTCCAGCGAGAAGACCACCGGCGGCCGCTCCGTCGCCTCGACCTTTCCCGGATCGCGGGATGACTGGGCCGTGTTCACTTGCCGCCGTTCTGGTCGTGCATCTCGTGCCGGACGCGCCGGAACTCGCTCTCCAGATTCGCGAAGGCCGCCACGACCTCGGGGTCGAAATGCGTGCCGCTGCCGGCCTGGACCATGCGGCAGGTGGCCTCGTGGTCGATCGCCGGCCGGTAGCACCGGTGCGAGGTCAGGGCGTCGTAGAAATCCGCGAGGGCGACGATGCGCGCGGAAAGCGGGATGGCGGTGCCTTGCAAACCATCGGGATAGCCGGTGCCGTCCCACCACTCGTGGTGCGATCTGGCTACTTCGACACCCATGCGCAGGAACTGGTTGTCGGAGTGGTGTTCGAGCACCGCGGCCAGCGTCCTGGCGCCGAGCTCGCAGTGCCTTCTCATTTCCGTGAACTCGTCCGGGGTTAGCTTGCCGGGTTTGAGCAAGATTGCGTCGGGCGTGCCGACCTTGCCGATGTCGTGCAGGGAAGCGGTCAGGTACAGGTTCTCGATGAAGGCGCCGGTCAACTGCGCTACGTGCAAACCCACCTTGCGCATCCGCTCGCCCAGCATCCGGCTGAAGGTTCGCACGCGCTCGATGTGCTGGCCGGTATCGTCGTCGCGAGCCTCGGCCAGCTTGGCGAGCGCGAAGATGGTCGCCAGATGGGACGCGGTGACCGTCTTGACCTGCTCGGCAACCCGCTGCTCGAGTTGCAAGTTGTACGACATCAGCTCCACCTGTAGGCGGCGCAGGCGCAGATGGGTCTTGATGCGGGCTAGCACCTCCTCCTCCTGAAACGGCTTGGACACGAAATCCGCCCCACCGGCGCGGAAGCCCTCGACCTTGTCGTCGCTGCCCTGCAAGCCGCTGATGAAAATGATGGGGATGCCGCGCAGCCGCTCGTCCTGCTTGAAGTGTTGGCAGACCTCCACGCCGGACATCTCCGGCATGCGCACGTCCAGCAGGACGAGATCGGGCGGGTCCACCTCCGCCGCCTTGATCGCCTGTTTGCCGCTGGTCACCGGCCGGGGCACCAGGCCGCCGCGCTTCAGGACCGCGGTCAGAAGGCGCAGGTTGTCGGGGGAATCGTCCACCATGAGGATCCGGCTGCCTTGCACGTCGTCTTCCACTTCGTCCCTCCCGTCGCTCAGCAGAGAAACTCTCGTATGCCCTCGTAGTCGAAGCAATCCACCATCCGCCGCAGCGTGGCGGCCACATCCGGCTGCGTGCTCGCGATGGCTTCGATGCTCTCCACGATCTCGCCGTAGTTCGCGGCGGCGGCGGCCTTGCGCAGGCTTTCGCGGACAGCGTCGGGAAGCGCGCGGAACGCCTCCCGATCGAGGGGTTGCTTCCTGGCCTCGACCTCGTCTGGGACCGCCGGCCAGTCGGTGCCGGACGTGACGAGCCTACCGTCCAGCACCGCGCGTACCTTTCCCGTCAGCTCGGCCTCGCTGAACGGCTTGGCGAGGAACTGCGTTGCCGCGTCCAGCACGCCGCGGTGAACGATGGCATCGTCGGTGTAGCCGGACATGTAGAGGATCTTGAGGGCTGGCCTCAGGCTGGCCAGTCGCTCGGCCAGCAGCCGTCCGCCCATGCGCGGCATCACCAGGTCGGTCAGCAGAAGATCGATGTTGTCCGTGTGCTGCCTAGAGGCAAGCAGCGCCTGCTCCCCGTCCGCGGCGGCCAGGACCGTGTAGCCTGCCTTTTGCAGCAGCCGCGTAGTGAGCTGGAGCAGGGACTCCTCGTCCTCGACCACCAGGACGGTTTCGTTCCCCGTGGCCCGGCACGGGGATGGATAGGGCCTGGTGGGCGCCGGTAGGGTGGCCGAAAGCTCGCGTGGCAGGTAGACCTCGAACGTCGTTCCCCTGCCGACCTCGCTGTCGACGGAGATGATACCGCCGCTCTGCTTGACGATGCCGTAGGCCGTCGATAGCCCGAGACCGCTGCCCTTTCCGATTGCCTTGGTGGTGAAGAACGGCTCGAAGATCCGCGCCACCGTCTGGCTGTTCATCCCGACTCCCGAGTCGGTGACCGCGACCATGACGTAGGGCCCTGGCGCCACTCCCTCGTAGCGGGCCGCGAGGTCCGCGTCCAGTTCGACGTTGGCGGTCTCGATCGTCAACTTTCCCCCCTCGGGCATGGCGTCGCGCGCATTGATGACCAGGTTCATGATCACCTGCCCGAACTGGCCCGGGTCGGCCTTGACCAGGCCGAGGTCGGGCGCCAGGACTCGTACCTGCTCGATGTCCTCGCCGATGAGTCGGCGCAGCATCTTCTCCATCTCGGCGAGGACCTGGTTGAGGTTCAGTACCTCGGGCTGCAAGACCTGCCCGCGGCCGAAGGCGAGCAACTGGCGTGTCAGCGTTGCCGCGCGCTCGCTCGCCTTGAGCACCTGCCCCAGATCGTCCGCCAGCGGGTCGCCCTCGCGCACCTTGCCCAGACCGAGCTGAGCGAAGCCCTGGATGACGTTCACGCAATTGTTGAAGTCGTGCGCGATACCGCCAGCGAGACGACCGATGCTCTCCATCTTCTGCGATTGAAGAAGCTGCGCCTCTAGTTGTCGCCGATTCGCCTCCGCCTGCTTGCGCTCGGTGATGTCGCGGAACGTCCAGATCCTCCCGTAGTTCCTGCCATCCCTGCCCACCACGGGAGCCGAGTACCTGTCCAGGATCGTCCCGTTGACCAGTTCGACCTCATCCCGGCTGGTTTCGTCGGGATAGTTGTAGAGGTAGGTGACCCGTTCGACGAATGGCTCGGGATGCCTGGTCGAATGCATGACGTGCTGAACTTGCCGCGTGTCATCTGGATCGTCGGCAATGGCCCGCGGAATATTCCACTGCTCGACCAGCCTCTGATTCTGGAAGATCTTCTTTCCGCTCGGATCGACCACCAGGATTCCGTCGAGCGTCGAGTTCGCCTGGGCTTCGAGCAGTGCCGTCTTGGCGCGCAGCTCCGCCTCCGCTTGCTGGCGCTTGCTGATGTCGTTGACGGTGGTGAGGATGCAGGGGCCAACGTCGAGATGGATTGTCCGTGCCGAGAACACACACGTGCGGATCTCGTCACTCTTCGTCCGGAGGCGGAACTCCTCCCCGACCACGGTCTGCTCCGCGCGAAGGGCGGCGGTCACACGTTCACGATGCTCTTCGTCGAGCCAGAGCCCAAGGTCGGTCGACGAGTGGCCGAGAGTCTCTTCCCGGGTGAAGCCCGAGATCGTGGTGAAGGCGTCGTTGACTTCGACGAAGCGGCCGTCCTTCACTTGCGAGATGGCGATGCTATAGGGCGCAGTCTGGAAGGCCTTCGAGAACTTCTCCTCGCTCTCGCGCAGCGCCGTTTCGCTTAGCTTCTGATCCTCCAGGGCGCTGAGCAGCGCCCGGCGGGAACGCTCGGCCTGTTCTAGGCTCCGGCGCAGCTCGTCCTCCACGCGTTGGCGCCGCGCGATCTCGGCTTCCAGTCGTGTGGTGGTCTGGTAGAGCATGACCGCTTCCTCTTCGAGGGCGAGCCTCGCCCGGCGCAGGGCCAGGTGGGTCGCGACCCGGGACAGGAGCTCCTCATTCCGGAAGGGCTTCGTGAGGTAGTCCGCGGCGCCCGCCTGCAGGCCGGCCACCCCCTCCTCCACGTCGGCGATCGCGCTGATCAGGATGATGGGAATGTGCCGCGTGTTCTCGCCCGCCTTGAGCCGCCGGCACACCTCGATCCCGTCCATCCCGTTCATCTGGACGTTGAGCAGGATCAGATCCGGCGGGCTCGCCGCCACCGCCGCCAGCGCCAGCTCGCCACTGTCGGCGGCGCGCACCAGGTAACCTTCGGGAGTCAGCAGCGCGACCAGCACAGCGAGCACCGAGGGTGTGTCGTCGACCGCCAGGATGGTGGGGGGGTCGGTCATCTTCCCTCCTGGCTCGGCTCTCTCGGCGCAGGGGTCGCCGGCTCACCTTCCTGGCTGGGATAACGCGCGGGGCGGCCGGCGCGGCGGCACAGCTCGTTGACCTCGCGTTTGAGCTCCTGCACGCGGTCCTCGCGACCCAGCATCACGCCCTGCCAGCGCTGCAGTTCATCGAGCTGGCTTCCGATCTTCTCGTCCGCCAGCTTGCGGTCGCTGATGTCGGCCGCGACGATCAGGCATTCTTGCCCGTCCTCCGTGGCGGTGCCGCCAAGTCCCAGAGTGAACGGCGTGGCCCCTTCCGCCTGCAACACGACCTCGCAGGCCTCCTTGGATTGGCTGCCCCACACCTTCGCGAGGAACGCATGGAAGACCGGGCGGCTTTGGGCGGCGAGCAGAAGCCCGAAACGTCTGCCGATCAGCCGGGCGCGTTCTAGCCCGAGCAGGCGTGCCCCGGTGAGGTTCACCCGCCGGATGATGCCGTCACGGTCCAGGGTCAGGAAGCCGACCGGCGCGGATTCGTACAGGCTGGTGTAGCGGGCGAGCGATTCCTCCAGGTCCTTCCGGGTTCGTTGCAGTTCCTCGTTCTGCAGCTCCAGCTCGATCTCGTGGACCTGCAGCTCGTGGAGCAGGCGAGCGGGATCCGTGGCCGCGGCAGCCGTGCCGCGGCGAGCCGCGGGAAGCTCCTTTTCGGCCCGGAGGCGCAACTCGCGCGAATGATCCGTGTCAGGTTTCTTCCTCGTCATGGGCCTCCCCTCTGCTCCGCCTGCTTTCCCCGCAGCGTCGCCTCCAGGAGTTTGGCGGCGGTGATATCGACGAAGGTGATCACGACCCCGTCGATGCGGTTGTCCATCCTTCGGTAGGGCATGATGCGCATCAAGAACCAGCGCCCGTCCGTGGTCGTGACCTGGGTCTCCTTGAACACCAGGGTCTGTAGCACCGCGCGCGCGTCGGCGGCCAGCTCGGGGTAGACGAGATCCGAGGCCAGGTCGGTGATCGGCCGATCGATGTCGCCCGGGATGAGCTTGATGATCCTGGTCGTCTGGGCGGTGAAGCGCCGCACCTTCAGTTCGGCGTCCAGGAACAGGGTGGCGATGTCGGTGCTCTCGAGCAGATTGCGCATGTCATCGTTGGCGAGCGACAGATCTTCCACCTTGGCCTGCAGCTCGTGGTTGAGCGTCTGCAGCTCCTCGTTCATCGACTGCATCTCNNGACTGCATCTCCTCCTTGGAGGTGGTTAGCTCCTCGTTCGTGCTCTGTAGTTCCTCGTTCGTCGATTGCAGCTCCTCGTTGGCCGACTTCAATTCCTCTTTCGAGGTCTGCATCTGCTCGCGCGTGGTTTGCAGCTCCTCGCGCGCATGGCGCCGCTCCAACTCCAGACTGGCCTGCGCCGCGGGGGCCGGCCGTCCCTTGCCCGGCCGCCCGACGGCGGGAGGCACGGCCACGTCCGTGAACGCGATCATCACGATGCCGCGCAGCCCCTCGGGTTCCACGAGCGGCTCGATGGTGACGTCCACGGTCTGCCCGGCGGCGCTGCCCTCCAGCTTCACGCCAGCCCGGACAACGGACCGTCCCTCGCGCAGCGCCTTCTGAAACAAGCTGCCCAGCTCCTGGCGCAACCCCTCGGCCGCCATCGCGTGGATGTTCCAGTTGGCCTTCCCCGCTGTCGGCTCCAGGTACTTGCCGGTGCGTCCGCTGACATAGAGGATGTCCCCCTCGCCGTTGGTCAGCACCGCGGCCGGCGAAAAGCGTTGCAGGAGGAATCGATCGGCAAGTGCCGGCAGGTTGGCCGCCGGGGTTTTCGGGGTGGCTTCGGGCGTGGCCGGGCGGGCGCGGCGCGAGATGGGAAACTCGACCGCCTCGGTCCCCGCGAGGGCCTCGATCCGGCGGTAGACGCGTGCCTTGCCGTCCACCGGGGAAAAGAGCTCGGCGGCCGTGCCCAGCGTCTCCGCGCTGCCCAGGAAGAGGATCCCGTCGGGATTGAGGCTGTAGTGAAACAGGGGCAGCAGTCTCTTCTGCAGCTCGGGCGTCAGATAGATGAGGAGATTGCGGCAAGAGAGCAGGTCGAGTTTGGTGAACGGCGGATCCATGATGAGGTTCTGCGTGGCGAAGATCACCATCTCGCGGATCTCCGGGCCCACGCGCCAGCCGTGCTCGTCCTCGACGAAGAACCGGCGCAGGCGCTCCGGCGAGACGTCGCCCGCGATGCTCGCGGGATAGTGTGCTTGGCGCGCCCGTTCGATGGCGTCCCTAGCGAGGTCGGTGGCGAAGATCTGGAGGGATGGGTTCCGGGCCGGCCGCAACTCCGCGAGCGCCTCCTTGAACGCGATGGCCAGCGAGTATGCCTCCTCGCCGGTCGAGCATCCCGGCACCCAGGCGCGCAGCGCGCCTACGGACGGGCGCTCCGACAGCAAGGCGGGCAGGGCCTTCTTGGTCAGTTGCTCCCAGGCGAGTGGATCGCGGAAGAAGCTGGTCACGCCGATGAGCAGCTCGTTGAAGAGCAGCATCGTCTCCTGGGGGCTGTCCCGCAGATAGCTCACGTAGCCGGCGATGTTGTCGATCTGGTGCAGACCCATGCGCCGCTCGATGCGACGGTAGATGGTGCTGCGCTTGTACTGGGAAAAATCGTTGCCGGTCTGCCCGCGCAGCAGGATGCAGATCTTCTCGATCGCACTCTGCGTCTTCGAGGCGAGGCTCACGTCGGGTTGGGCACCCAGCGGGACGTGATCGAGGTAGGTGAGGATCTTGCCGGCCAGTTCCTCGGCCGGAGCCACGACATCGGCCAGCCCGGCATCGATCGCGCTGCGAGGCATGGCGTCGAACTTGGCCGAGGCCGGCGCCTGCACGAACACGGCGCCCGCCTGCTCCTTGATGCCGCGCAGGCCGAGCGTGCCGTCCGAGCCCATGCCCGAGAGGATCACACCGATACTCCGGTCGCGCAGATCAGCGGCCAGGGAGCGGAAGAAGAAGTCGATGGGCAGGCGCAGCCCGCGCGGCGCCGCCGGCGGCAGCAGGTGCAGCACCCCGTGCAGGATGGACAGGTCCTTGTTGGGGGGAATCACGTACACGTGATCGGGCTTGACCTTCAGGCGATCCCTGACCTGGACGACCTTCATGGCGGTGGCGCGCGAGAGCAGCTCCACCATCATGTCCTTGTGGGTGGGGTCGAGGTGCTGGACCACGACGAAGGCCAGCCCGGTCCGCTCCGGCACGTGACGCAGGAACTGCTCCAGGGCTTCCAGTCCGCCGGCCGAGGCGCCGATACCGACGATGGGGAAGGCCGTGCCCGCCGCTGTTCCGGATGGGCGAGACGGCGCCGGTTCGCGCACCTTCGCCACCTTCGCTTGCCGCGTGGACCGCTTTCCCTTCACGATTCTCTCCCTGCTCTATGTCCATCCGGTGCGGTTCGTGCTTCCGTCCCCACCCCACTAACCCCACGCAAGGAAGGAACACGATCACCGTACACCGCAACCGGGTATCGATTGTGCATCCCGCCAAGAGAAAGTTCAAGAAACGGCGGCTCTCTTCGCTGGTCCCAGGCGGGTGCGACCCAGGTCGAGGGCATGTGTCGAAGAAGATCCTGCAGAACGCCGCCCGCAAGGCGTTCCCTCTCCCAGGTTGATTTTTCTCTCGCGTTCCTGCCGCGTTCCCTCTTCCCTTGCGTTCCCTCTCCCAGGTTGGCGTTCCCTCTCCCAGGTTGATTTGCCTCGCGTTCCCTCTCCCAGGTTGATTTTCCCAAGCAACTTTTCAGGTCGCGTGCCGATAGGTCGGCATGCCTCTCCCACGCGAAGTCCTGCCTGGCCGTACCTACATGATCACACGCCGCTGCACCCAGCGGCAGTTCCTCCTCCGGCCTGATTCGGCCACAAACAACGCCTTCGTCTACTGCCTGGCCGTCGCGGTCCAGCGAACCGGTGTTCGCGCCATCTTCACCGCCGCCGAATCCAACCACCACCATACGGGTATCTACGACCCGCTCGGCACCTACCCGGATTTCATCGAGCACTTCCACAAGCTCCTCGCGAAATGCATGAACTCCCTCCGCGGCCGGTGGGAGAACTTCTGGTCCTCCGAGCAAACCAGCGTCCTGCGCCTTGTGGACCCCGCCGACGTCTTGGACAAGATGGTCTATGCTCTGACCAACCCCGTGAAGGACAACCTGGTTGCCACGGTCAACGAGTGGCCCGGCGTCAACGCGTTCGACACCATCGCCGGCGGCGGCAGCATCACCGCCGCGCGACCGGCACACTTCTTCCGCGAGGACGGCCCCATGCCCGCCACCGTCACTTTGACCTTCGATCGCCCACCCGGATTCGAGGGCATGTCGCACGAGGAATTCGCGGGCATGCTACGAAACCGCGTCGGGGCCGCCGAGACCGAGGCTGAAGCCAAAAGACTGGCGACCGGTGCTCGTGTCCTGGGAAGGCAGGCCATCCTCGACCAGGACTGGAGCGGCAGTCCGAGCAGCCACGAGCCTCGACGCGAGCTCAACCCTCGCGTGGCCGCCAAGAACAAGTGGAGCCGCATCGAGGCGCTGCAACGGAACAATGAATTCGGCAACGGCTACCGCAAGGCCTTCGAGGCATTTCGCAACGGCATCAGGGACGTCCTGTTCCCAGCCGGCACCTACTGGCTCCGCCGCTTCGCCGCAGCGATATGTGAACCCTGGCCTGCCGACGGCACCGCCGCGCCTGCCTGAGACTGGCCTGGGCAAGGAAATCGTCCGCTTCGTGCTGAAGCGAAGGTCGACGTCTGGCCTGATAAGGGCGGCATTCGAGCCGCCCGGCGCGCAACGTGTCCGCGGCGCACCGACGCGGCGGAACGCCTCCTGCCTGACGGGCTTTGGGGCGTGGATCCACCGAACGCGCCCGCTGCGTTCGCCCGCCGACTCCTTCGCTAGGCGCCTCTCGCGGAGCAACCTGGGAGGGGAGTTCTTCGGAAGCGTCTCTCGCGGAGCAACCTGGGAGGGGAGTTCCGGAGCAACCTGGGAGGGGAGTTTCGGACAGAGGATGTCCACCTACTGCATCGCCTGAGCGCGCGCCTCAAGAGGCCACGCGGGGTCGTGGGGGTGGCGTCGGGGGGGGTGTCAGTGAATTCCAGGAAAGCTGGTGAAAGACGTCCGTGATCGGCCGCAATCGAGGTGGCCTTGGCCTTCAGAAAAACTTCAGGAGAATGCTGGCACCACCCTCGCGGAATGAAGTAGCGCTGAGTTCCTAAGGCCAATTGCAGAGATGCGTCTTGGTCTTGACGCACGTGCATACCCCATTGGTGTAGATCCAGGGCGCGGGGCACAGTTGGCAGGAACCGTTGTGCTCAGCATACAGGTCGTCACAATTGCATGCCCCCTGCGTAAGGTTGTAGTACATGTGCAAAGCGCAGGCAGGGGCGCATACCGGATTGGTGGTGGCGCTGCCCGGGGCAAGCATGAGGCCCGGCTGGCACAACGCCCAGCCCACGCATGCGGTCGCCGGATTCAGGTCGTTGTCCCAGGTGCCGTTGCCGCAGCTCTGGGCAGTTTCGGTG
>PNBO01000347.1:0-22128 GCA_003136095.1 Myxococcales bacterium
ACGAAGGAGGTCGGCAAGGGCACCGGTCTGGGCCTGGCCACCGTCTACGGCATTGTCAAACAGAGCGGCGGCAACGTCGGGGTTTACAGCGAGCTCGGACGCGGGACCACATTCAAGATCGATTTGCCGCGCGTGCTCGCTGCTCCGGTGACGATGGCTAGCGCGCTCGAATTACCTCCGAAAAACCTTACGGGGACCGAAACGATCCTCGTGGTTGAAGACGAGGAAGCGTAGCGCGGGGTGGCCAAAAGGGCCCTGGCGGCGGCCGGCTACACGGTGTTGACCGCCACCAATGGCGACGAGTTGCGGCTGGCCTACCGGAATGTCCGCAACAAAATTCATCTCCTGTTGACCGACGTGGTGATGCCGCGGATGAATGGGAGACTCCTGGCCGAGCGGCTGACGAAGGCCGGGCCGGCACTCAAGATCCTCTACATGTCGGGCTACACCGACGATGCGATCCTTCACCACGGCGTGCTGGACACGGGGACGCAGTTCCTCGCCAAACCGTTCACCGAGGTCGATCTGACGCGAAAGATCCGGGCGGTGCTGGACGGCACGCTCACCACCTCCGGCACCAACTGGCAGGCGGTCCCGGACGACAACGAGAATCAACCCGTTGCCGCGGACGCGCCACGAGAGCTTCCCCATGCCGTCCACGACAATATTGGCCAAGCGGCAATCAGTGCAACCCACGATAAGAGCGTGGAGATCGACGCAGAGGGCAGCAAGATCCTCGTCGTGGACGATTCCGTCGACAACCTGCGCCTCCTGACCGCGGTCTTAAAGCACGGCGGCCTGGTGTCTCGACCGGTCACCAGCGGCAAGCTGGCCATCAAGGCGGCGGAGGCGGATCCGCCCGATCTCGTCCTGCTGGACATGCGCATGCCGGAGATGTCCGGGGTGGAGATCTGCCGCTGCTTCAAGCAGAACGCGCGGCTACGCGACATTCCCGTCGTCTTCATCAGTGGCCTGCAGGGCAGCGACGACAAGGTCGAGGGCTTCCGCGCCGGCGGGGTGGACTTCGTTTCCAAGCCGTTCCTGGCGGAGGAGCTGCTCGCGCGCATCAAGACGCATCTGCGCCTGCGCCGCCTGGAGGCGGAACTGGCGTCACGCAACCGTCGACTCGACGCCTTGAAGTGACCCTGGTTCACCCTGACTCGCCGGCAATCGCGGTCGGCCGCTCCCTCACCCGCTGCGCGGGGCGAGGCGATCCGGCCGCTAGCGCGGCCCTTCCCCTCACGCGGCTATTGCGGGATTTTGGCGTGCTTGCGTGGTCTTGACGCCCACCTGGCCTTCCGCTGTCTTCGTCGGCATGCGGATAACGAAAGACGACGGCCAGTCCTCGCAGGTTTCGACGGCCAGAGTTCCCCCGTGCGCCTCGGCGGCCTTCCGGCAGAAATAGAGCCCCTGTCCCCAGCCCGACAGGCGTCGCGCGCCCTGATCGCCAGGCTGGAACTTGTCGAAGGTGGTTTCACGCTGCTCGGGCGGGATCGCCGTGGCCGTGCTGTGAACCGCGACAAACACCTCGCTGGCGCGCCGGGTGGCCTCGAGCAGGATGCGGCCTCCCCTTGGTGTGCGGCGAATCGTGGTCGTGAGCAGGCTTTGCAGCAGCCGGAGGAAAAGCGGCGCATCCGCCACGACCGGCAGGGCATTCTCCGCCTCCACTTCGATGGCGATGGCCTTGCTGCGCGCGTGCGTGACGGTGCTGGCGCGGGCTTGGTCGAGAAGCTCGCGCGCGTCGAGCGTCACGAGATTCAATTTGATGTGCCCGTCCTCCAGTTTCGTCGTGTCGAGGATCTGCGCGATCATCTCGGACACGTCACCCGAACCGCCCAGGGCCTCTTCGACAGCTTCCTGCCAGGTCTTGCTGACCGGATGGCGCCGCATCTCCAGCTCTAGGTACTCAAGCGACAGCATGGTGGTGCCCACCGGGGAGCGCATGTCGTGGACGATGACTCGTACCAGGCTGTCCTTTTCCTGCTGCAGGTGGCCCAGTTTCTC
Source organism: Myxococcales bacterium (assembly GCA_003136095.1). GTDB lineage: Bacteria > Myxococcota_A > Polyangia > Fen-1088 > Fen-1088 > Fen-1118. Next base: position 2,005 of record PNBO01000347.1, read on the forward strand.
GCACTGGACGCGCGTCTCGGCCAGCATCCGCCGGGCGACCTCGGCCTCGGCGGTCTCGCGCGCCAGCTTGCTACTGGCCGCGGCGAGTAGCAACATCGCGACCGCGGTCAACATCGGCAAGAAGCCCAGATCGGCCTGCCGCATGAGCGACAGCTCGCACGCGGTTGCCAGCAGGGTCACCAGGACCAGACAACGAGTGCGGAAGGCGAGCCCGCCCACGGCGATGGGCAGGACGAACACTCCCACGCTAAGACCGGCGATCGTCTGGGGGCTCATGGTTTCGATCAGGAGGGCGGTGCGAAGCACGGCGTAGATGAAGCCCACGTCCAGCACGGGCTGCACCCACGCCAGCCGCAGCATCGCGGCCCGACCCTGCGTCGCGAAGGTGATCGCGGCCAGTGTGCCGTAGGCGACAAGGATCGGGATTTGCCTGCCCCACTCGGGGTCGCCGGAGAGCTGCCACATGATGGCCGAGACGACAAGGAAGAGCAGTGAGCCGTAGAGTCGCAGGCTGGCCGCGGCGGCCAGGATGCGGCGGCGCTGGACGTCGGCGGCCTCGCCAAGGACACCGGTGCCGGATGCGGACACGGACTGCTTTGGGTCGAGGATCAAGACAAGTCCCCTAGAAGCGAGGAGTTGGGAACGGGAAAGCGGGCTCGGCGAACCGGAGGCCCTGCATCAGATCACCGCCGAAACCGGTGAAGATGGTGCGCTCGTCTTCGCTGTCCACCCCCGTGGCTATCAGCGACGATTCTAGATCCTCGCACAGACGCACCACCGCGCGGATGAGCGTTCGCTTGACCCGCAAGCTCTCCGTGGTGCGAAACACCGACATGTCCAGCTTGACCGCGTCGGGCTCGGCCAGCGCCAGGCCGGCCAGGCCCGAGTCACCGGCACCGATGTCGCCGATGGCGATGCGGTACCCGAGCGCGCGCAGCCTCGCCACGTGGGCGCGGAACTCGGGCACCTCGGCCTGCGTGGGCGTCTGGTTGATCTCGAAGCAGATCTGCTGCGCGAAGGCGGCCAAGGGTGCGCGCGGGTCGTAGAGCTCCTCGTCGAAGAGCTCCGCCGGCTGCAGGCCCACGAACATGGTTTCCGGCTCGTAGTCGCTGCTCATGAGAGCGGCAACCCGGGCACGAACGCGCTGGCCCAGCACACTGATCTGACTGAGCTCTCGCGCGGCATTCACCAGGTCGGCTGACGTGGTCAAGGATGCCTCGGTGCTTTGTATGACCGCCTGATACCCCACGATGCTCTTGCGCGACCACGAGATGATCGGCTGGAAGGCCATCCACAGACCCTGCAACGCCCGGGTGAATCGCTGGCTCGCGCCTTCCTGTTCCTTCACCTGGTCGTCGACGATGCGCATCCGAGTCGTCGTCCGCCGCCGGTGCAAGGCGCGCTCGAGCTCACGCTCGAGCTGCGTGGCCGACACCGGTTTGGTGAGGTAGTTGACCGCGTCCCACTCCAGTGCCGCCCGGGCGATCTCCAGATCGGGCTGGCCCGTGACCAGGATGATCGGCATGTCGGGATCGGTCCTGCGGACGCCCTGCAAGACCTGCATGCCATTCTGGTCGGGCAGATTGATGTCCGTCACCATGGCATCGAAATGTTCCTTGGCGGCCAGCCCGATCGCCGACTCGCCATCGTTGGCGACACGGACCGCGTAGCCAGAGGCGTCGAGCATGCGAGCGCAGGTGAGGGCGAACGCGCCATCGTCGTCGACCACGAGCACCCGACCACGCGATGCGCCAGCGGGCACTGCCTGCGCGCTCGTGGCATCGACGCCGAAGCGGCGGAAGCGCAGGGCTTCGTGCATGCCCGAAGACTGCTCGCACGCAAGGAATTCTGTCTCGTCGCCCTCCTCGATGATATCGAGGTCATTCGCGCCTAGCGCGGTCTCGTCCAAATCAAGTTCACGACGTTCAGCCTGCATAGTGTCCCTCCTGCGAGTGGATTTGCCCGGCCCGGCCTCTTCCCGTGACGCATTCCTGAGAAGGAGAAACCCAAACGCGGCTCGGGAAGAGGCAGGCTCGGGAGGCGGTCAACCCGGACCGAAGGAAAGCAAGCTCGGGGCCATCCCCAAAACGGCGTCTGGCCGCCACCGATGCCGCCAGACCGTCGGCTTTCGGACGTCGGTTGGGCCCCTCCGCACGTCGGCGCCCCGATAGACGACATCCACCCACAGCGTTTGCCGGACGGATCACCATCGGCCACGGCCGTGACTACTTCCCAGCCCGCACGACGTCCGCGTGCTCGAAGGCACCCGCCATGCGGTCGAGCTCCTTCGGCTTGAGCCCATGCCGCTTCCCCGCGTTGCGGGGCGAGGCGATTCGGCCGCTGCCGCGGCTGTGGCAAGAAAGGCAGTGCGCAATCTGGGCCTTGGCGGGTCGGCATCTCAGCCCGACGGGGCGAGGCGTGAAGTGGGGCCCTGCCCTGCCGTGTCTTGACTCGGCAGCGGGTTCGCAGTCTGTTCGGCGCGTGGCAAGTGGAACGCCAAGCGAGCTGACGGCCGAGGAGCGCGCGTTGCTGCGGCTGGCCCGCCAGGAGCTCGGCGACAAAGACACGAGCTTCCTGCGTGGGCAGACAGGGATCGACTGGACCCAGGTCGCCAGCCTTGCCGTGCGCGGCGGGATCGCCGGGCTGGTGGAAAGCAACCTGCGCCAACTCGGGCTCGGCGGCGCGCAACACAACCTGGCCATGGCCGGCCTGCACATCGAGGTGGAAAACCGCAGGCTCCTGCGCGAAACCGTCGCGGTGTGCGCACAGGCGAGCGCACGAGGCGTGCTGCTGATTCCACTCAAGGGGATCGCGCTCGTCGGGGCCGGGATCTATGCGAACCCCGGCTTCCGTTCCATGTGCGACGTCGATCTGCTTTGCCGGCCGGACCGGTTCGAGCAGGTGCTGGGCATATTGCGGGAAAGGGGGTTCGAGGAAACCGGCTACGTCCCTGCCCAGCACGACTACTACCACCACGTCACGCTGGTGAAACCCACGGGCAAGCGGCAGGTGATGTTCGAGCTGCACTGGCAGCCAACCTACGGTTTCTTCGACTTCCAGTCGGTGCTCGCCGAATGGTTCACCCGCTCGAGGCGCGTGCGCACGGTGGACGGGGAACTGCCGGGCCTCTCGCCCACGGATCTGCTGCTGTCCGTGAGCCTCCACCTAGCGACGCACCGGTTCCGGGCTGGGCTCAAGTGGCTGGTGGACATCGCAGAGATCGCCCGTCGCTGGCAGGCCAAGATCGACTGGCAGCAATTATGGAGCGATGCCCGCCGCCTGGGGGCCGTCAGCGCGTTGACCTTCGCGTTCAAGATGGCGGTCCGCCTCCTCGACGCGCCCATCAGCGGACTGCCACCAGCCGGGCTGCGCGAGCGGCTCGGCCGTCGGCTGTGTTCGGACGCGGCGATGGTTCGCAGCGAGCCCCAGCCCGGCAACCTATCGAGCGGGCTCATCAATCTCCTCTATCACGACAACGTCCGGGACGGGATCCGCTTACTCATGCACAAGGCCGCGGAGCTCGCCGAGCGACGCCACATCAACCTGCGCTTCCTGCGCTGGGACAGACAGCGGCGCTCGAAGTAGGCGGCCGCGCCCGGCGAGTCCCCTCACCCGCCGAGCTCCGCTCGGCGGCCTCTCCCCAAAGGGGAGAGGCCGGGGTTAGTCAAGCAGCGGATGCAGGTCCGCCTTCACCGCGGCGGCGCCGCCTTCGGCGACGTTGATCTCGGTGAAATACGAGTAGTAGCCGGGGTGGCGGATCTCGACACGGTAGAAGCCGGGGCGGAGGCTCTTGGCGCTCTTCTTCAGCTCACCGGCGCGGCCGACCACCGCGTCGTCGAGCAGGACCGCAGCCTCGGGCACGTTGCACTCGATGGTGAGGGTGCCCGCTTCCTCGGGCTTCATGGTGGCGCACCCGATACAGAATCCAACGACGGCGACAAGGAGGGACAGGGCTTTCATCATTTCACCGCTTCTCTTCCGGCGAGGGCAATGGCGTGTCCGGCCCTTGCACCTTCACGGCGACCACTTCGCTGGCGGTCCGCGTGGGCACGAGGAGGAGCTTTCCGCCCAGCTCACGGCCGAGCGCTTGCAAGAGCATGGGACCGCCGATGCGGGTGAACGCGCGGATCTCCGCCTGGTTGGCCGAAACCTGCCGCACTTCGCTGGCGGTCACGGAGCCCAGGCGCTTGAGGGCCTGCAACACGACGGGAATGACACCCACGTCCGCGATGTCGAGTTGCAAGGTCACGAACGGCGCGCTCGTCACCGGCGTGCGCAGGCTGGCGGCGACCCCACGGGCGACCGTGGCCGCGGCGCGCTCGAGGCAAGCGTTGCGCGCCGCCGTCTCGTCCGCGCCAAAGCCATACTCCTCGTCGGCGCGAGCCACGGCCGGCCCCTGTGCGGCTTGCGCGCCGGCCCCAAAGAGACGCCAGGTGAGGCTGCACTTGACCGGGACCCGGGTGGTTCCGCGCACTCTCTCCTCGCCTGCGCTCTTGGCCACGACGAAGAGCGCGAAGGCGTTTTGCCGGGCCGCGCTGGCCAGAAGCTGGGACTCGCCACCGGCCGGATCGAGCTGCGCACGCACGCCCTCGGGGCCCAGCGCCGCGGCTACCAGCCCGCCCGCCGGCGCGGCGCCGGCGACGAAGAGCACTCTGGCCACCGGCTTGACGGCGGCGGTCTGCGCTTGCGCGGCGGCGGCGCCCCGGATGCGATCGATCTCACGCCGCAGCAGGACCGTGTCGACGTCGATCTCGACCATCACCTTCAAGACGCCGCCCTCGCTCTGCTGATCGATGAGGCGGTAGCTCCGCACGAACTTCTGCGCATTATTCGCCAGCGAGGCCTTGAGCTGGGCCACGCCCGGCGGCGCGGGCGATGGCATCGGCTCGCCCAGCTTGAGTAGCTCGGCGAAGGCTTGCTCGGCCGCCTGGCGAAAGGCGTCGGCCAACGCGCGCTTCTTGGCGTTCACGACGTTGCCAGCGACGATGGGGGTCTCGGCGCGCACGACGTTCTGCTTCGGCTCCTCCGCTTGCGCGGCGGCGCGGGTGGCGACGAGCAGGCAGAGGCCCGCGGCGAAAATCCCCAACTTGGTCATGGCTGCGGGTTCTCAAGGTAGATCACAACCGCCGCTCCGGCGAGAGAATCGACCAGCTTGCCATCCTGGTCGGCCAGCACGAGCCGTCCCTCGCCGTCGCGCCGGACCGGCACCGCGTCCTTGGGGCACTCCGCGGCCGGACGGTAGGTCGCGACGCCGAGCGTGGCCGTCTTGCCACCCGCGGTGACAACCGGCGCGAGCGACAGCGGCATGCTCGCGACCCGCAGCGAAGTCGTGGCCGGCTTGGCGGACACCAGGTCGGAGAAGCGAATGGCCAGCCAGAGGACGACCCCGCCGTTCGACTGGTATTCGATGCGCGAGATGCTCGCCCGCGCCAGCGCGGCCTTGTCGTCGAGTTTCTTGCCCGGCACGATCTCGTGCAAAGCCGCACGCAGCTTTTCCTCCGCTGCCGCGCGCGCGCGACGTTCCGCCCCAGGCCGGGCCGCGTCCGGTCCGGGCATGCGGATGTCGGCCGCCGCGCCGGCCTGGGCCGTGATGGTGCCCGCGCTCCAGTCGATCTCGGCCTCGTCGAGCGGCCGCCGGAACGACGCGGGCTCCTTCGCCTGCGCGGTCACCGCGAAGACAAGCAGACCCAGCGGCAGCGCCCGGACTATTCCCATTCGATGGTCGCCGGCGGCTTGGACGAGATGTCGTAGACCACGCGATTGATCCCGCGCACCTCGTTGACGATGCGCGACGAGATGGTGGCCAGGAGGTCGTGCGGCAGCGGTACCCAGTCCGCGGTCATGCCGTCGCGCGAGTGCACGGCGCGGATGGCGAGCACGTTGGCGTAGGTGCGCTCGTCGCCCATCACGCCGACGCTGCGCACGGGNNCCGGCGGCGCGGATCTCCTCGTCGATGATGACGTCGGCCGCGCGCAGGAGATCGCAGGCCGCCTTGCTGACCGGGCCGAGCACGCGCACCGCCAGCCCCGGACCGGGAAACGGCTGCCGCCAGAGCATGTCGTGGGGCAAGCCGCACTCGGCGCCCAGCGTGCGTACCTCGTCCTTGAACAGCTCGCGCAACGGCTCGATGAGCTTGAGCTTCATCTTCTCGGGCAAACCACCCACGTTGTGGTGGGATTTGATGGTGGCCGAGGGCCCCTTGTGCGAAACGGATTCGATGACATCGGGATAGAGCGTGCCCTGCACCAGGTAGTCCGCGCCGCCCAGCTTGCGCGCCTCCTCTTCGAACACCTCGATGAATTCGCGGCCGATGATCTTGCGCTTCCGCTCCGGCTCGTCGACCCCAGAGAGCTTCGACAGGAACCGCTCGGCGGCGTCGACCACGACGAGGTTCATCTGGAAGGCGCCGCGGAAAAACCCCTCGACCTGGACGGCCTCGCGCGCGCGCAGAAGTCCATTGTCGACGAAGATGCAGGTCAGGCGATCGCCGACCGCGCGGTGGACCAGCGAGGCCGCCACCGAGGAATCGACCCCGCCGGAGAGGCCGCAGATCACGCGCCCCGCGGGCGCCTGCCGCCTCACCGTGGCCACGGCTTCGTCGACGAAGTTGGCCATGGTCCAGCTCGGCTGGCACTTGCAGATACGGAAGACGAAGTTGCCGAGAACCTCCATCCCGCGCGGCGTGTGCGCCACCTCGGGGTGAAACTGCACGCCCCAGAACTTGCGCCCGACGGCCTCGACCGCCGCGAAGGGACAGTTCGGGCTGGTGCCAACGCAGGAGAATCCATCGGGCAGCGTCTCGACGCGGTCGCCGTGGCTCATCCACACGGCGAGGTCCTCGCTGGTGGCGAAGCCATGGAACAGCTCGGAGGCCGTTTCCAGGCGCAGGGTCGCGCGGCCATACTCGCGGTGCGTGGCCGACACCACCTTGCCGCCGAGAAGAAGGCAGGTCAGCTGCACGCCGTAGCAGATCCCCAAGATGGGGACGCCCAGTGCGAACATCTCGGCGGTGATCCGCGGCGCGCCCTCGTCGTACACCGAGGACGGCCCGCCCGAGAGAACGATGCCGGCCGGCTGCATGGCGCGAATACGTTCGAGCGGCAAGTCGAAGGGATGGATCTCGGAATACACGTTGAGCTCGCGCACCCGGCGCGCGATGAGCTGCGTGTACTGCGACCCGAAGTCGAGGATGAGAATGACTTGCTTAGCGGACATCGAGATGCTCCCTGGTAATCGGCTCCGGTCCCCTCTCCCCGCGTCCCCGCGGGCGAGGGCGCGGCGAAGCCGCGGGGTGCGTAGGTGGGTGGGGTGGTCCCGAAGTGCCCTGGGCTGAGAGGGCGAGGGTGAGGGGCCACTCCCCCTCACCGCCGAGCTCCGCTCGGCTGCCTCTCCCCGCGTTGCGGGGCGAGGCGTGAAGTCGCCTACTGCTCGACACGGTAGTTGGGGGCTTCCTTGGTGATGATGACGTCGTGCACGTGCGATTCCTTCAGGCCCGACGAGGTGATCTTGATGAAGCGAGTCTTGGTGCGCATCTCGTCGAGGTTCTTGCAGCCGCAGTAGCCCATGCCCGAGCGCAGACCGCCGATGAGCTGGTAGATCGATTGCGACAAACTGCCGCGGTAGGGAACGCGGCCCTCGATGCCCTCGGGCACCAGCTTGGCCTCGGTGGATACCTCCGCTTGGAAATAGCGATCCCGGCTCCCCTCGCGCATGGCAGCGACCGAGCCCATGCCGCGGTAGAGTTTGTAGCTGCGGCCTTGGTAGAGGATGATCTCGCCCGGCGCTTCGTCGGTGCCGGCGAACAGCCCGCCGATCATCACGGTGTGAGCCCCGGCCGCGATGGCCTTGACCATGTCGCCGGAGTACTTGATGCCGCCGTCCGAGACAACCCGCACCTCGGTCTTGGCCAGGGCCTTCGCGCAGTCGGACACCGCCGTGACTTGCGGTACGCCGATGCCGGCCACGACGCGCGTGGTGCAGATCGAGCCCGGCCCCATGCCAACCTTGACCGCGTCCGCGCCGGCCTTGGCCAGGGCCAGCGCGCCCTCGGCCGTCGCCACGTTTCCCGCGACGATCTGCGCCTTGGGGAAGGTCCTGCGGATCTCGGCCACGGCTTCCACCACCGCCCGCGAATGCCCGTGCGCGGTATCGACGCAGATGGCGTCGGTCCCAGCGTGGATCAGGGCCGCCACGCGCGCCATCATGTCGGCGCTCGTGCTCACGGCCGCGCCCACGCGCAAGCGGCCCATCTCGTCCTTGGCCGCATTCGGGTGCTGCTGCGCCTTCTCGATGTCCTTGATGGTGATGAGCCCGCGCAGCTTGCCGGCGTTGTCGATGACCAGCAGCTTCTCGATGCGGTTCTTGTGCAGAAGCTCCTTGCTGCCTTCAAGGCTCATGCCTTCGTGCGCGGTGATGAGGTTCGTCGTCATCACGTCGCGCACCGACTGATCCAGGTTGCGCTCGAACCGCACGTCGCGGTTGGTGAGGATGCCGACCGGCTTGCCGTCGCGGCCGACCACGGGCAGACCCGAGATGTCGTGCCGGCGCATGAGCTCGAGCGCGGCGAACAGCTTCTGGTCCGGATCGATGGTCACGGGATCGATGACCACGCCGGTCTCGGCCTTCTTCACCTTGGTGACCTCGAGCGCCTGCTGGTCGATGGTCATGTTCTTGTGGATGACGCCCAGTCCGCCCTCGCGCGCCATGCAGATAGCCGTGGGCGCCTCGGTCACCGTGTCCATGGCCGACGACAGGATGGGGATGGCCAGGGTGATGCTCGCCGTCAAGTGCGAACGGACATCGACATCCTTGGGTACGACCTCGCTCTCCGCCGGTACGAGCAAAACATCGTCGAACGTCAGGGCTTCACGGAGGGGAGTATCAAGCAGCATCTCGGGAGACTATACATTTGAGTCCAAAGGTTCAAGAGCTTCGCGCCGGTTGCCTATGCTGTCAGCCAACGCAAGACTGGCTGCGATTGCTCTCGACTCCCCTGCACAAGATTCCCGGTTGACTTCCGAATGACCATTCGTCACACTGAATCTGTATTCGGTATCAGATAACCATGATTCAGGAAAACGAACATGCAGGCTGGTGAGCGACGGCAACGTACCATGGCGCACGCGCGCCTCGATATCCTGGAGGCGGCGACCCGCGCCTTCTCCCGCACCGGACTGCACGGCACCACCATGCAGGACATCGCGCGCGAGGCGGGCTACACGGCGGCATCGCTTTACACCTACTTCAAGAGCAAGCAGGAAATCGTCGATGCGATGTCGAACCAGCTCACCGATGAGTACATCCAGGTCTTCGAACAACCGGTGCCCGGCGGGCTCAGCTTTCGCCAGCGTTTCGAGCTGGTGCTCCACCGCCACATGGAGCTGGTCGAGAAACGCCGAGACACCTTCATCACCTTCCTCGGCGAGGAGGCGGGCAGCGATTTGTGCGGCCCTGACGGCCACGGCCCCAGCTTCCACACCAACTTCGAGCGGCGCATCGATTGCTTGGCGGAATGGCTGCAGCGCAACGCCAAGGGCGATGACCTGGGCGGCAACGACCCGAAGCTCGTGGCGCGCATGCTCTTCGGCATGGCGTTCGGTCTGCTCCACGAGTGGCGCGGCAACGTCCAGCCCGGCAGCTTCGTCGACTACGCGCCCATCATCACCGAGTTCTTCTTCCACGGCGTAAGCAGCAAGCCCAAGACCGGAGCACGCAAGAAATGACTGGACCAAGAACGTTCCCGGCGCTCTTCATCATCACAGCCCTGGCGCCGCTGGCCGCGCGCGCGGAAACGCTGACTCTCGACCAGTGCGTGGCGATCGCACTGAGGGACAGCCCGGACACGGCCGTCGCCAACCTGGAGATCGAGGCGGCGCAGGCCAAGAAGGACAGTGCGCGCGGTGGCTACAGCCCGCGGCTCAGACTCGATGCGGGCATTCAGCGCTGGGACACGACCTTCTCGGCGCCGCTCTTCGGGATGCTCCCGATGTACTGCAGCACCTGCAACTGGGATCCCGTGATGGTGCCGGATGCGAGCGGAACCCTAGTGCCGCTCCAGAGGAAGAATCCCGACGGAACACCGATGACCGATGCCAACGGAAAGCCCGTCAATGTACTCAAAATCCAGACGGACTACCTGATCTTTCGTCCCCAATGGACATGGTCCGCGGGCGTGACCCTCGCTCAGCCGCTCGGTGCCCTATGGACGGTGTACGAGGCGAACCAGCTGGCGAAACTGGGCATCGACGTCGCGGAGATAAAACGCAAGGCCGCCAAGCGCGACGTGGCCTATCAGGTCACCGAGGCGTACTACCGCGTGCTGCAGGCCAAGCGCATGGCGGAGGTGGCGGAAAGGTCGGTTGAGCAGGTCGCCACGCAGGTCAAACGAGCCCGCACCTTCTTCGAGCGCGGCGCGGTCGCACGCAACGATGTCCTTCGCGCCGAGTTGGGGCTGGCTTCGGCGCAACAGCGCCTGATCCAGGCCAAAGGCGGCGTGATCCTGGCGGCCGGTCGGTTGGCCACGCTCATGGGCCGCTCGCCCGATAGCCCGATCGATCCGGTCGACATCGCGGGGCCGCCCGATGCACAGCCCCCCATCGCGGCCAGTCAGGCCGAGGAGCAGGCAGTAGGCTCGCGCATCGAGCTCAAGGAGCTGGCTGCAACGATCGACCTGGCCGAGGGTGGCGTGAGTCTGTCCAAGTCGAAAATGGTTCCGCAGGTGAACGCGGTCGCCAACTACACGCGCGCGACCTCATCGTTGCTGGGCCTGCCCAAGTCCTGGTTCATTGGCCTGACCGCCTCGTGGGACATCTGGGAAGGCGGCAGCACCTACTACGGCATCGAAGAATCCAAGGTACGCCTGGCTCAGGCGCAGGCGGCCCGCCGCAAGGTCGAGGACATGATTCGCCTCGACGCGCGCAGCGCCCATGTCGGGGTCACCACCGCCATGGAGGCACTCGAAGTCGCATCCAGCGCCGTGGTCTCCGCGGAAGAGAATTTCCGCATGGAGCAGAAACGCTACGAGAGCGCCAGCAACACCTCGTTCGACGTGCTCGACGCCGAGACCCAGCTCACCACCGCGCGCGGCCAACACCAGGCCGCCATCTACGAAGTTCTCATCGCCCGATCCAATCTCGCCCGTGCCATGGGTGAGGTCCACCCCGCCGCAAAGGCCGCACCATGACCGCCACCATCCAGCAGAGGAACTACGCCATGTTTCGCACTCTCCTCGTTGCCTTCAGTCTTCCCCTAGTGCTCTCCGCCTCGTGCAACCGCGATGGCGATAAGGCCCGTCTGCCTGCCAGCGCTCCGGCTCCAACCGCCCCCAAGGCGGCGCCCGCGCCCAAGCCCGCCACGGCAGCGCCGGCCCCCGCGCCGGCGGCCGGGTCTGTGGCGGATCCTGCTGCGGCCTCCGACACCATTCCTCCTCCCCCGCCCGGCAGCTCCTTTTTCTCGGGACAGACCGAGGCCCACCGCAAGAGCACGCTGACCCCCAAGGTGTCGAGCACGGTCACGCGCGTGCACGTGCGCGACGGCGACATCGTCAAGAACGGCCAGGCCCTGGTCACCCTCGACACACGTGATTTCGCCCTGCGCATGCAGCAGGCGGAGGCTGGGCTCCAGGCTGCCAAGGTCCAGCTCGACTCCGCCAAGCTCGACTGGAACCGGACCCGAGCCCTCCTCGACGACAAGGCCGTGCCGCAGAGCCAATTCGACATGATCGACGCGCGCTACAAGGGGGCGCAGGCCGGCGTATTGCAGGCCGAAACCGCGGTGGCCATGGGCCGCAAAGCGCTCGCCGACGCCACCGTGCACGCGCCGTTCAACGGCATCATCGTCAAGCGCATGGTCAACGAGGGCGAGTACGCCTCGGTCATGCCCGCCACTCCGCTGGTCATCATCGAAGAGGTCGATCCCCTCGACCTGCGCATCCAGATCCCGTCGAGCGAGATGGCCAACGTCAAGGCCGGCGACATGGTCCGCGCGCGTTTCCCGGCCATCGGCCAAACCATCGAGGCGCGCCTGACCCGCGTGGTGGCGGCGCTCGATCCGCACACCCGCACCTGCTCGGCCATCGCCGAGATCCCGAACAAGGATCACGCCCTGCGCTCGGGCCTCTATGCCGAGGTCACCCTGACAGGCGTCAAGGCCCCCGACGCCGGCGTCCCCAAGGGTAGGCCCGTCGCCAAGCCGACGCCGGCCAAGCCCACGCCGGCCAAGCCGGCTGCGCCCGTCGCCAAGGACTAGCCATGAAACTTGCCGACGTATCCATCAAGCGTCCCGTCTTCGCGACGGTGATGGTGAGCGTGCTCGCGGTGTTCGGCGTATGGGGCTATTTGCAGCTCCCCATCGACATGTTCCCCGAGGTCGAATTCCCCATCGTGACCGTGACCGCCGTCTATCCCGGCGCCGATCCCGAGATCGTCGAGTCGCGGGTCATCGACAAGCTCGAAGAAGCGATCAGCGCCGTCAACGGCATCAAGATGCTGCGTTCGACCTCGATGGAAAGCGTTGGCTTCGTCGTCATCCAGTTCGAGCTGGAGCGCAAGGCGGACCAAGCCGCGCAGGATGTGCGCGACAAGGTCTCGGCCATCCTCCGCGAGCTGCCCTCCGATCTCGATCCGCCGGTGGTCGACCGGCTGGACTTTGGCGCGGTGCCCATCTTGGCGGTCGCCCTTTCCTCCGACATGCCCAAGCGCGAGCTGACCCAGTTCGCCAAGGACGTCATCAAGCAACGCCTGCAATCCATCAACGGCGTCGGTGTCATCGACATCGTCGGCGGACAAGAGCGCGAGTTCCACGTGTGGATCGATCCGCGGCGGCTCGACTCGTTTGGCTTGGCGGCCGGCGAGGTGGCGCAGGCGCTGGCGGCCCAGAACGTCGAGATCCCGGGGGGCCGCCTCGACACGAACGCGCAGGAGCTCTCGGTGAAGACGCGCGGCCAGGTCTATTCCGCCGCCGAGCTCGGCAACATCATCATTCCCGCCGCCGTCGGCTCGGCGGTGCGACTACGCGACGTGGCCCGCATCGAGGATAGCGAGCAGGAACGCCGCTCGTACGCGACCTTCAACGGAAAATCCTCCGTGACCCTGCTGGTACGCAAGCAATCGGGGGTCAACGCCGTCGAGGTCTCCCATAAGGCCAAGGCCATGCTGGCGGAGCTGCAGAAGCAGAGCCCCAAAATCACCATGACCGTGGCCTCGGACAATTCGATCTTCACCGAGCGCACCATCAGCGACGTGAAGTTCGATCTGCTCTTCGGCGCCGGCCTCGCCATTTTCATCATTCTCTTCTTCCTTCACGATTGGCGCGCCACCCTGATCAGCGCCACCGCCCTGCCCGTCTCGGTCATCGCCACCTTCGCCTTCATCAAGGCCATGGGCTTCACCATCAACATGATGACCATGTTGGCCCTGTCACTCTCCATCGGCATCCTGATCGATGACGCCATCGTGGTCATCGAGAACATCCACCGCCACCTGGAAGAAGGAGCGTCGCCCATGCGGGCCGCGCGCGAGGCCACCGCCGAGATCGGGTTGGCGGTCATGGCCACCACCGCCTCCATCCTCGCGGTGTTCGTCCCCGTCGCCACCATGAAGGGCATGATCGGCCGCTTCTTCATCCAGTTCGGTCTCACCGTCGCCTTCGCCGTGTCCGTGTCCCTCTTCGTCGCCTTCACCCTCACCCCGATGCTGTCTTCGCGCTTCCTGCGCAGCCACACCGGCAAGGGCCCCGTAGCCCGCTTCATCGAACGCTTCCTCGACGGCATCGAGCATGCCTACAAGCGGCTGCTCGCCGGGGCTCTCAACCATCGCGCGCTCACCGTCCTCGTGGCCGTCGTCGTCTTCTTCGCCAGCCTCGGTCTGGTGCTCATCGTGCCCAAGGAATTCATGCCCACCGAGGACCGCGGGCAATTCTCCGTCAAGCTGGAAATGCCCTCGGGGAGCTCACTGGGCCTGACGGAAACGAGCGCGGAGGCCATCGCGACCAAGCTACGGAGCGTCCCCGGCGTGCAGGACACCTTGGTGACCATCGGAGCCAGCGCCCAGTCGGAAATCAACCGAGCCGAGATCCAAGTCAATCTGGTGCCCAAGAAGGCTCGTGCCTTTACCCAGGCCCAAGTCATCGACTTCGCCCGCGACCAGTTGCCTGCGTGGTTGGGCCGCGGCGACGTGAATTTCGCCGTTGAGCCCTATCAAATGATAGGAGGAGGCGCATCCGCCTTCCGCGCCGCCACCATTCAGTTCAACGTGCGCGGCAGGGAATACTCGGAAATCAGCAAGTCCACGGACGAGCTCATCGCCTGGATGAAGACGCAGAAGGGCTTCGTCGATATCGACACCACTTATCGCGGCGGCAAGCCCGAAGTGGCCATCCACATCGACCGTGACCGCGCCGCGGATCTGGGCGTGCCCATTGCCTCCATCGCCATGACCGTGCGCAACCTCATGGCCAACGATAAGATCTCCGAGATCAGCGTCGGGGGTGAACGCCACGACGTGCGCATGAAGCTCGACGAGTCGTTCCGTCAGACCGCCGAGGATCTGGCGGCGGTCAAGGTCCGCTCGGTCACCGGCCAACTCGTCACCCTGGCCAACGTCGCCGACATCACGCCGGGCACCGGCCCGGCGAAGATCGAGCGCCAGAACCGGCAGCGTCAGATCACGGTATACGCGAACCTGAAGGACCTGGCCCTGGGCGACGCCACCACCCAGATCGACGCGGCCGCGAAGAAGCTGATCCCCCCCACCCTGAACACGGGCTGGTCGGGCATGGCCGACATCATGCGCGAATCGTTTGGCAATCTGATCACGGCGCTGCTGCTGGCCGTGATCATCGTGTATCTGGTGCTGGCCGCGCAGTTCGAAAGCTTCCTGCAGCCCTTCACCATCATGCTCTCATTGCCTCTGTCCATGGTGGGCGCCTTTGGCGCCATGGCGATCTTCCGCAGCCCCTTCAACGTCATCACCATGATCGGCATCATTCTCCTCATGGGGTTGGTGACCAAAAACGCCATCCTGCTCGTGGACTACACCAATACCTTGCGGCGCAAGGGCAAGACCCGTCTCGATGCCTTGCTGGAGGCCGGCCCCGTGCGTCTCCGTCCCATTCTGATGACCACAGCGGCCATGATCTTCGGCATGTTGCCCATCGCTCTCGCCCTTTCCGAGGGCAGCGAGCTGCGCGCGCCCATGGCCGTCGCGGTCATCGGCGGCCTCATCACATCCACGCTGCTCACCTTGGTTGTCGTGCCAGTGGCCTACACCCTCATCGACTCCATCGCCGAGAAGACCCTGGGTCACGCCACGGTCATGCACGAGGGCGAGGAAACACCCCTCGCAGCCGTCGCCCGCCAGGAGTAGGCCTAGCCTCGCCGGAGGCTGTCGCGCAGGTAGTTCTCCTTGATGCGCATGTACTTGCCGGCCAGGGCGCGATGCTCGTCGGCGACGCTCGGGTCGAGGGTGCGCACCACCTTGGCCGGCGCGCCCAGCACCAGGCTGTGCGGCGGGATCACGGTTCGCTGCGTGACCAGCGCCCCTGCCCCGACGATGGAGCCCTCGCCGACCACGCAGTCGTCGAGCAGCGTGGCCTGCATGCCGATGAGACACGCGTCCTCGACCCGGCATGCGTGCAACATCACCCGGTGCCCCACCACCACGTCCACGCCCACCACACAAGGGCCGTTGTCCGCCACGTGCATCACCGTCCCGTCTTGGATGTTCGATCGATCTCCCACCGTCACCGGCGCCAGATCCCCGCGCGCGACGCAGCCGTACCAGAACGACACGTCCTGGCCCAATCGCACGTTTCCGACGATCGCGGCTCCCGGCGCCACGAGAACGCCCTCCCCCAATTCCGGCATCAATTCCAGATAGCGGTCGATGATCGCCCTGGGGAACCGCTTGCGAAGAACCTCCACCCGCGCATCGAGAAACTGCGCCTTCGGCAGCGCCCCCGGAATCACCGTGACGGATGACGAGATGGTTGCCATAGCCCAAGAACGCTAGCCCTGGCAGGTGGGTTGGTCAACGAAACCAGGCTCGTGGCCGTCCACCTCCTCCCGCCTCAAATCCCCGGCACCTCGGTCAGCATCTCGAACATCTCGTGCAGGCGATGGTCTCGCGGATCTTGTTCGAGAGCCTTGCGAAGCACGTCGGTCGCTTCGGGGATCTTCTGCGCGTTGTAGTAGGCCACCCCCAGATGATAGGCCGCAGCTTGATCGTCGGGGCAAACGTCCAGGACGCGCTTGAAGTTGGCGATGGCCTCCTCGTACCGGCCGAGGGACGCGTAATTGACGCCGAGGTGGTAGTTGGCGATCACCGACGCCGGATTGAGGGCAAGCAGGTGCTTGAAGGCCGCGATGGCTTCCAGCTCCTTGCCCACGTGATAGTAGGTGATGCCCAGCCAGTAGTACGCCGCCAGGTAGTCGCGGTCGAGCTCGATGCACTTCTCGAGCGACTTGATAGCGAGATGGATCTTGCCGACCCGATAGTAGGACAGCGCGAGATCGTAGTGCGCTTCCGCGTAGCCCGGCTTGAGCGCGATGGCACGCTTGAAGGCCTCGATCGATCGTTCCAGTTCGCCGGCACGGTAGAGCAGATTGCCGAGCCCCGACAGGAGGTGGGCGTTGCCGGGCGCGAGGCTGGAAGCCTTCTCGATCGCCCTAATAGACGCCGCGATGTCCTCGCCGTCCATGCGGGACATCAGCGCCTTGCGGGCCCAGTAGCGCGGATCGTTCTCCTTCGAGAACGGCTCGCCGCAAAGCGGACAAAACTGGTACTCAATTGGAAAATCCTTCGTGCACGTCAAGCAGGATCGCATGTCGCCCCCCAGCATCGAGAAGTATGGGGCGGCTTTCCTTCACGCCGCCCCTCTTCACACAGTATCCGCTTGCAGCGAGCGCCTGGCCACAAGAAAAATCGCACCAATTCNNGGCGCGCGTCCAGCGCTCGGGCTGTCCCTGCGGCAGGAGCCCCAGGTGGGAGATCTTGGCGCCCACGAACAACACGGCCGAGGCGTTTGGACACGCGGCAACGCAAGCCCCACAGCCGATGCACGCCGCGGCGTCCATAGCCGCGTCCGCCTTGGGCTTGGCCACCAGCATGGCGTTACCATCGGGGGCCGAGCCCGTCGACGCGCTGATGTAGCCGCCCGCCGCGATGATGCGATCGAGCGCGCTGCGGTCCACGATGAGATCGCGCAAGACCGGGAAGGGCTTGGCCCGATAGGGCTCGATGACGATGGTCTGCCCGTCGCGAAACTGGCGCATGTGCAACTGGCACGTGGTCGTGCCGGGCCGCGGCCCGTGNNTCGAAGGCGATGGGCCGCTCGCCCGCCAGCGTCAGCCGCTCGTTGACGACGTCCAGCATCTCTAAAAAGGACATATCCGGGCTGATTTCCTTGGCCTCGATGCGCTGCAGGCGGCCCGCCACGGCCGGGCCCGCCTGGCGCCACACCATGAGGATGAGGTTCATTTGTAGCTCCGCTGTGCCAGATGCACGTTCTCGAAGGTCAGTGGTTCCTGGTGCCGGACCGGTTCCTTGCCTTCGCCCCGGTGCTCCCAGACCGCGACATGGGCGAAGTCCGCGTCGTTCCGCTTGGCTTCCCCTTCCTCGGTCTGAAACTCCTCGCGGAAATGGCAGCCGCACGATTCCTTGCGCTCCAGGGCGTCCCGGCACAGCAGCTCGCCGAATTCCATGAAATCGGCGACGCGCCCGGCGTACTCCAGTGACTGGTTCAATTCGCTCCCGCTTCCCGGTACGAGAACCTGGCGCCAGAACTCCTCGCGCAGCTGCGGAATCCGCTCGATTGCCGCCTTGAGGCCGGTCGCGTTGCGCGCCATCCCGCAGTTCTCCCAGAGCAGCTTGCCCAGCTCGCGGTGGAACGAGGTCGCCGTGCGCTTGCCCTTGTTGCCCACGAGGCGTCTCGTGCGCTCGCCCGCCTCGGTTTCGGACCGCTTGAAATCCTGCCCTTCCCGCTCGACCTTGGGCAGCTTGGTCGAGGCGAGATAGTTGCCAATCGTGTAGGGAATGACGAAGTAGCCGTCGGCCAGCCCCTGCATGAGCGCCGAGGCGCCGAGCCGGTTNNTTGGCGCCGTGGTCGGAGAAGTTGGCCTCGCCGAGCACGAACAGCCCGGGAATCGTGCTCATCAAGTTGTAGTCCACCCAGAGTCCGCCCATCGCGTAGTGGACCGCCGGATAGATGCGCATCGGTACCTTGTACGGATTCTCATCGGTGATNNCGCTCGCGGATGACGTCCTCGCCCAGCCGCTGGATGGCGTCGGCGAAATCCAAATACACACCGCGGGCGCCCGGGCCGACCCCGTGGCCATCGTCGCATACCGCTTTGGCCGCCCGGCTGGCCACGTCACGCGGCACCAGGTTGCCAAACGTGGGATAGCGCCGTTCCAGGTAGTAGTCGCGTTCGCCCTCGGGGATGGCGCCGGGCTTGCGGCCGTCACCGGCTTTCGCGGGTACCCAGACGCGGCCGTCGTTGCGCAGGGATTCGCTCATCAAGGTCAGCTTCGACTGATGATCGCCGCTGACCGGGATGCAGGTCGGGTGGATCTGCGTGAAACAGGGGTTAGCGAAGCCGGCGCCCAGCTTGTGCGCCCGCCAGGTCGCCGTCACGTTGCAGCCCTTGGCGTTGGTCGACAGGAAGAAGACGTTGCCGTAGCCGCCCGTGGCCAGGATGACCGCGTCCGCCGCGTGCGACTCGACCTTGCCCGACACCAAGTCCCGGGTCACGATGCCACGCGCCCGGCCATCGACCAGCACGAGGTCCAGCATCTCGGTGCGGGAAAACATCGTCACCTTGCCGGCGGCGATTTGCCGGGCCAGCGCTTGGTAGGCGCCCAGGAGAAGTTGCTGTCCCGTCTGTCCCCGCGCGTAGAAAGTGCGCGACACCTGCGCCCCGCCGAAGGAGCGATTGGCGAGATAACCGCTGTACTCGCGCGCGAAAGGCACGCCCTGGGCCACGCACTGGTCGATGATGTTGGCCGAAACCTCGGCGAGCCGGTACACATTGGACTCGCGGGCGCGGAAGTCCCCGCCCTTGACCGTGTCGTAGAAGAGCCGGAACACGCTGTCGCCGTCGTTCGGGTAATTCTTCGCGGCGTTGATGCCACCCTGTGCGGCGATGCTGTGCGCCCGGCGCGGGCTGTCCTGGTAGCAGAAGCAGCGGACGTCGTAGCCCAACTCGGCCAACGAGGCCGACGCCGAAGCCCCGGCCAGTCCGGAGCCGACGACGATGAGGCTGAACTTGCGCTTGTTCGCCGGATTGACCAGCTTCATCTCGAACCTGTGCCGGGACCATGCGGTCGCGATGGGTCCCGTGGGAGCGCTGGCTCGCAGATCCATGACGGCTAGCCCCCCACCAGCTTGAAGAGGATGGCGCAGGGAAGGAAGACGAAGCCCACCACCGCCACGATGGTCACGCCGCCGACCACCGTGCGAATCAGCCCGTCGAAGCGACGATGCCGCAGCCCCAGCGACTCGAACATGCTGTGTCCGCCGTGGATCAGGTGTAAGCCGACCAGCAAGACTCCGGCCACGTAGACCAGCGCGACCCAGCCGTGTTGAAAGCTGTTGGCGATGTTCGCGTAGGCATCACCCTCGACATAGGGCGCCGGGGTCACGTCCCAACCCCAGGTGAAATGGGCGAGGTGGAAAAACACGAAGCCCAGGACGAGCGGACCGGAATACTTCATGGTTCGCGCCGCGTAGGAAAAGGTCCGCGACTCCGTGCGCTGGTAGCCCACCGGCCGCGCCGCCCGTTGGCGCAAATAGAGGACCGTCGCGGTCCAGATGTGGGACACCACGGCCAGGATCATCACCGCCCGCGCCGACCACAGCACGATCGCGGAGTAGTGGAGCAGGCTGCCGTAGCCGTTGATGAGGCGGGGTCCCTTGAAGAAGAGCATCATACCGAGGAGATGCTCGACGAAGAAGCCGAAGAGGACGAACCCCGACACCGCCATCACCACCTTGAGCCCGATGGTGGATCGCACGAAGGACCAGAGCGCTCCCATGGCGTGTTGCTTTACCACGACCGCGCTCCGCTCACGACAAAATAACGAGTGGAGCGGTACTCTTCGCGGCCGGCGCGCCCGCCCACCCTGTCGC
>PNBO01000347.1:22184-32921 GCA_003136095.1 Myxococcales bacterium
GGTTTTCGTGCGGACGGAGATCTGCAAGGGCTGCTCCTTCTGCATCGATTTCTGCCCGACGGACTGCTTGACCTTCTCCAAGGAATTCAATGCCAAGGGCTACCATTTTCCCAACCTGAGCGCGCCAGAGGCCTGCACCGGCTGCGACCTGTGCGGGCTCTACTGTCCGGACTTCGCCATCTACGGCGAGCGTTGGAAGGACATCGATGCGCGCAAGGCCCGGGGCAAGCCCCAGCCGGTTCCNNCCGATGCCAAGGGCGTGCTCACCGGCCTGCATTTCATCGACGGCGACCACGCCGCGTGCGAGGGCGCCCTGGCCGCCGGTTGCCGCTTCGCCGCCGGCTACCCCATCACGCCGTCCACGGAAATCGTCGAGCGTTTCGCGGCCCGCATTCCCATGGTTGGTGGCGTCTTCATCCAGATGGAGGACGAGCTCGCCTCCAGCATCGCCGTGCAGGGCGCCGCCTGGGGCGGCAAGAAGACCCTGAGCGTGACCAGCGGCCCCGGTTTTTCGCTCATGATGGAGCACATCGGGCTCGCGGTCATCACCGAGACGCCGGGCGTGTGGGTGGACGTGCAGCGCGGCGGTCCCTCGACCGGCCTGCCCACCCTGCCCGGCCAAGCCGACATGATGCAAGCCCGCTGGGGCAGCCACGGCGACTACGAAATCATTGCGCTCGTGCCCAATTCGCCCCAGGAATGTTTCGACCTCATGATCAAGGCCTTCAATCTCTCCGAAATCTACCGCTGCCCGGTCATGTTCATGATGGACGAGGTGGTGGGGCACATGGTCGAGCGCGTCGAGATCCCGCCCGCCGACAAGCTCGAGGTGGTGCCCCGCAAGCTCACCACCAAGCCCAAGGGCGAGTACCTGCCCTTCGCCACCACCAGCGAGGATCTGGTGCCCGAAATGACCAAGGCCGGCGAGGGCTACCGCATCCACGTCACCGGTCTGACCCACGACGAACGCGGCTACCCGGCCATGAATGCCGCCGCCCAGGACAAGCTGGTGCGCCGCCTCATGCGCAAGATCCGCGACCACGCCGAGGATTTGGTGGACGTCAAGGAAGACTACCTGGACGACGCGGAGATCGTCGTGGTGTCGTACGGCATCACTTCACGCATCGCCAAGAGCGCCGTCGATGCAGCCCGCCAGCGCGGCCTTCCGGTCGGCCACCTGCGCCTGCGCATCGTGTGGCCGTTCCCCGCGACCCGGATCCGCGCGCTTTGCCCGCGTGCCAAGGTCTTCATCATGCCCGAGCTCAATATGGGCCAGATGGTGCTCGAGCTCGAACGCGCGGTTGGGGGCCAGGCCAAGGTGGTCAGCCTTCCCCACGCTGGCGGGTCGGTCCACGAACCCGAGGCCATCCTCAAGACGATCATCGAGGCAGCATCATGACGACGCCCAACACCGCCCCCGACCTCTTGCGCGACATCGACTCCGTCAATCCGGTGATGCCCTACCTCCGCCAGGACCGCATCCCGCACATCTGGTGCCCGAGTTGCGGCATCGGCACCACCGTGAACTGCTTCACGCGCGCGCTCACCGAGTCGGGCATGGACCTCGATCAGATCGCCATCGTTTCCGGTATCGGCTGTACCGGCCGCGTCGCCGGCTACATGAACCTCGACTCCTTCCACACCACGCACGGCCGCGCCATCCCCTTCGCGACCGGGCTCAAGCTGGCGAACCCGAAGCTCAAGGTCGTGGTCTATTCCGGCGACGGCGATCTGACCGCCATCGGCGGCAATCACTTCCTGCACGCGGCCCGGCGGAACATGGATCTGATGGTCGTCTGCGTGAACAATTTCACCTACGGCATGACCGGCGGGCAGGTCGCGCCCACCACGCCCATCGGCGCCAAGCAAACCACCATGCCCTACGGCAACTACGAGCAGCCCTTCAACCTGCCCTTCCTGGCCGACGCCTGCGGCGCCGTCTACGTCGCGCGCTGGACCGTCTTTCACGTTCGCCAGCTCGCCAAGGCGATGCTCGAAGGTCTGAGGAAGAAAGGTTTCGTGTTCATCGAGGCGCTCTCGCCTTGCCCGACGCTGTACTCGCGCCGCAACAAGCTCGGCGACGGTATCGACGAGCTCAAGCACTACAAGCAGAAGAGCGTCGTGAAGCACGGCGCGGACACCAAGGAGGTGGGCCTGACCTTCGACGGCGAGATAGTCGTCGGCAAGTTCGTCGACCGCGAGCGCCCGACCTGGCTCGACGCCATGAACGACCACTTCACCCAGACGCTCGGCGGCAAGTACACGCCGTACGGAGGCTAACGTGACCAGAACCGAAATTCGCGTTGGTGGGCTGGGCGGGCAAGGCATCATCCTGTGCGGCTCCATCATCGGTAAGGCGGCCGCCATCTACGCGGGCAAGCACGCCGCCATGATCCAGGCTTTCGGGCCCGAGGCGCGCGGCAGCGCGTGCAGCGCGCAGGTCATCGTTTCGGACGAGGCCATCGGCTATCCCTACGTACGCCGGCCGGACATCCTGGTCTTGCTGTCGCAGGACGCGTTCACGCAGTTCGTGCCGCAGCTCAAGCCCGACGGCATCGTGCTCTTCGAGGAGGAACTGGTACAACCGGCGGGCAAGCTGCCGCCCACGGTACGCGCCCTGGGCATCCCGGCCACGCGTTTCGCGGAAGAGCTAGGCCGGCGACTCGTGCTCAATATCGTGATGGTCGGCTTCTTCGCCGGCGCCACCGGCCTTCTGCCCCACGAGGCCGTCGAGAAGGCGGTGCTCGATTCGGTTCCCAAGGGAACCGAGGGCTTGAACCTGCGCGCGCTGGGCAAGGGCTACGATTTCGGCCGGGCGATCTCAGTCTAGGGCTTTGCGAGGAGGGTTTCGTATGGAGACTTTGGAACTGCCCGGCATCGTCCACCTGCGCAACGGCAAGGGCGCGACCCTGGCCCTGGCCGAGGCAAGCGACGGTCCCGAGCTACTCAAATTCTATCGTGCGATGCCCGAGGAAGACCGCCTGGTCCTCACGGACGACGTCACCACCGCGGATTGGCTGGGCCGCTTTCTGGCCAAGCTCGAAAGTGGCGAGGCCATCAGCGTGGTAGGTAAGGTCGGCGGTGCGATCCGCGGCGAGGTAACCCTGCACCGCGCGCTGCACGGCTGGAGCCGCCACGTCGGCGAGATCCGCCTCAACGTCGACCGCGCGGCCCGCGGCCAGGGCCTCGGCCTCGAGCTGGCCCGCCAGATCGTGAAGCTGGCCATCGACCGCGGCATCGACAAGCTGGTCGCCCACATGGTCGACAGCCAGATCGCCGCCCAACGCACCTTCGCGAAGCTCGGCTTTCACCAGGAAGCCGAACTGCCCGGCCATGTGAAGGACATCCACGGCAAGAAGCGCGACCTGCTCATCTACGCCAACGACGTATCTCAGATCTGGTCCGCGATGGAGAGCCTGCTAGGCGATTTCCGTCCCGACCGGGCGACCCGGTAGCAGGAGTGGGGATCACGTCACAGAGGTGACGACGGCCGACGATCCCACGCGGAACCCTCGGAGGGTTCCGCACCTCCCGCGATGGGCTTCGGCAAGCCCAGCTCGCCTTCGCCCACGCGATGCGGCCGCTGGCGGCGTTGGGCCTCCGGTTCCGGTCCTCAAGTACAGTAGTACATTCCGGGCCGGTTCTCGGCCCGCCTTGCCAGCGCCCCGGCTTGTCGGCCGGATGCTAAGGGACTCTCAGGCCCTTCCCGGGTGCACACGTGAAACTCGAGGCAATCGATTCGCGGAGGATTCGGAATCGCTCGGCTCACTGGCCTCGGGACGGGTACGGGCCAGGCGCTCCTCGGACGGAAAACGAGCGGTTGCGCGCTAGACACGCTCGACCCGATCGTCTGCCATGGCNNCGTCGCGCCACGCGAAGAATCTCGGAGGTAGTAGATCAGCGATCTCGCGGCTGTTGCCGCCACGCGCGGCAGACTCCAGAATGTCCTGGTTCGCGGCGGCGCGCTATCTTGCCGCTCGGGCGACCTCGCCCTTCTTTCAACTAGCCGAGGACGATCATGACGAAGATTCCAAATTCCCGTTGGGCCCGGGTCGGGTCAGGCATGTTTCTCTCGATTCTACTGGTAGCTGTCACCTGTTCGGACGGTGGGCTTGGCTCGGCGAAGGACAAGGATTCCGGCGCCGGCCCCGACGGGGCGGTCAACCCGGCCAATGTCGTCATTTCGGCGGTCACGCGCACGCCGCGCACCACGACCTGGTCGGTCAACTACTGGCAGTGGGCGCCGACCTACGGAAGCTACGTCGCAGGCACGGAGTCTCTGGTCGCGGCGGTCACTCCATCCTTCATTCGCGTGGGCGGCTACAACAACGACGCCAACATCCCGGATGTCTTCAACGAGGGGCAGATGGATGCACTCATCGCGTATGCGACGGCCATCGGCGCGCAGCCCATCATCCAGGTTCCGCTCCTGGCCGACACCAACGGGCAACCGCCGACCGCGGACGGCGCCGCCGCGATGGTGCTCTACGCGAACGTGACCAAAGACTACGGCGTCAGGTATTTCTCCATCGGTAACGAGCCCGATCTCTATGCCACCCAGGGACTGCCGTCCGATGCGAGCAAGCCCGCGATTCCGAGCTACGGCCCATCGGACTATTGTGCCACCGCGCGCGCCTACGTGAGCGCGATGAAGGCTGTCGATCCCACGATTCTCATCGTCGGGCCCGACCTCGCGTGGAAGTACCAAGCCGAGAGTGGCGCCAACGACTGGCTGACCCCGATTCTGCAGGGCTGTGGCGATCTCTTCGACGTGGTATCGATTCACCGCTATCCCTTCAATGCCGCGCAAGCCTCATTGTCCGCGGCGGCGACCGATGCCGCGAAGTTCCGTGCGGTCATCACCTCGGTGCAAGGCATCCTGCAGGCCACGGGCTACGGACAAAAGCCCCTGGCACTCACCGAGATGAATGTCGCCTACGATGCCACCACTTGCGGGCTCGACGCCTCGCCCGGCACCGTGGGTTCGGCGCTTTGGCTCGCGGACAGTCTCGGCACCTCGATGGGGCTCGGACTTTGGACATCGGCCATCTGGAACATCAGCGATCCCGAAAACTGGTCGCTCGGCTTCATCGGCGAGACGTCGGCGCACCAACCGAGGCCGGAGTATTACGCCTACTTGTTCTACGCCCAGCACGTTGGCCCGACCTTGCTCGGCGTGACCTCGGCCCCAGCAGGCGTGAGCGTCTATGCCAGCCGCAACGCCGCGGACAACGCAACGGAAGTCATCCTGGTGAACTGGAATACCACGACCCAGCCCGTAGCAATCCAGGTGACAGGGCTTCCGTCCTCTCCCATCTCGCCGACATTCCAGCTGCCGGCGGTTTCCCTGGCCGCATTCGAGCTCGCGGATACCGGCGCAATCACCGCCTGGGTGTACGGCGAGGCGCAACGGGTGAGCGCACTCGGCCCTGCGGTCCTGACGCCGGGAACCCCGCCGGGCGCGTACCCCGACGCGGGCCCGGGCGCGGCGGGCCGCACTGTCGGAGCCGGCTGCCAGCCAGGCGGCCCGACCTGCACGCAAGCCATCCTGCCTGGACCCGCCATCACCACGAATGGTACTGGGAGCGGTGCGAAACCGAGCTTCGGGACGGCCCCGAACGCCTGGGGCTCGTACGCGTACGCGGCGAGCGGGCAAACCAATCCAACCGCCACCGTCACCGCCGACGGCAACGGGCTCACCATCTCGGGCGGCTTCGGCCCACTTGACAGCGCCGGCGCCAACTGGGAAGGTTTTGGGCTCTACTACAGCAGCTCGAGCTGCCTCGACGCTTCGTCCTACACGGGGGTGAAGTTCGACTTCTCGGGTGACCTGGGCGGGTGTTCCTTCCAATTCGGCGCTTCCTTCAGCCGTGACCTGGCGAACGCCGACGACCCGACCCGCGGCGCCTGCGCCGGAACCGATTCGAGCTGCTACGGCCCTGCCGCCGACATCACCGCGGCGGCGCGTGCGGCGATACCATCCGCACCAACCATCCGCGTGCCGTTTACGTCCCTGACCGGCGGCATGCCGATCGGCACCTTCGACCCGAGCTTCATGGTGAGCCTGCAATGGCAGCTCAGCACGACGCTCGCCAATCCCGACGGCGGCACCTGCTCGGCATTGTTCACGGTCGCGAATGTTGCCTTTTACTAGAGCGCCAATCGGTTTGAAAGCCGAGCAATTTCCGAGTCTTTCACCACAGAACTCGGGCAATACTTGAAGAAGCGCGGCCTACCAGCGATAGATCTCGATCGCCGTCAACAGGATCCAGGCCGCCAGCAGCATCAATCCTCCCGCCACTTGCACGGCGACGAGAGAGCGCGGGGGCAGACGCCGCCGTCGGGCCGCCTGCACCGCTTCGAGGCAGAGGCGGCCGCCGTCGAGCCCGGGAAACGGCAACAGGTTGAACAGGCCCATGGCAACCGAGAGCGAGATGCCGAGCGCGAGCGCGCTGCGCGCGGTCCAGCGCCTGACGGAATGCACCCGATCGGCGAGCCCCACGATGCCGGCCGGCCGAGACCCCGATCCTTGCTTGGGCAGAACCAAGTTGGCTGCGTGGGCGATCAGGGTGCGGGCGTCCCGGAGCGGCTCGGCGAGGGCGTGGCCGAGCGCCTCGACTGGACCTGCCTGCCGCAGCTCCGGCTCCAGGACGTACGCGGCGCCGAGCCCAAAGGCGCCACTGCGCGCCCGGAGACGCGGCATGCGGAGTTGGACGGGGTCGCCCTTCCGCCGCACCACCACGAGCGCCATGTCGTCCGCGCCCGACTCGCCCAGGGCGCGCGAAAGGGAACGAAGACCGTCGATCCCCCGTCCATTGACCTCCAGCACGGCATCGCCGACCGCAAGCCCAGCGAGCCGGGCGCCATCGTCCACCGAGACCACGCGCAGTCCCGCCGCGCGGCCAGTCTCGATACCCCAACCGAGAGCGAGCGCCAACGCGACCAAGGCGGCAACGAGGTAATTCGCCGCCGGCCCCGCGCCGATGACGGCGAGGCGTTTGGCCAGCGCTTTGCCGGAGAACCACGCCCGTTCGTCGCCCTGGTCAGGCACCGCCTCGGGCGCCAACTCGGCAACGCGCACGAAGCCGCCCAGCGGGATTGGCGCAACCATCCAGAGGACCCCGCGCCGCTCGAACCGCGCCAGCGCCGGACCAAGCCCCACGCAGATGTGGGTGACGTGCAGGCCAAGCAGGCGGGCCGCCGTCGCGTGGCCCAGTTCGTGCGACAGGGAGAGCGCCGCCAGGCCGGCCACGAGCAGCAGAACCGCGCTCATGTGGCGGAGCGCGGCGGGCGGGTCCTACTTGCCATCGGTCTTCGGGCCGGCCGCCTCGCCCTGGTCGCTGTCGAGCGGCTTGGCTTCGTTCTTGTCCGGTGCGGGCGCGTCGGCGACGGGCGTGTCGACCGTGCCGTTGAGATCGTGCACGTCGTCCGCGGTATCCAATTTCGAATAGTCGCCGAGGGGCGCGCAGCCACCCAGCGTGGTCGCGGTCATGGTCGCCGCGAGGAACAGGCTCTTCACCCATCGGTCCGATGCGCGCGGGTAGCCCTGTTCTGGATAGTCACGAACTGGACGAAGCTTCATCGTGTTCTCCAAGCTAGGTAACTATCATCCTAGCACGGACTGGCATAGTAGTGCTGGGCGAGAAAGAGCGGATTGCGCTCGGAGAAGAGGCATTGGGCCACACGATCGGCGGCCCGGATGGCGAGTTGTTCGTGAAAGCACAGCCTCTCCGACGGGACGTCGATGGTCCCCGTCATGGCCAGGTTGGCGCACGCGCAGCGATTGCGGCAGCGACTGGCCAGCGCGCACTCGCCACATTCGACAGGGGACGTGACTTGGCTCACTAGCCGGCGAATCCGTTCCTCGTTCGGCCCCGTCCACACGTCGCCGATGGCCAGGGTGTCATCGCGATCCTCGCCCACCAGGCGATCGCACGGATAGAGCCGGCCACTCGCCGCGACCACGAGGTTGCGCTGTCCGAGGTCGCAGCGGTCGCCTGGGAGGTAGCCGCCCTTGATGTGGCTCGCGATCTTGCCGTCGAGCAACGACACCCAGAACGGCTGCCTCTGGCGATAGGCTTCGAGGTACAGGTCGGCGACGCGGCCGTAGGCGGCCTGGCATTGCGCGCGCACGGATTCCGGCGACCAGTCCGCGGCCCAATTGACGTTGACCACTAGCTCACGCGCTCCCATGCCGACGAGCGCGGCCACCGATTCGGGCAGGAGCTCGACGTTCGATGGATCGAGCACCATGACCACGCGTAAGCGAAGCCCGGCCGCCAGGCAGCGGCGAATCGCCGCCGTCGCCGCTTCGTAGGTGGAGCCGCCCGTTGCGTCCTTGCGGTTGCGATCGTGCGCGGCGCGGACGCCATCGCACGACACGGCCACCAGGAAACGCTCGGCCGCGAGCCAGGCAACACGCTCGTCGTCGAGGAGCGTGCCGTTGGTGGTGACGGTCGGTCTCACCTCGACGGCGGTCTCGGCGGCCCGTTGCCGCGCGAGATCGGTAAAGGCCACCAGATCTTGCCAGCGCAGCAGGGGCTCGCCGCCGAAGAACACCAGGTGCATGCGCTGGGAAACGCGGGCCAGGCAACGCTCGATGGCCAGCCTGGCGACCTCGGCGGACATCGCGCGCGCTTGCTTGCGGCCGCCGTAGCAGTAGGTGCAGCGCAGATTGCAGTCGTGGGTCAGACACAGAGTCAGGTGCGCGTCGGTCGGCGTACGGTTTGCGTTCAGCACGGGCAGCACTGTGACATCATCCAACGAAACGGCATGCCTGCCAACGAGAAGGACGAACGCGACGGGGCAGAACGCGCCGACGCGCGCCCACGGAGGAGTGGGGGCCTGGCGTGGCTGCGCGTCGTTCTGCCCGGCCTGGTCACCGCGGTCTTGGTGACGATTTCCGCCCCCGGCTACGCGCACGGCCGCGCGCAGGCCTTGCTGGCCTGGGTCGCGCTCGGCCCCTTACTCGCCGCGCTGCCGGCCCTGACCCCGCGTCGGGCTGCCATCGCCGGCTTGGTGACAGGGACCGCGACCTACCTCGGATGGGCGGCTTGGTTGCCCGGTTTGATGGCACGCTTCTCGGGATGGTCGCCCGTCGTTGCCGTGCTGGCCGCTTTGCTGCTCGCGGGCGCGCACGGCGCGGGCTGGGCCTTGTGGTCCTTCGTCGTGCGCCGTACATGTCCGCCGCTGCACCTTGCCCTGGTCGCTCCCGCGTCCTTCGTGGTCATGGAACGGTGGTTTCCGAGCGTTTTCCCGTGGTCGCTCGGGCTGGCTCACTACCAGTTTCGCGACCTCGCTCAACTCGCCGAGCTGGGTGGGCCGTGCTTGCTCACTTTCCTCGAGATCTCGGCGGCGGCCTTGCTGGCGCAGGTCTGGCTGGCCTGGCGCGCAAGTCACCGACTCGCTTGGCGAGGACCGGCGGTCTTCGCTGTCGCCCTCCTGCTCGGGCTTGCTTTCGGGCATGCGCGGCGAAGCAGCTTTGATGGCCTGCGTGCGCAAGCCCCGCGCGTGCGCATCGCGGCCGTGCAGGCCGGCTCCGTCCTTGGCGGATGGCGCGGGCAAACCGCCCCCGATTTGCTCGACCGCTATCGGCAAGCCACCGCCGAGCTCGAACGCGAGGCTGGCCACTTCGACTTGCTCGTCTGGCCGGAAAAGGCTTCGCCCGTGCTCCGACGGGACGCGGTTCACGACTACCCGCCCGAGCATGCGCGCCGCCTGCGCGTCGGGTTTGCCTCGCCCCTGCTCTTCGGCGCCGAGGCCATCGACCCCGGCACGCGCGACCGATGGAATGCGGCAGCCCTGCTCGATGCGGAGGGCCGTCTGCGCGTCGCCTATGCCAAGGTGAAGCTCATTCTTTGGAGCGAGTGGCTGCCTCGCTGGGGCGAGCGCCGGTTCGGCAGGCGATACCAGCCCGGCATCAGTCTGGCCCCGATCGCCATCCCGCTTGGCGAGCGACCAGGCACGCAGGCCATGCAAGCGGGGGTCTTCATCTGCTTCGAGTCCGCCTTTCCCAGCCACGTGCGCGCTTTGGTCGCCGGTGGCGCGGAGGTGCTGATCAACCTTGCGGACGACAGTTGGTTCGGCGATAGCGCGGAGCCCGAGCAACACCTCGCCCACGCCGTGTTCCGGGCCATCGAGTCGCGGCGTGATCTGCTCCGGTCGACCGGCTCGGGCCCAAGCGCCCTCATCACCGCAACCGGCGAGATCGAAAGGCGTCTCCCGCTCTCGCAGGCGGGCGCCACCGCGGCGGTGCTTGCCGCCGAGCCTCGGCTGCTTTCCGCCCGGAGCATCTACGCTCGTCTTGGCGATGCCTTCGCACTCGCCTGCGCGGTGCTGACCGCGGCAGCGATGCTTGCAGCTCGACGGAGAAACTCAGCAAGCGGAACGGGCGAAGGGTGAAGTTGGGCCACGCGGTTCAGCGGTGGCAGGCCCAATGACACGTGACCGCATCCTTCACCGCCGCAGCCACCACACCTTGGCCAGGCCGACGAGCAGACCGAACAAGTGGCCCTCCCAGGACGTCTCGCGCCGCGCCGGCTTGAGCCCGGCCAGGATCCCGCCATAGACCACGAGCACGGCGGCGGCCACGAGCAGATCCGACGTTGCCCGCGTGAAATAGGCCAGGCCGATGAGGTAACCGAAGAACCCGAAGACGACGCCGCTGGCGCCCATGTGCGCGCCCCGGCGCCCGAGCAGCCACACCAGGACGCCGCTGCCCAGCGCCACGATGGCGGC